>CAMKLO010000009.1 GCA_946413655.1 uncultured Fibrobacter sp. | reverse complement strand
TCCAGTCCAAAGAAGGCAACCTCGAACTCACTCAATTCGAAGACGGAAGCGGCAGCACTTGTACAATGTTTTTTGAAGAACCAGCCTCCATAAGAAAAGATGGCGGCCCAAAAGTTCTTTTAAAAACATCTTCAGGCTGTATCGGATGGGTCGAAAAAAGATATCTGGAATACGTGCCTTTGCCAAAATACAACCTAGCGCCCTATGAAGATGAATTCGGTAATTTGACCCTACTTGGCCACATGCAAGACGAGGCCGATTCTATCGCCTTATTCTACGGAGATTCAACCCTGCAGAACATAACTTCAATCGAGCAATTCATTCATCGCCATAACGAAATCAGGGACTCCCTCTACCGCCACATTATGAGCCATCCCGAAGAAGCCATTGAGCATTGGGAATTTCTAAAACCGCGCCTAAAACGGACAACAAAATATTCTTATAACGAAAGAGCGAACAACGTATTCTTCGCTAGAATGGAATGGGACAGCTTGACAACAGCATTCAGCCTTGAATCCGATTCGATATTCGATTCCATCTACACGGCAAACCGTTCTCAATATCCAAAATCCCTGCAAAAAATCCGGCCAAACAAAAGGCGTTTAATCACAATCGCCATTCTAGATTACGAGAATCACCTCCGCACAAAGAACGGCAAACCTCAAGATGACTTGTGCTACATGAACCTCATCGAAATGCAATCCCTCGCAGATTCCATCGTACGAGAAGAACCCCAATACGACACAATTATCTATAAACACCATTATCATATAGGTACAAACGCCTATAGCACAAACACATTGCCCAAAAGATATTCTCGAAAAGAGGCACCTTCTTATTATTTTGCCGGAGGGTTCAATTTTTCACATGCAATAGGCAAGCACAATTCCGTACATGGAGATTTTATAGGGTTCAATCTAATTCTTCTTGGATTTTCGACTAGAATAGGCGTTTTTGCGCTCAATATGAGTTGTGGATTTGGAATAAATTCAGGCGACGAATTTACAGACTCCAATAAAAACGATTCTCACACATATAGGCACAATTCATTTATGAGCCATGGCGATGGTTCCATTTTATACAGACCCGCAATTTGCATTCACGACATTTTAAACAAATGGGCTGTACAACCAGAGTTCGGACTAGGCGTACATGCTTTGGACGACGCCATTTTATATTACTCTGTCGGAATCCGCTACGAGAAATCGACGGCCCGCCAAGAATGGAACATGAGACAGCCGTACGGCATTATTGACGGCTGGAGCATCGGACTTGCTTCAAAATGGAGTGGCATAAACTTCAAAGGCATCACCCTCGACATCCGCTGGGCAATCCACGCATAATTGAGTTTCGCCCTCTAATTTACCGCCCATTTCCTTCCTACTTCCTACTTCCTACTTCCCACTTTTTCTATCTTTACCCCCGTATTTTATTGTACAGTAAAAAAACAAGGGATTTATCCCACAGGAAAACACTATGAAAAAGATCAAGTTCCAGGATACCTCGTTCCGCGATGGTTTCCAGTCTATTTTCGGTGCTCGTGTCTTCGCTAAGGACTTCATGCCCGCTGTCGAAGCTGCCGTCAAGGCCGGCATCACCCACTTTGAAGCTGGTGGCGGCGCCCGTTTCCAGGCTCTGTACCAGAACTGCGGCGAAGACGCATTCGACATGATGGACGAATTCCGTCGCGTTGTCGGTCCGAGGATTCGCCTCCAGACCCTCGCCCGTGGTATCAACGTGGTTGCCCTCGCTCCGCAGCCGCGCGACATGATCAAGCTCCATGCCGACATGTTCAAGAAGCACGGCATGACCCGTATTCGTAACTTCGACGCCTTGAACGACGTCAACAACCTCATCTACTCCGGTAAGTGCATCACCGACGCCGGTCTGGAACACGAAGTCGTCGTGACCATGATGGAACTTCCTCCGGGATGCGACCTCAACGCCGCCCACAACCCGGAATTCTACGAACGCATCCTCCGCAACATTTTGGACGCAGGCGTTCCGTTCGCTTCCGTCTGCTTCAAGGACGCTTCCGGTACCACGAACCCGACCAAGGTTTACGAGACCTTCAAGCGCGCCCGTAAGCTCCTCGGCGACAAGGTCGAACTCCGCATCCACAGCCATGACACCTGCGGTACCGGTGTGGCCCAGTACAAGGCCGCTATCGAAGGTGGCGCCGATGGTGTTGACCTCGGCCGCAAGCCGCTTTCTGGCGGTACGGCTCAGCCGGACCTCTTCTCCATGTTCCACGCCCTCAAGGGTACGGACTACAAGCTCGCCCTCGGTGAAGACAGCATCGTTGACGATCACATTCCGGAACTCATGGAAGCGAACAACGTCGCCGTCGAATGCCTCAAGGACTACAACTTCCCGCCTGAAGCACGCCAGATTACAACCGACGTTATCTTCAGCCCCATGCCGGGTGGCGCTCTTACGGCCAACACCCTCATGATGCGCGAAACCAAGACCTTCCACCTCTTCCCGAAGGTTATCGAGAACATGAGTGAATGCGTCCGCCGCGGTGGCTTTGCCTCTTCCGTGACGCCGGTTTCTCAGTTCTACTTCCAGCAGGCCTACATGAACACCTTGAACCAAGCTGCCGGTCGCGGCACGTGGTTCAAGATGACGGAAGGCTACGGCAAGATGCTCCTCGGCTACCAGGGCAAGACCCCGTGCGAACCGGATCCGGAACTCGTGAAGATTGCCGCCGACCAGTTCAACATGAAGCCGTTCAAGGAAGCCTATCCGGGCGTCCAGTGCGCAGAAGAAATTCTTCCGCCGGGCATCCCTGCCGCCAAGAAGCTCCTCGAAGAAAATGGTCTCCCGGTCAACGACGAAACCATCTTCATCACGGGCTGCCTCCAGACGAAGGCTGGCAACAAGGGTATCGAATTCCTCAAGGGCAACCGCCACATTGGCGTGCCGAAGAAGGACCCGAACGCCGCTCCGGCTGTCGATACCAAGAACATGAAGGCCGGTGCCGCAAGCACCTACCGCATTGCCCTTGGCAACCAGAGCTGGGACGTGCAGGTTCAGACCCTCAGCAAGTAATTTTCAGCCCAGTTTTTCTGGAGCTTAAAAATTCGCCTCGGACTCAAGTCCGAGGCTTTTTTGATAACGTCATCATTAATCTTAATTAGAGACCCGCACAACATAACGTCCGTGTGCATTCCTCGCAGGCGTCCACTCCACAGCATTACGCCCCACCGTTGCATTCACGTTAAATGCAGCGACCTTCTGCCCAAGCGCATTCATCACAGAAATCTTGTACAGCCCCGCAGTCGAAACAACAAACTCAATCACGCCATCGCGAATTCCAATAACACGAGCTTTGCTTGGCGCAATCGAACGTTTATCCGCAAAAATTTTCACCGTTTTTCCCGGATCCGCATCAATCGGAGCAAACGGAGCGTAATAAGCAACAGCCTTGTCATGCACTGCAACGCCCTCCCCGGTAAACGTTCCATACGCCTTGCCACGAACATTCACCATCGTATTCGGTGCATAGACAGAGCCGTAAAACACGCTGTCAATATCAACCGCAACCGAGTCGTCATGCACAAACAACTTAAATCCCTTAGCCCATTCGGTACTGTCCGTCACAGCACTCGCCGGAGCCGCATCCCAAGCGAAACCATTCTTGACATGCATCGCAGAATAATATCCCGGTTTATCCAACTTATACTTGGAACCCTTTTCCATTTTCATGTTTTCGATGTAAAATGTACCTTCCGGAATAACAAGCGTACCCGACGATTTCACCGTCAGATTTTTGACACACGCTCCATTCACAAGAGCATATTCCTTGTCAACAGTCACGTCCTTGCAACCTGTTGCAGGGAAACTTGGCAGCGGTTCGCGAAAATCAAGTTCCTTGTTCCAGCTTAAAGAATCCCTGTAAGACACAAACCCATATTGAGCACTGGAATCTATACGAAGCTCCGACTTTTCAAAAGTGCTATACATCGTCGCATGTTCCGTAAAGGAATTGTTCCTTAACGTCACGCCACCCTTTGCATAGATAGAACCAATTTCGGCATCGCCATGGACTCCCGCACAATAATTTTTCGCAGTAGAGCCGCAAACCACATTGCACTTTCCGTCTTTACCCTTGAATTCGTCATAGCACTTTCCGCTGATGTTAAAGTCGTTAAACGCATGCAGCGCAATATTCTTCGGAACATCATCGACCTTAATATTTTCTTTGTCTAGATTCAGCTTGACAAACGGATCGCCAAAAAGCATCACCATATAGAACCATTCGTAGGCATCCTTCGGGAACTTTCCTTTTTTGAACGAAGTCGTCCTATAATTAACCCATTTGACAAACGCATCACCCAACATATCCTTATCCAAAAGACCGTAGAAATAATCATTTTCCTGATACCCGCCACTCGTCTTTGTCATGCTAATCACCGAAACGCCACCATCCAAAGTTCTAAAAAGATGTGCCAACGCAATAGTCCTGTCATAAGATTTTCCATCTTTTTTGACAAAGCGTGCCGTGCTGCAAGAATTAATGTCAAATACACGGGGAATAACTTTGACAGGCGTTTCAAGGTCTTTAATTGCGACTCCGCTGGCAAAACGCTTTTCAGATCCATGCCCGATATGAGAGACCCAATCGTAATTCTGTGTAGCATATTCCCAATACTTTTCGCTACTGGCTTCATAAATGATATCCGCATCAGTTAATTTCGAAATGAACTTCATAAACCGCACCATCGAATTGCTGCTTTCTTTAACTTGGAACCTTGTGGAATAAGTGTACAACATTTTTTTTGAACGCAGTGCAGTATTCATCTGCTGTTTATAAGCCTTGTCAAGCCAATGCAGCACGAATTCCTTCACCTTGGGGAAGTATTCCGTGTCATAGTTTTGAAGTTGCTGTTTCCATAATGCCGAAGTCTGTTCGCGAGCCTCTCCATACGGGTTTACGCGTGACACCCAAATTTCAAAATCGTCAGAACCGAGTGTTCCATTCTTTTCGTAATGAGCGTCCAAAAGTCCATTCGCCCCACGTTCCAAGCGAACGCACGAATCCCCCATCACGCAGCCGATTCCCGTAATTTCATCCGCCCAAACACCATCCAAGTCCATAAAGTAATAGTCCGTAACCCATCTCTGATAATTCTTGAAAGGCCCCTCATCCTCAGGGTAACCGGCATGGCCATCGGAATCCCGAACAAAATATTCCATTTCGGCAAAAGGCAAGTTGCCGATAAGAATCACGCCAGCCAACGGAACTTTGCTATTGTCATCCCACGATTCTTTGATAGCGGCTTTCAGCTCTGCCGCCGAAGTTTTCATCTTAAAATTCGGAGTTCCATTGAGCGTTGAAGAGTCCAGCACAAGCGCTACCGGGAACGACTTGATATCAATCTTGAAGTTGAAATTTTTTTCAACCGCACTGGCATATTTTCTGACAGCATCAACGACATCGGACTCTTTGTAAAGATCCTCATCGATGTAAATTTCTGCTCGTCTTAACCCCGTACTTTGCATTGCATTTTCCGTAGCAAAACAGAACGCTACTAGCACAAGCAACGCGATTACATTTTTCGTGAAAAAATTCATTCCCCCCTCCCCAAAAAAATATTTATTTTGCCTGGATTTTTACGACATAGCGTCCACAAGCATTCCTCGCAGGCGTCCACTCCACAGCATTACGCCCCACCGTTGCATTCACGTTAAATGCAGCGACCTTCTGCCCAAGTGCATTCATCACAGAAATTTTGTACAGCCCTGCAGCCGGAACCACAAACTCAATCACGCCATCATGAACTCTTCCAACATAGGCACGACTGTTCGACGCGACAAGACGTTTATCCGCAAAAATTTTCACTGTTTGTCCCGAATTCCCATCAACAGGAGCAAACGGAACATAATAGGCGACCGACTTGTCATGGACCGCCACGCCATTCCCGACAAACGAGCCAAACGCCTTGCCGCGAACGTTCACCATCGTATTCGGCGCATACACAGAGCCATAAAACACACTGTCAATATCAACCGCAATCGAATCGTCATGCACAAATAACTTAAATCCCTTCGCCCATTCTGCGCTATCCGAAACTGTAACGGTCGGCGAAGCGTCCCAGGCAAAGCCTTTCTTGACATGCATAGCAGAATAATAGCCCGGTTTAGCAAACTTGTACTTTGAACCCGGCGCCATCTTGACGCTTTCGACGAAAAATTCACCCTCCGGGATAATCAACGTCCCAGAAGATTTTACAGTCAGATTCTTGATGCACGACCCGCCAACAGGGGTATATTCCGCATCAACGGTCACGTCCTTGCAGCCACTCGACGGAAACTCGGGCAGAGGATCCTTTACATCAAGCGCATCATTCCACTTTTTTGAATTTTTGTAGGCGATATAATTGTACTCAGCATTGCCATTGATATTGACATTTGCATTTTCAAACGTGCTGTATATCGTAGCGTTTGCGGCAGTGACACTTCCATTCAACACCAATCCGCCCTTGGCGTAAATAGCGCCTATTTCAGCACTCCCATGGACTCCCGCACAATAATTTTTCGCCGTTGAGCCGCAAACCACATTGCATCTTCCGTTAGCCCCCTGCGACTTGTCATAGCACTTTCCGCTAATGTTGAAGTCTTTAAAAGCATGCAAAGCGACATCCTTCGGAATTTCATCTCCTTTCACTTTTTCCCTATCGACATTCAACTTGATAAACGGGTCTCCAAAGAATCCGTACGGATAAAACCATTCATAGACATCTTTCGTATGCTTGGAAGCCTCGAATACCTGAGTCCTGTGATTGACCCACTGGAGATAAGCGTCACCCAGCATATTCGTTTTCAACTGCTTGTAGAAATAGTCGTTGTCCTGATAGCCGCCGCCCGTCTTTGTATTGCCAATCACCGTCACGCCGCCACCCGCCGTCCTGAAAATATGCGCAAGAGCGATATTGCGGTCATAAGCATTCCCTTCGAAAACGACTGTTCGTGCAGCGCTACAAGAATACAAATCAAACACACGGGCACTCACATGGACCAGAGTATCGAAATCTTCAATCTTGACACCGCTTTCAAAGTACGTTTCCATGGCATGGCCTATATGGAAAACCCAATCATAGTCCTTCGTTATGAAATCCAAGTATTTTCGATTATTGGCCTCCCACATCACGTCAACTTCATTGAACATATTCGATAGATTTTCGATGAAGTTCACCATAGAAAAATCGTTTGCCTTTATATCGGTCTTTGAAGAATAAGTATATAAAGCCTTGTCCGGGCGTGAAGTTTTCACTTGCTGGTCGTACGCCTTGTTAAGCCACCGCAACATGAATTCCTTCACCTTAGGGAAATATTCCGTATCATAGTTATGGAGTTGTTTTTTCCATTTCGCAGCTGTATGTTCGCGAGCTTCTCCATACGGATTCACACGGGACACCCAAATTTCAAAATCGTCAGACCCAAGTTCACCATCTTTACTGTAATGGGCATCTAGAATTCCATTAGCAGCCCGTACCAAACTGTCGCACTTTCCTCGATTTTCGCAATTGATACCTGTAATTTCGTCTCTCCATTCTCCGTCCAAATCCATGAAATAGAAATCGGCGACCCAACGCTGGTAATTCGTATAAGGGCCTGCATCCTCCGGGTATGCAAATTTCCCGTCGGACTTCTTGACGAAATACTCCATTTCGGCAAAAGGCAAGTTACCTATAAGAATCACGCCCGCCAACGGTTCCTTGCTCTTGTCTTCCCACGATTTCTTAATCGCCGCTTTCAGTTCGGCAGCAGACGTTTTCACCTTAAAACTTGGATTATCACCATCAAGTGTCGAGGAATCCAGCACAAACGCTACCGGAAACGACTTGACATCAATCTTGAAACTGAAATTCTTTTCGACAGCGCCCGCATATTTTTTTATCGCCGCAAGCACCTCGCTATCTTTATAAAGATCTTCATCCACGTAAATTTCTGCACGTCTTAGTTCTGCTGCAATACAGACGTGGCTAAAAGCGACCAGAAATAATAGTACCCTAAACAATGCGTTCATACCCACTCCCCCAAAGTCACACATTACACTTCTTGAGAATATACACTATCCAAGCACGAAAATCAAGGTATTTCTTTTAAAAACCATGTCATTAAAGCCGAAAAGGACTTCGAGCATTCGCCCGAAGCCCTTGGTCATTCAAGGAAACGTAAAAACTTCCTAAAAGCTGAACGTCTTGCCAAAGTTCACGCCATAGCCGACCTTTTCTGCGGCGAAGACACCACCATGAAATCCTGACGGATGATAGTAGCTCAGCATAATGCCGATATTCAACGTTTTGAGCCACATGAAGTCGCTTTCCAACATGACTACGCCATTCTGTCCAAGCCTTGCACCAAAGCGAGCCGCAGAATAAAGCTTTACGCCGTAGCCTTCGTCTTCATTGTCTGCAAGATTTTGCTTGTCCAGATAATCACGGATATCGTCAAAATCGCCACCACCTTCAAAGATTTGGGCGCCTACACCAAGTCCAAGAATCACAGGACCAACATCAAAGTCGGCACCGAAAGATATTCGCTCCTGCAAATTCCAGAAAGAATACTTTTTCTTCCCGACTTCTGAAAGCCAAGCGTTATAGCCGTCATTGCACTTTCCTGATTCGGAACATTCCAACGAAGCCTTACCACCCTTGCCGCCAAAAGCCGCTTCCACATAAAGCGGAGAAGCAAAACCAAGCGGTCTATAGCTCAAAGCCACCGCTCCGCCTCCCGTGAAACCGTCCTTGATGTTTCGGCCAGTCATTTTAGCACCGCCATACGCATCAACGGATAGCGTCAACGAAGAGGTATCGCCATTAACAGCAAGGCTTGGCTGGTGAGCGACAATCATCGGTGATGCGCCCATCGAACTCAGATGCGGATTAAGACAACCACACAGAGACAAGGCAACCGTTGATAACATACAGAATAATATTGATTTTTTCATTTTCCCTTCTTTTTTTGATTTATATGTACATAATATACCACAAATCTTATGATACATCAAGAGGGGTTATTCTACAGAAATCGACTTGATAACACAGCGTTCATTTGCGACAACAGACTGCAAATTCAAGCGATGAGCGGATTTGGAGCCTTGCGGGGTCACGTTCAAATCGATAATTTCGCCCAAAGGTAAAATTTTGCGAACAAATCCATTTTGCAACCTACCGTTTGCAAGATTTGCCGCAGTCAGTTTCTTTGAGTCAAAATAAGCCAACGTATTCTGGCATGTTCCCGGCCAGTAATCTACAACAAGGTTATTGTAATCGTCCATCGAAACCATCTTGTCAAATTCAATATGCATACCGCGACGAGCCCTGTCGTACTTAATTTCGAGGCCGGAACCCAGAGCATCCGAATATGGCGCCACATGCACGTCTGAATCCCACGGGTAATACGCATACTGGTTCGGGTAAATCACCGACGAACTCATCTTTGGCGGAATAGGAGCGTCGCTCTGCGTATCAATTACCATGCGCGGCTTAGAAAGTTCTACTTCAGCGCCATCAGAATTCAACACAAGACGGAACCAGCGAAGCCCATTTAAAGCCCCATCATTCGAAGGCATCTGCCAGCGCAACGTATGACTATTTCCATCAATAGGAACAGATTGTTCGTTCAACTGCAAATAGCCCGAACAACTTTTTAAACGGCAAACAAGAAGTTCCGCCTTCATCCAGTTTCCCTTCGGATTATGGACTTTAACGTCAACTTCAAACGAAGTTTTCGCTTGAATATTTCCACCGTAATCCCAAAGAGCTGTTTTTTTCCAGCCAGCCGGAAGCGTAAATTTTACAGAGACATCTTTTTCATTCGCATTTGCATTATAGTCATAACGCGCAAAGGCAAACATTTTCGTTCGAACGGTGCCGCCATTAGCAATAATATCAGGCTTTTTGCTCAAATCCATGCAACTTGTATTCGGCGAGAAATACCCCGTCAATTTCGGGTTTCTAAATTTTCCCGAGCCATAGTCATAATCATACTTCGCCATTTCGCACAAGATTCGCCACAAATCGACCTGCATCCCCTCCAGGACGAGCGCATTAAAAGCACCTCCTTCAAGAGGCATTTCGATATGCCGCCCGCTAATGGGTTCATTGAATCGCGGGTGTGTCGGATCTACGGCAAACGCAGCAACAGCAGAACTCCTGTTCCCTGGATTTTCAAACGGGAAACCGCTATACGATTGCGTAAAGCCGCAATCCGAACGAATCGCCAAATCGCCATTGCATTTCATATCCATAGCGCTCACTGTCGGAATGAACGTACTGCGGTCCTGAATGAGTTCGTCGTGCCCCCAAGATACATTAAGCGTCACATCAAAGAAAAGCGCCGACGTTTTCATCCCATTCGGCATGGCATCCAAAAAGCCTTCACGAAAAGCCTCATAGATTGTTCCACCGAACGGATACGTAGAGCCTTGAATAAAGTCATATTTAGAAATGCCTTTTCTTTCAGCATAACTGGCGCTAGAAGCTCCTTCCTTTTTCCGGTTATAGGCAATCACTCCGTTATTGTCGGAATAATGCATACGGCTAATTGCGCTACCTAACGTAAACGGGCCTTTTTCCGCATGGCGCTCCAGACGGTAATAATCGTTGTTGTGCTCGGGACTTTTTCCTTTCAACTGCCCCTGCGCTATAAGCACAGAAGGGAACCCCTTGTATTCCGCAGCACTGCGGTAATCTTCGAAAAGAAACCCGCTATTCACGTTTATTTCTGAAAAGCAGGTATGCGAAATACATCGATTATCGTAAACTAGCAAATCCATGGCACCCTTGGCTTGCAACATATCCTTGAACATTTCTGCCGATGAAGCCCCTTGCTTACTCCAAAAAGCAACCGTATTGAACAATCCCTCCGGCATGACCGCCCCTTGATGCGGAGAATCAAGAGACGAAAAGAGCCGAATCGGAGCATCGGATGATTTGCGGTGGCTATCGTACAGGTAGGCACCATAACGCCCAATGACGCCGCCCTGACTTATGCCCATAATGACAAAGCCCTCTTCTTTAGCTCCAGGAAAAGGAAAATGTTTATTGTCGTTCAAGAAAGCAAGCAAACGACTGAATATATCCGAATTTTGCTGTAGCGACCTTCGTACCGTTTCCGTGAACTGCACAAGAACAGGCGTATATCCGAGAGTTTTCAAGATATTCGGTAGCCCGACCTGTTGTAAATCAGCTTCCAAGTCCGCCATCGTCCTCTTTTCAACCGTACTGAGGTCTATGCCATCGACAATGATAAACGGCCGTTCCAAATAAAACCCCTTTGGAGAACTCGCATCTTCAGGTGCGTCCATAATGCGAATATGGACGGATTTTTCTCCAAGGTCGCATACGTCATCTTGGGCGTCGAATCCAAAATTTTTCTTCAGAATCCGCAAAGCACTCATGCACAATCTATCATTGTTTTCATCAACAAAGAAGCCATAATCCTTATTTGCCGCCATTACATTTGTCGAAAGAAACGCGGCGAGAGCCAACCATACATATCGCATCATTATCTTACCTCCACAAAAAGATTTTGTTCGACATTTCTGCCACCGCTTTTCAATTTGACAACAATCTTCTGCAACCCTGCCGAAGGGAATTCTAACTCAAGCGATCCCTTCAGTTTTAAAGAAGAACACTGTCCCGAAAGGCAAACTGAAACGGAGGGCAATTCCCTTTGCTTTGTTGCAATAAAATACGGATCCAGCAAAAGACGTATTTTGGAACCTCTTACAAACGAAGTCGGGAGCCCCGCCGTAAGCAAATGCGCATTCATGATTTGCATCGTAGAGCACAAGGAATCCGCACATGCACTATAGCCGTAATCCAAATCTGCGACTAGCAAGGGAATCACCGTATAATCCGATTCCGCAGCGATGGCCTCCGCTTCGAAATAAAGCTGTTTCGGGTTCGCCACGACGTTCTCGCGGAGCCGATTGCGCACAACAGAATACAAGTTGTCATACCATGTCTTGCGCGATTTTTTCGCAGTCATTTCAGTGGCGTGTACCGTATTCTCGATTTTGAGATACTCCAATTCGCTCACGAGGAAGTTTCCGTTCGTTCTTGAAATAAGCGAATCTCTCTCATGCTGAGAATACGCAGCGCTGAACTCCGATTCCGCATTGGGCAAGAATCTCGATTCACGAACTTCAGACCAAGCTTCCACATTGGAGAACTCATATCCTAGCAAGCCATCACCGGAAGCTGCCGATGACGAAGAACCCACCGCCGAAGAAGATGAAACACCCAAGCCGTTCTTGACACAGCTGAAGCCGACATCATCGATGAACAATGTCACGTACTGGTATTGCGGTACTTGGAACAGCCCCACGCCCACATTCGAAACAGAAACTCCGCCCACCACGCCAAAGCTAGACAGCGGAACATCCAAAGTTCGCGTCGTATTCGCCGTCAAATTGACGTAATGCACGTGGCTGTTCCCAAAGCCGCCCTTAAGCCACACGCCAAATTTCACATTTTGTGTAGCACGGACTTTCAAACGGAGATTCCCGCCACTGATATAAAGCGGAAGCTTCGGGAACGAAAGTACGCCCTTCCAGTCTCCTCGCACATTCTTCATGCCAGACAACCGAATATACGGCGGCTGCATTCCATCCAGATACCCCCAGTTTGTTTTCCATTCCGGCGGTTCCGGGAAACTCCTCCCCGTTTCTAACATTTGACCATTATCGCTACCGTCTGAATACAGCGCGACGCCCCTACATTCATCGGCAAAGCCATTGAGAGCAAACAAAGCCCCCATTAAGGCAATACCTTTAAACATCCTATTAGCCATAGGATTTCCTTTTTGATGATTTTTAGAATAAACAGGCTTGTTCAGCCGTAACGATATAGGGAAAGATTTAGATAAAAGATAAAAGTAAGGACCTCAAGCAACAACTCAAGGTGATTAATAAACTACAATATTATTTTCGAAATGTAAAGGGGTAAACTAAAAATTTATGAATTTTCTTTTTTCAAGTGCAAAATCAAATCACTTATATATATATCATCGACAATATTCACGGAATACTCATGTGCATCAAGATACATCAAGTCCAAACGTTTTTCGAACGTAGAAAGCCCGAGGCCACCACTCTTGCGGCTTGACTTTCTTGGGAAGTTGGAATTTTCGGAATGAAAATGAACTTGATTTCCCGATTGTGTTATCGAAACATGCGCAAAGCTTTTGCCGTTCGGATTCACGCAATGTTTCATCGCGTTTTCCATCAAAGGCATCATCAGCAAAGGTTCTATCTTTACGTTCGGATTTTCAAGTTTTACATCAAACACAAAATCAAAACTTTCGTCCAAACGAAGTTTTTCCAAGTCGGCATACTTTTGCAAAATATCAACATCTTCCTGCAATGTAATATATTTATCCTTGACTTGGTACAGCATCATACGTAAAAGTTGTGAAAGTTTATTCATAGAGCTCTCTGCACGTTTTGCATCAATCTGGATAAGAGCCGAAATGTTGTTTAATGTATTGAAGAGAAAATGCGGGCTCAATTGGTTCTTTAAGAAATCTAATTCGTATTGCAGCTCCGAACGTTTCTGTTCACGCAACACAAACGCACGAACAATCTGGCGAAACATCACGTGGTATAGCACGCAAAGCACACAAACAAACGCAACCAAGAAAGTAAACGATAAGACAGGCCAAACGCCAAAATGGCCTTTAACAAAAGAAAAACAATACGAACTAAAGAAACCCACGACCCCTTCATTGGGGTTACGTTCCATCACAAAGAACGTCACTTCTCTAAAGAACAGTGTCGCCACCACCAATATTGAATTACACACGAAGTAAAGAGCGTAGCGTTTTTTAAATACAAGTTGCGGTACCAAAAATCTTTGGTTCAAAATAAAAATGAAAACAGTACTCAGCATGGGCAAATAAAAACCAACCAGCCCTTTAATATTCACACTCATGTTCAAAGCGTTTGTCGGATCTAGAATAAGCACCAGCGGGAACAAGAGCATGAACAGCCAAACTAAAAAAGCTGGCAAGAAAAGCGGAATCGGGAACTGGACCAAGTCTCGTTCGTCTTTCAACAATTTACGTAACTTGTTTTCATTGCGTTCAAAGCCAATTTCTTGCAAAACGGCGAATTTGTTACGAGTCCGTTGGAAAAAACCTAAGCGGTCATTTGTACTATTTGTAGATGAATTGTCATGCATAGCAAAAAATTTAGTTTAAAAACCACTATTTTGGGCTGTCATGACAATTTCGTGACAAAAATCACGATTTTTTTTAACAAAAACTCAATTTAACTTTTGCAAGCAGCATTCCTTTTAATGACACAAGGAACTTTAACTGGAGGTAAATTTGATGATGTAAAAACGAGGAGGTTACCATGAAGACCCTTAACAATAGAGAACAAAAAGACATTTACATGCAATACTTGAACGACATTTCGCGTTATCCATTACTCACTAGAGAACAGGAAACGGTATTGCTCAAGAAGTCTGCCGAAGGCAACAAAGCCGCCCTGGACATGTTGGTCAATTCCAATCTCCGTTTTGTCGTCAACATTGCAAACCTCTACAAGGGTCGTGGTCTTGACATCATGGAACTCATCAACGAAGGGAACATGGGCCTCATCGAAGCCGCTCGTCGTTTCGACCGCTCCTTGAAAATCAAGTTTATCAGCTACGCCGTGTGGTGGATTCGCCAGAACATCACTCGTGCGCTCTCCGAAAAGGGCCGCATGATTCGCATCAGCGCCGAAAAAGAGCTGATGTTGCGCCGCTTCAACCGTCACGCAAAAGATGTTCACCAAGTCATCGGCGGCTCGTTTGCAGTCAATACGCAATCGCTCGAAGGACTCTCCAAGTACAAAGCAAACGAAATTGAAAAGATCCTGATGATGGGCAATTCGTCTGCATCCCTCGACTCTCCGGTCGGCGACGACAGCGACTTGACGCTTGGCGATACCATCTTTGACACAGAGAACCGCGCCGACGAACTCGCCGAAAGCAACAACCGCACTGACGTTTTCAACAAAGTAATGGACAAGAACCTCTCCGATCAAGAAAAAGAAATTCTCAAGCTCTATTACGGTTTCAAGATGGATTCCGACCTGAACTTGAAGGAAATCGCTCCGATGGTGGGTCTTTCCAAGGAACGCGTGCGCCAGCTCAAGGAAAACGCCTTGAACAAGCTCCGCGAAGCTAATGTCGAACGCCTCCTCAGCGAAGCTGCTTAACGTGCACTCGTCCAAAAAAGTTTCATACTCTCTCCTTTCTAAAAAAAACCGGCTATTCGTAGCCGGTTTTTCCTTATAAGGTGGTGCATTTTCCAAGGAAATTGTATCTTTAACGCATGATGTTCAAATCTTTTTGTTTCCGCTCTGTATTTATGGCGACGCTGTCCGCATTCTGCATCGCGAACGCCGCTACCGACAAGAAAACTCCTCCCGGAGATTTTTACGATGAAGTTTCACGATTGAACAAGGTCCTTTCCGAAATCAATCGTAAGTATGTTGAAGAAGTCAACCCGACGGAGATTACGGACGCCGCGATCAACGGCATCAGAAATATTCTGGATCCGCACACCACCGTGTTCGCCCCGAAGGATTACGAAAGCCTCCGTGTTTCGATGGAAGGCAAGTTCGGCGGCGTGGGCATCACCATCAGCCTCCGCGACAACATCCTCACCGTTATTTCGCCGCTTTCCGGCACACCGGCATTCAAGCTCGGCATCCGCGCGGGCGACCGCATCCGCAAAATCGACGGCAAAGAAACCAAGGGTCTTTCGCTAGACGACGCTGTCAATAAGCTCCGCGGTAAAATCGGCACGGACGTGACCGTCGCCATTGAACGTGAAGGCGTCCCCGACCTCATGGACTTCACCATCACGAGAGCCGAAATCATCGTCCACGCCGTTCCCTATTACGGCATGGTATCGCCGGAAATCGGCTATATCAAGCTCGCGACATTTAGCGACAAGACGACAAGCGATGTTGAAAACGCCATCAGGAACCTCCAGAAGCAGGGCATGAAGAAGCTCATCCTCGACATGCGCTACAATCCGGGTGGACTCTTGAACCAGGCCATCGAAATTAGCGAACTGTTCCTCAAGCCGGGCAACGTCATCGTGAGCACTCGCGGTCGCACGCAAAAGACTGAAAGCGCCGCCCGCAGAACGCCACTCGTCAAGCCCGAAGTCCCGATGGTCGTCCTTGTGAACCAAGGGTCTGCCAGTGCGGCAGAAATCGTCTCCGGCGCACTGCAGGACTGGGACCGCGCATTGATCGTCGGCAAGACATCGTTCGGTAAAGGTTCCGTGCAGACCATCTTCCCGCTTGACAACGCGGGCAACGCCCTCAAGCTTACGACCGCATTCTACTACCTGCCTTTCGGACGTTGCATCAACAAGCCCGAAAATGGCATCAAGGGACTTTCGTTGCAAGACGAAGAAATAGACGAAGAAGAAAAAGATACAGCAAAGGCAGACACCGTCAAGGCCGATACCGCCAAGCGCGACACGTTCTACACGAACAACGGCCGCATGATGTTCGGCGGTGGTGGCATCAAGCCTGACGTCGATGTGGAACTCGACCCGATGCCTTGGGTCGTCCAGGTGCAGGAACGCATGGCCATGTACTTCAAGTTCGCTGTAAAGATTCGTCCAAGCCTCGAAAAAGCAGGCGTCAAGATGAACTCCGACTGGGTCGTTCCGGATTCTCTCTTTACGCAGTTCAAAGCGTTCTGCAAAAAAGACACGAACTTCATGAAGGTCAAGAGCAACGCCCTCGTCGGCGTGGATCAGCTTGAAAAGAGCATCATCCGCGAACAGAACTACATGGGCGATAGCGCAAAGACCATCTCGGATTCCAATCTCGTCAAGAGAATCGGCGACATGCGCAAAGCTCTCGAAGATAACCGCGATGCCCAGTTCGAAGCGAACAAGGACTACATCAAGGACGGCATCAAACGCGAGCTCCTCACTGCATTCGTGAACGATTCCGTCAGCACGGCGTTCTCGCTCAAGCGCGACAAGCAGTTGAACGAAGCCATCAAGTATCTGAGCGATGCCCAACTTTACAAGAAACTGATTAGCGCTCCGCCGAAATCGAAAAAGAAAGCCGCCGCCAAGGCAAAGAAATAACGGTCCAAATTGATTTCGCTGGTAAACAAAATGGCAGAAGGCCTGGGCAAGGTCGTAAGACGCTTCCTGAACAAGGTTGTGAGCTACATTGTGTTCATCTGGGAACTGTTCAAGAATATCCCTGGAGCGTTCACGAATTTGCACACGACCGTGGAGCAGATGCACCACGTGGGAATCACGAGTATTCCCGTGGTGTTCGCGGCATCGCTTGCTACAGGAGCCATCATGTCGTGGCAGCTCGCCTACCAGTTCGGCGACATGATTCCCATGATGTTTGTCGGCATGGCGGTCGGTAAATCCGTCATGGTGGAACTCTGCCCTATCCTTACGGCGATGGTGCTTGCTGGACGAATCGGCGCTTCGATGTGTTCGGAACTGGGAACAATGGCCGTCACAGAGCAGCTCGATGCGTACAAAGTATTAGGTTTGAATCCCTACAAGTACTTGCTTGCGCCAAGACTTATCGCAACCGTCATCATGCTCCCGGTGCTCACCATCTTAAGCATTTTTATCGGTATTGTCGGCGGTTACGAAGTCGCTCACCTATACAAAGAAGTTTCATTCTCGGTGTTCTTCTACGGCGTGCGTATGTTCTACCAAAACTGGGACTTGGTCGTAGGTCTCATCAAGGCGACACTTTACGGATTCTTTATTTCGAGCTACGCATGCTTCTTCGGATTCTTCACCCACAGCGGTGCAGAAGGCGTAGGCAAGAGCACCAAGGCGACCGTCGTCGCCGGCATGACAAGCATCTTGATTGGCGGGTTCACGCTCTCCAAACTATTGCTCGTCTAACGCGATGAATTTATACAAATGTTTGAGACCAAGCGCACAAGCAATAAGAGTTATACGGGGAACAAAGTTCAGGACATTAGCGTCCTTTTGGAACAAGTCCTTGCAAAGAGACACATCTCCGAAGATCTCCACTTCAAAACGATTTCAGAGCGTTTTTCGGAGGTGGTCGGGCCCCTCCTAGTAGGCCATGTAAAGCCCCAAAAAATAGACAAAAATATATTGGTGCTTCATGCCGACAATTCGGCGCTCAAGTTCGAACTAAGCATCCAAAAAAAAGCTATTATTGGTAAGTGTAATACCCTTTTGGGGAGACCGTTTATTCAAGGAATACGATTCGTCTAAGAGGGGCTTAATAGAGGATTTATGGCAGAAGAAACAGAAGAAGTTAAGAAGGCGGAAGCAGATTATAGCGGTTCAAGCATTACCGTTCTCGAAGGTCTAGAAGCAGTTCGTGTCCGCCCCGCAATGTACATTGGTTCCACCGACATCCGCGGTTTGCACCACCTCGTTTGGGAAGTGGTCGATAACTCCGTAGATGAAGCCCTTGCCGGTTTCTGCAACCATATCGAAATTTCCATTTTGCCGGGGAACGGCATCCGCGTTACTGACAACGGTCGCGGCATCCCGACGGACATCCACCCCAAGGAAAAGGTGGGCACCATCCAGGTCGTGATGACAAAGCTCCATGCCGGCGGCAAGTTCAACAACAGTTCGTACAAGGTCTCCGCCGGTTTGCACGGCGTGGGCGTGAGCTGCGTGAACGCACTTTCTAACAAGCTTATCGTGACTGTTCGCCGCAACGGCAGAGTCGTAAGGCAGGAATTCGCAAAAGGCATTCCGACCGGTCCGCAAGTCGATATCGGCCCTTCCGATGGTACGACAGGTACGTCCGTAGAATTCTACCCGGACGATACGATTTTCAGCGAAACAGTTTATGTCTATGACACGCTCGCCACGCGTTTCCGTGAACTTGCGTTCCTCATGAGCGGACTTCGCTTGACGCTGACCGATGAACGCGATCCGGAACACCAGCAAACAGACACGTTCTGTTTCCCCGGTGGCGTTTCGGAATTCGTGCGCTATGTCGATGAACACCGCACACCGCTTTTCCAGAACCCTATCCACTTGGTGCTCCCCGATGGTCAATACCCGCTCGAAGTCGCCATGTGGTACAACGACGGCTATCAAGAAAACTTCTTCAGCTTCGTCAACAACGTAAACACGTACGATGGCGGTACTCACGTGACCGGCTTCAAGACAGCCCTCACCCGCGTCATCTCGAAGTTTGCGCAAGACATGCCGAAAGGCAAGAAAGAAGCGCAAATTACAAGCGACGATATCCGCGAAGGACTCACCGCCGTCATCGCCATCAAGGTTTCGCAGCCGCAGTTCGAAGGCCAGACCAAGCGCAAGCTCGGCAACTCCGAAATCGCCGGTTACGTGGCATCTGCATTTGGCGCAAAACTCGAAGAATACTTCCAGGAAAATCCGGCTGCCGTCAAGATTATTTTGGACAAGGTCTATAACGCCGCGTTGGCTCGCGAAGCCGCACACCGCGCACGTAACCTTGCCCGCCGCAAGAACGTCCTCGAAAGCGGTGGACTTCCGGGCAAGCTCGCCGACTGCTCCAGTCGCGACCCGAAGGAATGCGAAATGTTCATCGTGGAAGGTGACTCTGCAGGCGGTTCCGCCAAGATGGGCCGTAACCGCGAATTCCAGGCGATTCTCCCGTTGCGCGGAAAGATTTTGAACGTTGAAAAAGCGTCTCTGCACCGCGTACTCGATACCGAAGAAATCCTGAACCTGGTGAACGCCATCGGAACAGGCATCGGCACCGAATTCAAAATCGAAAAGCTCCGTTATGACAAAATCATCATCATGACCGATGCTGATGTCGATGGTTCGCACATCCAGACGCTCCTCCTCACGTTCTTCTTCCGCTACATGCGCCCGCTAATCGACGAAGGGCATATCTTCCTCGCCATGCCTCCGCTGTACAAGATGAAGGTGGGCCAGAAGGAACGCTACCTCTTCGACGAGAAAGAGAAGGACAAGGCCATGGCCGAGGTCGAAGACCGCAAGAACGTGACCATCAACCGATTCAAAGGTTTGGGCGAAATGTCGCCGGAACAGCTGAACGAAACGACCATGGACCCGAAAACGCGTTTCCTCAAGCAATGCCATGTCGAAGACAGCGTGCTTGCCGACCAGATTTTCAGCATGCTCATGGGCGAAGACGTGGAACCGCGCCGCAAGTTCATCGAAACAAACGCATACAAAGTTCTGAACGATTTGGATATTTAAATGAGTCCGACGAAAGCCGACTTCAAAGCAGTCTTATCGCAAGCCCGTGATCTAGTTAAAGAAGAATTGGAACAGACGGAAAACGTCATCATGCAGGTGGCAAAAAAAGCCCCTGCCGGGATTGTTGATCGTCTTGTTTCGCTGTTCAGCCGTAAAGGGAAGCGCATCCGTTCGACGCTGCTGTGCCTGCTTGCTAATTGCGGTACAGAAAAGCCCGACCTCAACCGCGTGGCTCATGCTTGCGCTGCCGTAGAACTCTTGCACCTCGCAAGTCTAGTCCATGATGACATCATCGACGGGACCGACGTTCGACGCGGGCAAAAAACCGCCCACCGCGAATGGGGAACGCAAATAGCCGTGCTCATTGGCGACTACGTACTTTCGCAGTCCATGCGTTGCGTCATCGACGAAGAAGCGAACATCCCCGCCATCATTTCCGATGCTGCAGACAAGCTCATCGTCGGGGAAATCTTGGAACTGGACCATAGCGGCGACATGGGACTTTCCCGTAAAGATTACAATGAAATTATCGACGGAAAGACAGCCGCACTCATTTATGCCGCAGCACGAATCGGCGGCATATTGGCAGGTTTCGACCAGCCGACAGTTGACGAATGCGCCAAAATGGGAACGCACTTCGGCATCGCGTTCCAAATCATCGACGACCTGCTCGATTACGGTTACGGCTCCGTCAACATGGACAAGGCGAAGTTCACAGATCTTTCGAACGGGCTCATCACGCTCCCGTTGCTCTATTACTTTGAAGACTGCAACGCCGAAGAACGCACCGAAATGGAGAGCCTTATCGCGAAAGCCTCGGAAGACGGCGTCCCCGAAAAGATTTTCGAACGGTTGACAGCCAAAAAGAGTCTAGAGAAGGCAAAAGCAGAAGCGCTGGAACACCTCGAACAGGCATTGGCAATCGCAGACAAATTCCCCAAAAGCAACTTTACCGAAGAATTGGTTGCCATGTTCTCGAGCATGAGCGAACGCGGGAATTAGAAAACATTTTATACGCATAAAAAAACGCGGTTTTAAAGCCGCGTTTTTTTTGTACAATCAATTAGAACAGATAGGTGAAGAAAGCTCCTATCATAAAAACCCTCACGGTCTCATACTTTTCATGATCAGATATATAAAGTCCATCCATTCTTTGAATAAGACCAACTCGATAACGATCTTTTATTGTATAACCTATCGAGTAAAAAATAGATCCACTATAATCCATATCTAATGAATCATCCGTTGTCGTTTTTTTACCATCTAGTTCACCCCAAAAGAAGACTGGACGGCCATAAGAGCCACCAACACTTGCAACGACACCTTTTACATGAAAATCAAGAGATAAGCGCAAATAGGGATTGAAATACGAAATACTTCCTTCATGCCCGGCACGGTCCCAAGACCAGCCATTGCGTTCAAAAACTAAAGCTGGCGACATCGAGAACCAACTAACGGGACGAAATTCCCAACCACCCAATATATGAAGATCACCATTGCCACAAAACCTAGCAGATGATTCAATCAGCGAATGGGCTATAATTCCACCTGCAAAAAAACGCGACTTATATTCACTTGCCAAAACGAGTGTAGGGAGCAGCAACATCAACAAAATTTTTTTCATTTTCCACCCCTAATTTGCAGTAAAATCATCACAAGCGTTTTTATCACTTGAACGAGAGAATATTCTTTTCGATTCTGAATAAAAACCTATATGTCGATTATTATCTTCATATTTCAAGCCGTCGAAACGAAGACCATTCAACTTTCCATCAACTAAACGAATTCCAGTTTCACTTACAAAGTCATATTTTTGCTTGGTAGAATCCCCATCAGATGACTTAACGACATTTCTTTTAGACCAATTGAAAACCCATGAAGTTCCTCCTTCACCCAATGCATTAACGGGACGAACATCAACTGTTCCATACAAACTTGCCGAAAAATCTGGAAAATAATCCAAACCAGCAGCAAATTTCGCGATATATGTGAATGAAGAATTATCTTGGACACAAAACTCTACGCAAGTTTTTGAAGGGAACGCATCAACGTATTGATAATCCGGTAAAGAAGACGTTCCCATATTTGCAAGAACATTTGTGCTCAAATTTTCTGTAGAGACCCAACAACCAACGACGTCTTGAATGCCCGGAGCATAGTCCGACTCATCGTCAAAGTCAAAATAAGAACAGCCACAGAATGCGAACATTCCGAGCAATACAAGCAACATGATAAATTTGTTTAGCATGTTGTAAATATAATTCTTTTTTGCAGGGATAGAAAAATTAGAACAAGTAGGTAAAGAACACGCCTAAAGGATTGACATACACATGCGTCCCTATACCATCTAATGATGAATAAACGTAGTCATTCCCCATCGTCAAACCAACACGGTAATGCTCGTTTATCATGTAACCTATAGAAAAAATTCCAGATGAGCTCCACGCATTTTCTTGCGGTATGTCCGCCGTCGTGCTCTTTCCATCCTGTTCACCCCAGAAGAACGTCGGGAAACCATAAGTACCAGCCAATTCTATATAAATCATTTTTTTGATGTAGAAGCCCAGCCCCAAGCGTAAATAAGGATTAAAATACGAGATGCTCCCTTCATGACCAGCACGGTCCCAAGACCAACCATTGCGTTGGAAACCAAAAGCCGGAGACAAAGAGAACCAACGTAGCGGACGAAATTCCCAGCCACCATAGACTTGAATATCGCCATTGCCCAAGAAATGACTGCCATCATGCACCCATCTCCCATCATACCTGGATTCCACTTTAACTTTGGACAAAGCAATGACACCGCTCGCAAAAAAACGAGATTTGTAATCGTTCGCAAGAACAATCACAGGGAGCAACAATAACAATAAAAACTTTTTCATCGTCCACCCCCTATTTCGCGTTCACTGCATTGCAAGCATTTTCGTCTTTTGTACGAGAATATTTTCGGGACAATTCATTACGAAAGTCAAGATTACGATTGCTATGAAAAAGCAGTAAGCCAACGCCACTCAGTTTGCCATCGATCAAAAGGATCGGCAAACTTTTTTTATCATCAAGGCCATTACCATTCCCTTGAGACCAATCAAAAATCCATTCAAATCCACCCGTGCCAGCAATATAAACAGGCAAAGGGTCAACAGTACCATTTATATCAGTAGAAACGTTTGGAAGGACATCTACACCAGTTATTCTGGCAACATAAGTAAAAGAGGAATCTACACGAACGCAGAATTCCATACAAGTTTGTGCTGGCGTTACATCGAAGTGTTGATAATCAATTTTGTACATCGTAGTCTTATCAACTTTAACATCCACGCTCAAATTTTCTGTAGAGAGCCAGCAACCGACGGCGTCATGAACGCCCGGAGCATAGTCCGATTCATCATCGGCATAGTCAAAATAAGAGCAGCCACAGAATGCGAACATTCCGAGCGATACAAGCAACATGATAAATTTGTTAAACATGTTATAAATATAATTCTTTTTTGCAAGGACAGAAAAACTAGAACAGGTAAGTAAAGTAAACGCCTATAGGAAGAATCAGCACATCATGGAAAGTTGCCAAAAGACCTTCAGAACCTTGAATAAAACCAACCCGATAATGATCCTTTATCGTATAACCTATTGAATAAAAGAGTTGTACACTGTACATAAAATCTTTAGGAAAATCATCCGATGTATTTTTTCCATCTAGTTCTCCGCCAAAATAGAAAGGAAATCCAAAAGCGCCCCCAAAATTCATATAAAAATCATGGACATGAAAGTCAAAAGACAGCCGCAAATAAGGATTGAAATACGAAACACTCCCTTCATGCCCGGCACGTTCCCAAGACCAACCATTACGCTCAAAACCTAAAGCAGGCGACAACGAGAACCATCGAGCAAGGCGATATTCCCAGCCACCATAAACGTGGATATCACCATTCCCACAAAAAGATCCATTCGGTCCGTTTCCAGATACAGAGATCTTTGAATGCGAGATACTTCCACCTGCATAAAAACGTGACTTGTAATCACTCGCAAAAACAAGTGTAGGGAGCAATATTATCAACAAAAACTTTTTCATTGTCCTCTCCCTATTTTACGTTTACACCATTGCAAGCGTTATTGTCTTTTGTACGGGAATATTTTCTTTTGGGTTCCGTATAATAGGGTGAAAAATTATCGTTTCCATATCTATAATGCCACAATTGCACCCCACTCAAATAACCTTCTATTAAACGAATTTCATTATCGGAACTGAAAGCAAAACCTAACTTTCCAGAATCATCCACAGATTCAAAAACATTATTATTTCTCGACCAATAAAATTTCCACTTTGTACCGCCACTGCCTAGGAAGTCAACAGAACCCGGCTCTACAATTCCATATAAATCTAAAGAAATGTCAGGATAAGCATCCTTGCCAATAATTCTTGAAACATAAGTAAAAGAAAAATCTTCGTTAATACAAAGTTCTATACATGTTTTTAAAGGGATAACATCAACGTATTCAAAATCTTGAAAATAAGACGTTCCTTTATTTACAAGAACCTCCGCACTTAGATTTTCCGTAGAAATCCAGCAACCGACGGCATCGTGGACACTCGGAGCATAATCCGATTCGTCGTCAAAATCAAAATAAGTACAGTCTCAGAATGCGAACATCCCGAGCAAAAGCAAGCCGGCGAGAATCTTTTTCATATAAAACCCAATCGTTATGCTAATGAATATAACAAATTATGTATAAAAAGCAACGCATTGGATCCTTCGAGGCTTTACGCCTCTCAGGATGACGGGGAGAAAACTGATTCCGGCACTGCGGCCGGGATGACAGTCTCAGAAAAGGTTTTTAATCATCCCTTTTCAATTTCCAGTTTTCAACGTTCGTTGAGTCAGGGATTAGAATTTCATATGGATGTCCGCAAATATAAGTATTACCATCATATTCCTTTGTAACATCTTTGGCATTTTTCTCATAGACACATGTGCCTAGTTTCTTTTCCAAATCGGTGAAAAGCCTTACCAAAACGCATGATTCAACTTTCACAGATACTAGATCCACACAAACAACACTGTCCTTGTAGAATTCCGATAACGGTGACGAAATCTGAAAAGTTTGTCCACTATAAGAACAACGCAACGAATCATACCCCTTTGACAGCATGTTCGACATATAATTCAATACATAACAATAATCATATTCCCAGCGATCAAGTTTCTCTTTATGCGCCCAATCACCTAAAATTTCATCCAACATATAATAGTTTTTTAAAAGATAGTCTGCCGACTTGACCCGAGCCACGGAATCTTGCCATACACCATTCGCAAAACTTTTCCTAAACTTTTCGATATTCTTGACAAACGCAGAATCCGTTCCGCCATAGAAAAACAAGACATACGGGAAATATTCTGTGGTACTTTTTTTCAGTTCAAGTTGTTCAGAAAGGCCCACTCCAAAGGTGGACTCCATTTAAATTGGAGACAATGAAATTTGAAAGCGAAGAATCTGTCAAATTCTCATTTATCGTCACATTAAAAGTTTTGTCAAAACTATCTATCCAAAATGAATTTCCCGCTCCACCACACATGTCTGGATATCGCTTCGTTGTATCACATTCTATGGGAAGTTCAAATGATACCATACATTGGTAACTTTCTAAAAAAATTCGATTATTTTTAAAGAAAACACGTTCTGTCGGCATATTTTCATAGCCATAGCATTTCAAAATTTTGTTTAAAACAGCCTCAACATCTTTTGTATTCTCAGTTTGTTGACAACCAATAAGAATAAAGCATAAGATTAGTAAAATTACATTTTTACCTAAACCCGTAGGTTGCGACTGTTGTATAAATTCGATTGGCATACCACTCCAATCATACAAATGTTTCAAACGTTTGGATTTATCCTTGACCAGATCGACTTCTGAATCATACAGGAAAAAGCCGTCAAAAAAAGACCTCAGCAAAAAAACTGAAGCCTTAAAAAATTATTAACTAAAACCTTCTAAATAACAACACTTTATTTATTATCATGTTTAGGAGTTGTTGTATTATCTCGTTCTCTTTTGATTTTCAACATTTCATCAAAATCTTCCGTTTCCGAATCAACGACATATTCTCCTCTTATAGCTTTGGACTGAGCTAAGGCACTTCCATAGCCACCAGACAAATAGAATATGTAAAATGAAAGCCATATAGAAAAAGGAGGAACAAAAGACCAAAAATCAATGCAATCACTTTTGTCTATAAAAAGAATATATAATAAACAAAAGACTATTAATAAAAGAGCAAAAAAGATATTTTTTTTCATTTAACATTACCATAGCCTGTAAAAACATCGAACAAAGAGAAAAGGAATCCTGTAATACCAGAAGCACGAACACTTCCTTTTTTCGCAAGATCCCCTGCCCCATATATAACATCGCCCAAATCGGTTTTTTTCATAACCAACCAAAAATAGCCTCACCTTTACTCACTGGCTTTATTTCATAGGATCCAGCTCGTTGGCGAATCATATAATTTCCGCTTTTATCAATAAATTGAACCTGATTCACACCATTTCCCGCATACAGATACGGGCTAGCAAACTGCCTTGCTGGGTCCGCGGAAACCCACATTCCAAGCATCGGGTCTAGATACCTCGCACCGAAATAGTCCATCTGCGTCTCGTCGTCAAGTTCTTTTCCTGTGAAGTTTTCAGTAACCTTGTCCGAGGGCTGCGAGAGTGTTACCATTTCGCCGAAGGCGCGGTAGTCGTATGCGGCAATCGGCGCACCCACATCGGCGAGGTTTTCATCATTGACCCACTGCGTGCCATACACGAGCATCGTGGAACCGAGATGGTTCTTCAGGTACCATTCGAATTTTGCGTTCGGGATGTAGCCTATGAGTCCGTCACCTGTCATGCCGTCGAAATCGGGTCTTTCGGCGTCTTCTATTCCATAGCGCCCCAATCCTTGCGGCATGTTGACGCCTCCGGCGTCCGCTGCTGCGGCTCGGTCATAAGAACAAGCTAGCTTGTTCTTGCGACTCTCGCCTAGCAAGCTTTTGACGACGACGTTGACCTTTTCGCGGGTTCCGTTGTGGAACTCCTCGCGGATTTCCGTTCCGATGCCGGTGTAATGCGTCACGAGTTCCTTTTCCCAGTCCTGCGCGCCGACCTTTTTGACCCAGCGAGTCTTGGAAATTCTTCGTCCCGACCCGTCGTACATCATCGAAAGGCGGGCGGTGTCGCTGGAACTTCCCGTAGGTTCTAGTCGAAATTCAACCGACATACCTCTCCAATCATAAATCAGAAGACTATGCCTCTACAATTTTCCATTCACCGATGGTGCGTTTTTCTGCATCGAAGGTCACGCCGATTTTGAACAGTTTCTTTGGCGAGCCGTCCTTGGCAAGTGTCGCGGAATACGGAATCAGGTAACCCTTGTCATCAATCTGTTTCAAGGCGTCATCCACAGTCGCCGAACTATCTAGCTTGAATTCGAAAACGTAAACCGCATTGGCGGTCTCAACAACAACATCGCAGCGCCCCGCAGCAGATTTTTCTTCGCAACGGGTGAGATAGGGGGTCGCGAGGCTGAACACGCAATACACAATTGTCTTGTAATGTAATTCGTTCTGCGATTCGGCGTCGTATGGTACACCGCTCATGTACGCCCTGATAACCTGGAGTACCGAATCTACGTCACCATTCTCCATTCCCTGGATAACACGGCTCACGACAGACGAATAGGCTGCGGCATCCTGTTTGGTGTAGAATGTCAACAGGCACTTGGTAAAGCCCTCGGATACTTCATGATTCGGAAATGCGAGCACGTAGGGCGTAAAGCTGCCATTGTGGAATTCCCTGATCGTAAGGTATCCGCTCTGGTAAAGCATCGGAATCGGGTTTTCTGCGGTCTCGGTAGGCGCATCAAACACCTCGGGCGCTACTGCAAAACCCTTATCAAACAGTTCCGCGTCCATCTTGTACTTTTTTACAAGTTTCGTGAGGATTGTCGGCGTGCCGGTCGCGAACCAGTAATTGGCTAGTTCTCCATCACTTAGCGAATTGATCAGGCTGAACGGATTGAAAACGTCCGGTGAGTTTTTACTGAAATGATAACCGTCGTACTGGCGTTTGAGCGCCTCGCAGGCCTCGTCATAAGTCATGCCATTTTTGTCGGCAAGCGCCTGAATTTCGGGCTGCATCTGCGTCAGCACTTCTTCCTTCGTAATGCCGCAAATAGCCGCATAGTCATCGTTCATCGTGATGACTTTCAGGTTGTTGAGCTCGCTGAAGATGCTGAGCTGGCTGAACTTGCTGATGCCCGTGAGGAACACGAAGCGGAGGATGCCGCCCAAATCCTTGAGCGGGCTGAAAAGCTTGCGCATCTCGTTCTTGAGCGTGAGCTGGAGTTCCGGATTTTCCATGGAATCCAGCAGCGGGGCGTCGTATTCATCGACAAGCACCACAGGAGGCATGCCTGTGGTGTCATAGGCGGCCTTGATGAGCAACTCGAAACGCACTCCCCAAGCCGACTTTTCGGACGGCACAAGCCCGTACAGGCGTTCCCATTCGCCAAGCTTCAGGTTGAGCGTATCTGCCAGGTCCTCTTCGGTAATGAACTTGTTCCCGGCAAAGCTCAGTTTGAACACCGGGTACTTTTTCCACTCGGTCTCGAGTTTCTCCATCGCGAGGCCCGTGAACAGGTCCTTGCGCCCCTCGAAATAATACTGGAGGGTACTTACCAGCAGCGATTTCCCGAAACGGCGCGGACGCGAAAGGAAGTAATACTTGCTTGTATGCGTCATCTGGTAGATAAGGTCTGTCTTATCAACGTAGTAAAAACCTTCTTCGCGGATGACTGCGAAATCCTGCACACCGATGGGGAACTTCTTTAACGCCATACTGGTAATATAATTAAAGCGATTATCTGTGGCAATAGCCCAACAAGCGAGCCTCTCCAATCATAGGAAATTTTAAATCCCTTGAATTTATCCTTGGTATTTTTTTTTCAAAACGCAGGAAAAATATTTGATAAAACTACTCTTTTCCTTCTAAACAATCATGATTTGTTTTTGCAGAGGATATAATTTTCTCACATGTAAGGGGCTCTACAAAATCAGGGAAACATGAAAATTCAACAACATAGGGATAATACCATTTATTTATACGTCGTTTGGCTTGCAGTACGACATTCTGTATTTTTATGATTTTTCCATGCAGTTCTGAAATCGTGTCTCTCTTCGCATCAACAATAAAGTCATTTGTTAGCGAATCTACATCAATCTGTTTTCCAAGTCCTGATAATGACCGCAAACCAATATCAAAATGCATAAACTCGATGTCTTTAGAATTTTTTACAACATAATACTGATCACCCATTTCCCAATGAGTAAAGAATTCCGCATGAAAGGATTCCGGCAATTCAATAGTCATGCAATCGGCTACAAAAAGATTATTTTCTGTATGGTGTCTTTTCTTTAATTTCTTTACAATGTTTTTTATAGGAATACGACTATCCGGAGTATCCAATTCCAACTCTGAAAAATCGATTTCCTTAATCCTATCGTTATCATCCACTTTCGTGCAAGACATCAAACAAGTAAAACAAAATACAATAACTAACCATTTTTCCATTATTTTACCTCTCTAATATCATTCGCCTTATAACGATTGCTTAGTTCAACATCATTAAAATCGGAACGATCTGGCCCCCACATTTCCTCGATTTGCTGTTCTTTTAATTCAAATGAACCATGGCCACCCATTAAATTGTCATCGTATCCTGGATAGGGTGTATGCAAGTTATATTTCATATAAGTTTTATCTAATCAGCCAATTCTTTATATGAAGAAGTCAGTTTTTCTACTTTCGGCATCCATTCCACAATTGCGGAATCTAATCTTGGACACCATAAATACTCCACCTTAGCCTAATTTGTTACATCACGACGCTCTTCATAAGAGCCCCCCCCAAAAAAAACGAGCCTTCCAAGCGCAAGCAAGCCGGCGAGAATCTTTTTCATACAGGACCTCAAAAGATATCCGTTAATTAATATAACAAATTCCGGTTAAAAGTCCATGTATTTGTAACAAGTGCTGTATGGATTCTCCTATCGGAGGATGACTGTTGTTTCGAGGCTTTATGTCTCTAAAAATCGTGTAAGGAGATCCCGGCACTACGGCCGGGATGACAAGGTCAAAAAAGTCCAGAGTTGACAGTACAACTAAATTACTTCTTACGCATCCACACGGCCAAAAAGGCTATCACAGACAAAATGCAGATGACGATGATGTACCAGAACGCTGCGGGCGAGCCAACGGTGGCGTCGCCATTCATGCCGAACGGGAGTTTCACGTTCATGCCGAACAAACTCGCGAAGAACGTCGGGAGCGATATGGAAATCGTCACGATGGTGAGGTTTTTCATCAACTGGTTCACGTTGTTGTTGATGACGCTTGCGCGGGCATCCATCATGGATGTCAAAATGTTGGCGTAGATGTTAGCCTGTTGCAAGCTCTGCCCGTTTTCAATCTGGATATCTTCGAGGAGTTCGCGCTCGGCTTCGGTCCAGTTGAGGCTGCGGCCAAGCTGCAACTTGCGAAAGAGCGTGTCGTTGCTGTTCAATGCGCTCACGTAGTAAATCAAGCCCTTGTTCAGGCTGAACATCGAGAGGAGATACTTGTTCTCCATCGACGTGTTGAGTCGCTGTTCCAAGTCGTCGTTGATACGGTTGATGATTTTCAAATGCTCGTTGAAGTGTGCGATGGCGTAGCTCAGCACGCGGAGCACAAACGTGTTCAAACTGTCGATTTTCGAGAACTTGCGTTCGTCCATCACAGGGATGTCGGTGTCCGTCAAAAGCAGGACCCAGTCTTTGAAAATGAATATGCCGAAGGATTCCACGCGGAACTGGAAATTGTCCTCGGCGGAATAGTTCTTGGGCTTCTTGAACACGATGGTCGTGAAATCATCGTCGTATTCTATACGGGAAAGTTCGTCGGAGTCGAATGCGGATGCTATGGTATGTTCCGTAATCTCATATTCCTTAACCAGGACGCTTCGCTGTTCCTGGCTTAGAGAACCCATCATAACGATGTCAGCGGCTTCTTCGTTCGGAGCCACCGCGAGACGACCGGATTCGATTTTGTAATACTTGAGCATACCGCCCCCTTTATCGAACGGGGAATAATATAGAAAAATGACGAGAGACTAGAGACTAGAGACTAGAGAAAAAAGCAAAAAAGAAACCCTCGTAAAGCCATACGTAAGAAAAGTCGAGGAGACGGCATCAGTCCTTGATGCAGCGGATGGAGAAAGCTTCATGTTCGTGGAAGGCCTCCAAAGATACCCAGTCACTACCATCCAGTGACATGGTTATTTCGCAACAGCCACCAGCGAAGAAGCCCCAAAAACGAGTAAATACCCCGGCATATTCGCCTTGACTTTTAAAACGGCCTGCAGGCAGGCCAGAAAAACCGTAAGCATCAACCCCGTTTCGATCCTTATGATCAAACGACGGTCCCTCAGCATTCCAGCCGCTTATAGATTTGAGCATTTTCCCGCCTTGTGATCTTTCGCCCGCATACGCAATTAAAGTACTCCATTCTGTACTGTCTGGCAGGTGCCATCCTTTAGGACAAATTCCTTGAACCCGAGTTGGCAAAATACAGTCTCTCTGAAATCCACATTCCTGCGGATTAGCCTCATCCGTCACAAGCGCAACCGAATCAATAGCAGCTTCCCATTGATAGAGGCGACCAATCTTGTTGCACTTTGCGCTGTCATTGTCATAGCAGGCGCTATGTCCTATTAAGCTTGGAGTCCTAATACTGTCGGCGTAGTTCAAATTTTCGGCCATCCATGTCTGGTCGCCAATTTTAACGGTCTTATAAACCTTGTTGTCTCACTCGTCGATTATGCTATCGTAAACGATGTTTGGATTAAACCGTTCTTCCTTCGGTACATCCCAGCTCCAGCCTTGAATCGTGTCGTAGTCCATGACGCAACGAATCGAAAGACCATGTCTTTTATCGCCAAAGTAGAAGCTGACATCATAGGGGCTAACCAAGAAATGCATTATGCAAGCTCCAGAATTTTCAACCTTACTTGGGACTCCTCCATGGCCACCAAAATTTGGGATTTGACGCATATCATCATCTTTACTCCAATAATAAACCCATTCACCAACACCACTGAATATATCGTTACGGACAGAGCCAGCGGGTAAAGCAGTAAAACCGCTGGCGTTCGTACCGTTATAATCATCTACCCATCCGGTATTCGACTTGTGCCTCAAGTCACTATCCCCGCCCAATCCTAAATTTTCGAACTCCTTTACTGTCGGCAGATGCCAGCCCGAAGGGCAGATACCACGCACTCTAGAGGGTAAGGAGCAAGCCTTTTTGAACCCACAACTTTGCGGGTTCTTCTTGTCGGACGCAAGTGCTGCCGAGTCTATTGCTGCAGCCCAAGTGTACAGACGTCCCAATACATCGCAATGGGACGGAACATCATCGTAACACCAGCTTTTATCTTTCAAGCTGGGCGTTTTTGCGCTGTCGGCATAGTTCAGATTTTCGGCAAGCCAAGTGAGGTTATTTATCTTGACGGTCTTGTATTTTTTTCCGTCGCGTTCGTCGATTATGGAGCCATACTCTATGTCAGGATTAAAATAAGACTCTTTCGGAATATCCCAATACCAAGAATTTTCTGAACTGCTGGATACAGCGGAGGAACTGCTAACGGTTCCCTTTTCGCTGGAGGAACTTTTGCCAGAAGAACTGTTCGAAGCGTTGCTCGATTGCAAAACGGCCCCCCTCGAACTGCTAGATAAAATTTTGCCCGAACTCGAGGATGACCGACGTTTGTTCGAGCTACTGCTAAGAGATTTACTTGACGAACAAGATACTGCAAAACTATCGTTTGATTGCGGAGCGACCGGATCAGAGTTACTACAAGCGATAAGGAACGAAAGGACTACTGCGAATGACGTGAAATTTTTCAAAATCATATCAACTCCACTTTTTAAAAAGAAATATATATAAAAAGCCCCGGCAAAGCCGGGGCAATTTCTCTTTCGTCTTTAGTCTATAGGGTCGAAGGCCCGTTCTATAGTCTAATTACACACCCTTCTTGAACTTCTTGCTCCACCACAGAACGATCGGAGAGCAGACGCACACAGAAGAGTAAGTACCGATAAGGATACCGAAGCACTGAACAAGACCGAAGTCGCGGATGGAAGAACCACCCATAACAGCGAGCACCACGCAAACGAAGAGAGTCGTGAGAGAGGTAATCACCGTACGGCTGAAGCACTGGTTCAAAGAGCTGTTGATTGTACGTTCGTAGTTGGCAGAGCCGAACAGAGCCGTATTTTCACGAATGCGGTCGAAGTTCACGATGGTGTCGTTCACGGAGTAACCAATCATCGTGAGGAGCGAAGCAATCAAGGCGCCGTCGAAGGAGAGGCTGAATGCCGAGATGAAGCCAAGCGTGATGATGGTATCGTGAATAAGGCCAAGCACTGCAGCAACGCCAAAGCCAAGACCGAGCTTACCGAATCGAACCCAAACGTAGAGGGCGATGCCAAGCCATGCGAGAATCACAGACAAAATAGCATTGAAGCGGAGTTCCTTACCAATAGTCGGACCCACAGCGTCCTTTGCCACAATTTGGCACTTCTGGTTAGCGGCTTCGAAAGCCTTGGCCATGGCCACTTCAAAGTTGGCGTCATCAGCGCGGACACTAATCTGGTAAGAGTTGGCAGACGTACCACCGAGAGAACGGACGCGAGCGCCCTGGATACCAGCCTTGCTCAAAGCCTTGTTCAAATCGGTTTCATGCTTGGCGTCATCCTGATACTGAATCGTATAGACCTGACCACCCGTGAAGTCGATACTGAAGTCGAAGCCCTTCACGGCGATGCAAGCGATACTTGCAATAATCAAAATCCAAGAGAGAGCCTTGAACTTGCCGCGGTTCTTCATGAGCGGGAGGTTCGCATTGTTCAAAGCCTTGAAGCCAGAACCAATGGAAAGCGAAGTCCTGTCGCGCTTAGCAAGTCTCCAATCGAGAATTGCACGGGAAATCGTAATAGCGCAGAAGAGGGACGTAAGAATACCGATGGTAAGCGTAAGACCGAAACCCTTGACGGAACCGGTACCGATTTTGTACAAAATAAGGCCCGTCAAAACCGTCGTCAAGTTGGAGTCCAAGATGGCGCTGAAAGCACGTTCGTAACCCTTCGCGACAGCGGCGCGAGCGGTAAGACCGTTCTTGAGTTCTTCACGGATACGTTCGAAAATAATCACGTTCGCGTCGAGAGACATACCGACGACGAGGATGAAGCCCGCAATACCCGGCAACGTAAGCGTTGCATTGAACACGGACATCACGGCGGCAGTCACGAGGGCGTTGATTACCACGCCGACGCTGGCGATGAAGCCACCCAGGCGGTAGTAAGCGACCATGAACACCAAGCAGATCAAGAGGCCGATTGCACCGGAGCCGAAGCCCTGGACAATGTTTTCTTCACCGAGGGTTGCACCGACGGTACGGCTTTCGATAATCTGCATCGGGGCCTTGAGGGCACCAGCCTTCAAGACGACAGCGAGGCGGTTAGCTTCGGCCATGTCTTCGAGACCGGTAATCTGGGCTTCGCCGTTCGGGATACGGTCACGGATGACCGGAGCAGAAATAACTTGGTTGTCAAGAACGATGGCCATCTGCTTGCCGACGTTGGCGGCAGTCACAGCGGAGAACTTCTTGGGGCCGATGCCACCGAAGCGGAGGTTCACGGCCACTTCACCGGCGCTGACACCGTCGCTTACGCGGTACGGGCGAGCGTCCGTAATATCGTCACCGCCCATTTCGGCACGGCGACGGAGGAGGTAAAGGCGCTTGGCCTTGACCTTGGAATCGCGGCGGAGCTTTTCAAGACCGCTACCGAAAGCGAATGCGACATCACGCGGAATGAGCTTCTGGACGCCTTCCGTTTCGAGGAGTTTCTTGACCTTTTCGATGCTTTCTTCAGCAATGAAACCGCCATTGCCAAAAGAGATGAAGAAAGAGGAAAGCGGCTGTCCGACCACGTCTGCCGGAGCGGCCTCAGATTCGGCAACAGCGGAATCCTTCTTTTCTGCAGCAGGTTCAGTCTTTGCGACGCCACCAGCCAAAAGTTCGTCATCAGACAAGGCTTCCTTCTTCGCGGTATCCTTGCTAGAAGAATCCTTCTTCACAGAATCCGTCACAGCGGAATCAGCAACAATGTCCGTCGTCTGGCGAGTGAGGTAACCGTCAATCAGGCTGACCACCTGCGCAAACTTTTCAGATTCGGCAAGAATCTTGAATTCGAGCTTAGCGGTAGAACCCACGAGAGCCTTGGCAGTGGAGTCGTCCACACCAGCCAGTTCAACGACGATGCGGTCGTCACCGGTCGGGGAAATCTGCGGTTCGGAAAGACCATATTGGTCAACGCGGTTACGGATGATTTCGAGGGACTGAGCCTGAATATCCTTGATATCGTCGCCTTCCTTGAGGCTGGACTGATCAATCTGCAGCGTGATGCTGGTACCACCGGCAAGATCCAAGCCAAAATTAATGGAACTTGCTCCGAGCTTCGGATTTTCCTTGAGGAACGTCTTCTTAGCATCCCCCTTCTTGGAGTGAACCTGAATAGAAGGCCATACAGAGTAGGCCGAAAGAATGATGACAGCGAGAATGACTAGTTCTCGCAAGCCGAATTTATGTTTATTCATTTGTAATCCCTTAAAAGGCATTCAACATACTAGTGCGGCGACAAAGATAGAAAAGTAGGAGGTAGGAAGTAGGAAGTAGGAAGGAATTTTAGGTATAAAAAGGGGGATGTTTCCCCCTGATTGCAGCCCCTCCGGGTCTTCCATCACCTCCTCAAACGGGCTTCAGATGCCAGCCCGTAACGCCTGGCTTGTTTGCGATAAGGAGTGTATAAGGTATGGGCACGGGGCTTGCGCCCCTTTGAGGTATGGGGCATGGACGTAATGTAACAAGAAATGCTTGTGATTAATGAATTAAGAATTAAAAATTAAAAATTGAAAGTTGAAAAATTCATTCTTAATTCTTAATTCTTCATTTTGTCATCCTGTTTACTTCATTTCAAACGTCGGGTCAGGCAACGCATTCGAGATGCAAAGCGTCATCTTTTTCTTGCCGAGGGAACGGACGATATTCAGGTTGCCGGCATGGTAGGCGATTTCGAGTTTTCCGTCGCGCAACACGCGTTCCTCGTTCCTAAGCGTTATAAGTTCGTTCAAGAATCGGAAGATGGGGCTACGGCGCCCATCGGAGAGCGTTCCCCACGGGAACGTCCTGCGGTTGTCGGGATCCTTGCCGCCTTCCATGCCAATTTCATCGCCATAATAAACGCACGGGGCCCCAGGCAAAAAGAACAGAATCGATAGCGCCAACTTCACCCGCTGCAAATTTGAGCACGGAAGCGTCGCCAGTCGAATCGTATCGTGACTCCCGAGCAAGTTCATCGGCACGCCAAAACGCCCTGCAGGGAACGCATCGCGGAGCCTTTTTGCAAACTCGGCAAGTTTAATCGGCTTTTCGTCAAAGAGGTACGCCAACACCGCCCGCCTCAGCGGGTAGTTCATCACACCGTCAAACTGGTCGCCCTTGAGCCAACGCGAGGGCTCGTCCCAGATTTCACCGACAATGTAGGCCTCGGGGTTAATCGCCTTGATGCGGCGGCGGAATTCCTGCCAAAAGCTATCGTCGTCAATTTCGTTCGGCACGTCGAGGCGCCAGCCATCTATGCCTCGTTTCATCCAGTACTCACCCACCGAGAAAAGGTATTCGCGAACATCGGGATTGTCGGTATTGAACTTCGGGAGCGCCGGGAACCCCCACCAGCAATCGTAATTGGGCTTGCCGGAATACGCATGGAGCGGCCAGCCATGCACATGGAACCAATCGACATACGGGGAATTCCTGCCCAGTTCCATCAAGCTGTTGAACTGGAAAAAACCTCGTGAACAGTGGTTGAAAACACCGTCCAGAATCACGCGGAGGCCAAGTTTGTGCGCCTTCTTGACGAGATTGTCAAAATCCTTGAGCGTCCCCAGCACGGGGTCAATTTCAAAGTAATCGACCGTATGGTAGCGGTGATTGGAATTGCTCTTGAAAATCGGGCAAAGGTAAATAGCGTTCACGCCAAGCGACGCTATATACTCTAGTTTGTCGATAATCCCGGCGAGATTCCCGCCGAACATGTTTTCGCGAGTCGGTTTGCTATCCCACGGGACAAATTTTCCGACAGCCTTATAACGTTCCGAACGGCAAAAGCGGTCCGGAAAAATCTGATAGAAAATAGCGTCTTTGATCCAGGTGGGGAATGGCATGTGTAGTAGGAAGTAGGAAGTTAGAAGTAGGAAGTAAACAGTGGTTAGTGGTTAGGGTTTTGCCATCCTCGAAGCGATCATCCTAGACCGAAGGGAGGGGATCCAGTGAAGGTATGGGCTCGGGGCTTACGCCCCTTGGGATATGAGGTATGAGCTATTGTAATAAGAAAGCCCCAAAGCCTTGCAAAGCAAGGCGTGCCCAAGCGTAGCGTGCTCAACGCCTAAATTTTCCACAAAGCTCGGTTTCTACGTTCTTCGACGAGCTTGCCGATTTCCGAAATCAGACCCAAATTCGCAAGCAGGTCCTCGACGCAGCACGGCGTGCGGTACGTCCAGTTCTGCGAGCCGACCGTTCCCGGGATATTGACGCGTTCTTCCTTCGGGTCGCATTCCGAGAGTGATGCAGAAAGCGCAAGGTAATCCTGAATCGGCGGGATGCAGAACAAGCTATTCGCCTTAAACACATGCGAAAGAATATCGCGCACCACAGGCGGCGTAAGCTTTTCGGGAGCAACTCCCGGCAAACCTGCATGCGACCAGTAGAAAGCCTTGTCGAAATCGGCCTCTTCCCAAAGTCCACGCAGTGTCGATGTATCGTGGCAGCTCGTAGTGCAGACCGAGAGACGCGGGTAATCTTCCATGCTATAATACGGAGAATACGGCACGTTCCAATTACGGGCCCACCGTTCGATGCGTAACGACATGATATTCAGCTTTTTGAGCACGGACGGCACGCAGGGCGGCACGGCCCCCAAGTCTTCGGCACAGACCAGCATATCCGTCTCGTTCGCAAGCACGGACAAAAGCTTCATGGCGTTCTGTTCCCAAAGAGCGTTTTGCGCCTGTTCGTTCTGGCCAATCAATTCGTGGAGTTTCTGCTGTTCGTTCTGCGGGAGCGTAAAGAGCACTGGCTGGTTGTACCAGTACCAGTACGGATAGTAAGTGTTTTCGTCGCCCGTTGGGATGAACACGCGATTCCAATAAACGCGGAGCATGGAATCCTTGACTTCTTGCGGTTCATCAAGAGCGATAATAGCACGTTCTGACAAAAGATCCGGCTTGACGACAAAGCGGTCGAACTTTCCCGGCAAATTTTCAAAATACAGTGATATGAGCCTGTCCGTTTCGTTGCCGAGAAATTCACGCAACTGATCCACGGAATAATTCGGGCGGCGCAAATATTCAAGCGTTTCACGGCAGAAGCCTGCATTACGGAGCACATCCCAAGTGAGCGGAATCGACGGCTGGAAACGTCCAAGGATACCTGTCACCTCGGTTTCAGGAATCGCCCAGATGCGGAAAAATCCAAGCACGTGGTCAATGCGATAAGCGTGATAGAACTTGCTCGCCTGGGCCAAACGACGGCGCCACCAGCCAAAGCCATCCGCTTCGAGCACGTCCCAGCGGTAAGTCGGGAATCCCCAGTTCTGGCCGCCGTAGCTGAACATGTCAGGAGGGGCACCCGCACGGTCGGCAAGCGAGAAATACTTGCGGTCGAACCAGACATCGGCACTGTCTTCGTTGATGAGGATAGGCACGTCACCCTTCAGGCGAAGGCCCAGCTTGGAAACCTCGTTCACGGCGGCGGTAAACTGCCCTTCGGCGGTATATTGCATCCACGCCTGGAACAACGTGTCCCTGTAATTTTTCATCCAAAGCTTATCGACATCAGCAGCAGACGGATTCTGGTACTTTTTCCAGTCCCTCCAGCTAGCCTCGTTGTTCTGCACCTTGAGCGTGCAATAGACGCAATACGACTTGACCCATGCATTCTTATCGACCCAAGCAAGGAGTTTCTTGGAGGACTTGAGCTGGTCGTAACGGGAATCAAAAATCTTGCGGAGAATCGCGCGCTTCCACGTGGTAATGCGATAGTAATCCACGCGCTCGATACCTGCGAACTGTTCCTTGGCGTTTTCTATTTCGTTTTCAAACTCCGAAGCCCCTTCGACAGACTGGACGTTGATAAAAACCGGGTTCAACGCAAACGCGCTGCGGGCACTGTAAGGGCTCGACTCAGACCCTGTATCGTTGACAGGCAAAAGCTGGATAATATTGAATCCGCAATACTTGGACCACTGGGCAAACGGAATCAAGTCCAAGAATTCCCCAATGCCAATGCTGTGCTTGCTGTAAAGACTGAAAAGAGGGACGGCTACGCCGGTCTGAAAAGAAGTTAAATCACCATATCGCATGGCATAAATATAACTCTATTTTTGTAAATAGAAACTTTCAAAAAACTAGCAAACAAAAAAGGCCCGGAAAAACCCGAGACCGTTTCGTTTCCTCAATCCTTCTTCAAAAATTAAGCGCGTTTTGCGTATTTCTTAAAGCTTTTGATCAAGAGGGCGGCAAGAATGCAGTACATTTAGACTCCTTTATTTTTGACGGCGCCAATATTAACAAAGTTTTACTAACGTTTCAAGGGGAAAAAGTATATATTTTGCCGATTTTTTTGATAATTCATCCATGCCGATGTCAAAAGCACGCCTAGACGACCTCTAAGCGCGTCCACAAAGGCAGCCCTCCCCTCTCCCAGACGGTCAAGGATGGCAAAGGATGCAATATGTTGCAGTCAGCTATCGACTAACGACTGTTGAGCAGTCTAGTTCCGAAGCCTTGGATTTTGATGACGGTGGGGTATGCGGGGAGCGGCATGTTGTTTTGCAGTGTTCCACGGCGGAGTTCGTGACCGTTGACGTCAAATAGTGTGAATTCGCGGCCAAGCAATTTCGGAGAAGCCGTCAAGCGATGGTTCTGCACGCGGATTGTTTCGAGTTTGTATTTGGCCGGAGCGATGCTCGAAATGGCGGTGTTGCGGGCTTTGACGGTGTCTGAAGCCATGCCAATGAAACATAAGTCACAGCCCCCACCAGGAATGGCTATTTCTGCAGGTCTTACCGATCCCATAGCATAATTATAAACAAGCATTATACGTTTTTGGGATTCATTTTGCAAATACTTATCAATTTCTGGAACAAGAAAGGAATCTATTTCCGCAAACATGGAATTGTACGTAGAATCATTGGCTATAATCCCTTTACATTGCCTAAAATGATTAAATTCATCTTCAAGAACTTCTCTCCATGAGTGAGTCGCTCCAGTAAGAGTATAGATTTCAAGACCATTATTAGAAACCCCAGTCCATCCAAATAAAACATCGATATCGAGTATTGCGGCACACAATCCATCATACCCACAAGCTCCAAAATCTGATTTCGTCCTTTTCCCATTGTAAATAGCACAATCTCCATTTTTTTCGTCCATGTTATAGATTTCAAAAATTTCTTCAGGGAGATTATCTATTTGAATTGCTATTTCTATATCGATTTCTGCCCATAGGATTGTGGCTAAAACAAACAACAAAATAGATACTTTTTTCATTTTTTACCTCCTAACCAAGCCACGTTAAGTTGTGCATTGGATGTAATTGATTTCTGTGGTTTAAACTGAACGCGGAAAATTTTAGAATATTGATGGACGGTAACACCCTTTCCATAAAACTGGCCATATAATTTCTTATTTTGAGTCTGACCCAATACCAATTTTGCATTTGGAACAATCAATGTTCCTGCCCATACTCCATGGACAAAGAATCGTTCGCTACCATAATAATATAATTTAAAACCTTTTGCGATGTCGCCAAAATTTTGATTTTCAATAGTCGTATTCCAATGAATATTCTCATTGACATGTAAAAAAGCCAACAACAGAACTAGTATAACATTTTTACTAGCAAACCATAAAAAATAATATATACTAACACATCCTCATAGTACAATTAACACATCCTCATAGTGCAATCGTTTGAAACAATTTACAGAGAAAGGAGATGCCCTCCCCATACGCGGATCATGACTACTAAGCAGCACAGCTGCAAGTAGTCAAAGACATCGGGGTGGGGCATGACATTTAACCAGAACTGTATGGATGGGGCAAAGCCCCAACCTCTTTGGCTCGGTCCAAACAAGTTTGGTCGCGACTCTCGCCTTTTGAAGTTGTCCCTACGCTTCGCTTCGAATATGACGGTGGGGCATGAAATTTTATAAAAATAAGCAAAGCCACGGAAAATATCCGTGGCATCATAATTAGAGAGAGAGATAAACTTTTATTTTATTGAGCGTTCTTGATGTGCTTTTTGAAGCTTTTGACCAAGAGGGCGGCGAGAATGCAGTACATATTTTTTGACTCCTTGTTTTGACGCGCCCAATATTAACAAAATTTTACTAACGTTTCAAGGGGGAAAAATATAAATTTGCGCTTTTTTTTCAAATTGCAAATTTAACAAGTCATTCATGCGGGAGGGGCCCCAGCTCGGAGTTGACGCCTACGGCGTCAGCGGCTTCACTCGGCCATATCGGCAAGCAAGCTTGCCGCTGCGGCACTCGTTTTGCACGCTATTGCGAAGGTTCTACCTTGGCCGACGCTTATTGCAATACAAGATTCTTTTTTCCGCGATTGTCATTCCGGCCACCGAGCCGGAATCACCATCTCGTTTTTAATTAGAAAAGCCTCCCCAAACCCCATCTCGCTCATCAAAATTTGGTAAATTATGGGTCATGAAACGATTTTTGCTTTTATGTCTCAGTTTAGCAGCATTTGTAAGCGCGAAGCCTTCTCTCCAAGTCGATACGGACCGCATCGAAGCGGGTCAGACATTCAAGTTGCAGTTCATCGTCCCGTTGCAGGAACTGCCTCAAAATAGGGGCGCCCTCCATCTGGAGACCCGCAACAACTTCAAGCTTCTCGGCATCGACAGTGCCGACCAGGTCATGCGTCCGGACATGGATGACTTTTTCGACTCGTTTTTCGGTGGTGGCGGAAGGCCTTACAAGGCTCGTGTCTATTCGTTCAAAATAAAAGCCCCCAGAAAAACGGGTATGCAGGACCTGGGATCGCTTACCTGGAACATCGGCGGGGAACCGAACCTCATCAGCAACAAGATTCCGGTCAACGTGCAGCGTTCCTATAGCGACGACGCCCTTGCCGCAAGCCTCACCCCGAGCAAAAAGTCCATTTACGAAGGCGAACAGTTCAGCGTCACCTTGAGCCTCCACACGTTCGAGCATTTCCAGGGCGGCCTCCAAGCGACCGACATGAGCACGGGTAACGATTTTATCGTCCACCGTAACGACCTTTCCAATCTGGATTTCAAGCCCGTCGAAGGCACCCGCCGCGAAATGAAGGCCACCGCAAAATTCGCCTGGCTGAGCCCGACCAAGAGCGGAACGCTTGAAATTCCGTCGTTCAAGTTCAAATATACCAAGCTCGGCGAACCCAAAGTCGTCGAAGAAAAGAAGCAGATGGGCGGCATGTCGTTCTCCAGCCGTAGCGTCAAGCAGGAATCCATCGAAACGGAAACCTCCACCGCCCCGCTCGCCATCAACGTCCTTCCGCTCCCGGCCGAGGGCAAGCCCGAAGACTTTTCGGGAATGGTCGGCTCGTACAGTTTTAGCGCCAATTTCGACCGCACAAACCTCAAGGTCGGCGAAGCTCTGACGCTCGCAATCAGCATCAGGGGTGATGGCACTCCGGGCACGATTACCGACCCGAAGCTCCCCGACTTTAGCGAATTCCGCTCCGTGCCGCCCGAAAACAGCATCAACAAGAAAATCACGGGCAACAAGGTCGTCACCTCGAAGGACATCAAGGTGTTCCTCTATCCCAAGAAAAAAGGCACATTTGAAATCCCGGCCATTACATATTCCTGGTTCAACCCCGCCAAAAAGAAATACGAAACAGCATCGGCTGGCCCGTGGACCATCGAAGTCGAAAAGGGCGACGCCCCCGCAGAGCCAATCTATCAGGCTCCGGTTTCTGCAAGCCCATCGACTCCGGCAGTGCAAAAGCAAGAAATCGAATTCCTCGGCAGCGACATTCGCTTCATCCATCCGGTTTCGAGCAAAAGCGAATCTTCGGCACCGCACAGGAGTATCGTCTTCTGGATTCTATTTATCGCGGCGATTCCATTCTACCTGATTGCAAACGCTCTCATCACAAGAAGCCGCAAGCGCAACAGCAATACGGCCCTAGTCCGCAAGGGCAAGGCCAACAAACTGCTCAAAGAAAAGTTCGCAGACGCGCGTGCAGCACTCAAGAAAGGTGACGGCAAGGCGTTCTATGCGGCTCTCGAAAACGGCCTCATCGACTATCTCAGCAACTTGACGAACCTCGAATTCAAGGGCATGACCCGCCCGCAGATGAAGGAGGAACTCGCCAAGCTGAACGTCAAGAGCGAGACAATCGACGCCATCGACAGCTGGCTCGAAAAATGCGCCTTCGTGCGTTTCGCACCTGTCACGGCATCGACCGAAGAACAGTCCCAAATGCTCGCGGATGTCGAAAAACTTTGCGAGGAACTGAAGCTATAAAAACATTTAACATGTCATTCCCGCCTCCAAGCGGAGATTTCCAACGGAAGATTTTATGAAACTGAATAGAATTTTTTTGACAATCGTGGCTGCGCTTTTGCTCATGGCAACAGCAAGTGTTGCGACCGAGAAATGCAATGGCATCGACGCCGGAACAAAGGCGTACAACGAAAACGATTTTGAGCGCGCTATTGACGAATGGCGTACGTGCGTTGACGAAGGCATCGTCAATGCGGACCTCTATTACAATTTAGGCAACGCCTACTACCGCAGTGGCAAACTCGGTTTTGCGATTTTCTATTACAAGTCCGCACTCCGCTTGCATCCAAGCGACGACGACATTCAGCACAACCTGAATTACGCACAAACCAAGACCAAGGATAAAGAAGGCGACGAAGAAGAGAACCCGATTTTGCAAGGCTTAATGAGTTTGCACCATGCAATTTCGCTCAAGAGCCAGATGAACATTTCGCTCGTTCTCTTTTGGGCAATTGCACTCGTGATTCTCGCCCGTCGATTCGTGAAAGGCGAACGCGGCAAGAACATCTGTACAGGCGTTGTATTCGGCATGAGCGTCATTCTCTGCACTGTCGGAGCAAGTGCGCTTTATAAAATGTACACACTCGAAACGGACATCACAGGCGTCGTCACTGCCTCAAGTGCCGATGTCACCAGCGCCCCAAGCGACAAGTCGCAAACGCTAAACACGCTTAGCGAAGGCACGAGTTTTGAAGTCATCGGCGAACAGGGGAGCTTTGCAGAAATCCGCCTCGGCGAAAAAATCCGCGGTTTCGTGAAACTCAGTGAAGTCGGGATTGTGAAATAAGTAAATAGTGGTTAGTAAACAGTGGTTAGTGGTTAGTAGGCAGTAGGACAAACCCCAGTAAGGCGAGTGATGCATGAAAATTTATTTTCGTATATCCGAGCCGAAGGGGTTGCACGAAGTGCAAATGCGTAGGTCGAGCGTCGCGGCCATAGTTGACGCTTCGCGTCCGCAACTTCAGCTCAGCCATAAAAAATGCAAGCATTTTTGCGGCATTCGCTTTGTACGCTTTTGTATGGACATGACCGAGGCCAGCATTGAACGCCGTTGGCGTTCGTGGCTGCGATTATGACATATCAAAATACAAGTATTCTGCTGCGTCATAACCTTGCACACTATTGGCACTTGAACGAAGTGAAAGTGCAAGTAGGAAAAAAGCGTCATCCTAGAGGAAGCGTCGCGACCGATAGGATCCAGCAAATTTTTGTCATTGGCGGTTTAAAAGTTATGTTACTTTATCGGCTTGTCCCAAGGGAAGTTCTTCGCCCGTAGAGAATCTTTAAGATCGACGGGGATAACAACTTCACGTGGGAAATAGCCCCGGCAATCGCCAGCCGTAGCCGCCCAAGAAGCAAACGATACCGTACCCAAAACAGAAACAGTTAAAAAATCGTTTGTCGGTGAAATTGACGACGGTCCAGAAGCACCGTCATAAGAGCGGCATTCCCTATAAACGGCCATGCCACTATAAACAACATTGTTTCGGCGGGCTTCTAGATACACGGCATCACCTGATGGGAAAACCTCGCAACTATCACTTCGTGAACAGGCTAAAGAACCGTTCTTATAAATAGAATAATCTCCCCTGCCATCAGAAACACGGACTTTCATGCCCATGCATCCCACAAGCAACAAAGACAGTACAAACAAAACAAGAACTCGATTCATACGCCCAAACTTTCTCTTATAGAAATCATCAAAATTATCACTTTATTTCATGCGAGACATGGCTCACAATAGGAATAAAATCGTTAGGCGTATAGGCGATATGTCCGTATGACCATACAACTTTATCGTTCTTTTTTCGCTTTTCAAAAATAACGGCAACACCAAATTCTTCACGAAGCAATTTTATTTGCAACAGGTAATCGCAATCTTCTTTTTTGGAGACAATGGCAAAGCCATCTATAGCGGCATACTCCTTGACCAACGAAGTTATTTTTTCGGCATAATCTTCGTGAACGCCCTGCAATTGAACAGGCAGAATAAAGTATTCTTTTTTCGCCCACAAGGACGAGGCAAGCAAAAGGATTATGGCAATGTAGCGAATCATATTACAGCTAAAATATAAATTTTGCAAATAAAAAAAGCAATTTCCACCTAAAGGTGGCCATGCGCACTAAGGCAACAGGTTGCCAAGTGCTGTCCGCCCGGTCAAGTCTGAAATGACATTGCTCCACCTACAAACAATGGTATTCTGCCCCATATCGAACCTTCAGTCCTCAAGATGACCGCATCGGCAACAAACCTCAAAGCTAAGCGACCTCAGAGGTGCAACGCACCATCCCCACACCCCATACCTCAAAGCTCTACACAATTTGTCCGCCGCCGAGGACCATGTCGCCATCGTAAAAGACGGCGCACTGTCCGGGCGTCACAGCAAAGAGCGGTTCGTCAAAAACGGCAACAGCTTTGTCCGTATCGACAATCGTCACTTCGCAACCCACCGCACGTTGGCGGTAACGCACCATGCCTTCGGCGCGGAACGTCGTCCCGACCTCCCGCGCATCTCCGTGCCATTCGCAGTTCACCATTTCCACGCGGTCAAAGCAGACCGACGACTTGTCGCCCGTCACCAAAATGTCACCCGTCGCAGGGTTCACATGCTTCACGAATGCGGGCACACCTATCGCCACGCCCAGACCTTTGCGCTGACCGACTGTATATTTATGGAACCCATCGTGCGTATTCCAGACCTTGCCCTTTTCATCCACGAAGCGGCCCGGGCGTGTCATTTCGCCAAAGCGGTCCTTGAGAAACCCCGTGTACTGCGAACCGTAAATGTCAAAGCAAATGTCCTGACTGTCGCCCGTCTTGGCGTTCACAAAGCCGTTCTGCTCGGCGATTTCGCGGACTTCGCTTTTCACGTACGTTCCAAGCGGCGTAAGCACGTGATTGCGGCGTTCATCGGGAACCCAGAACAAAAAATAGCTCTGGTCCTTGCTGGAGTCGCGGCCTCGCAAAAGCCTGCGGACGCCGCCCATTTCTTCGATACGCACATAATGCCCCGTCGCCAAGAAATCTGCGCCAAGCGATTTCGCGTAATCCATCATCCAGCCAAACTTGATAAAGCGATTGCAATAGCAGCAGGGGTTCGGTGTCCGCGCCTGCGAAAAATCATCATGGCAGCGTTTTAAAACTTCATTCGTAAACGTATCGGAGCAGTTCGCCACATGATGCTCAATACCGAGTTTTTCGGCAATCGCTCTCGCACGCAACACGCTCGGGTCATTTTCCGCATCAAACGAAGATTCTTGTACGCCAACGTCGGGCAGCACGCGAAGCGTCACACCAACGACTTCGTAGCCCTGCTGTTGCAAAAGTAGCGCCGCGACAGACGAATCCACGCCACCGCTCATGCCTACAACCACCTTTACTTTCGACATTCCCTATTTTACTCCACGTACAATATTGAGCACAATTAACCACCGAATAAGTTACGAGTTCCAAGTTACTAGTTACTAGATTTTTAAGTTCGATTTTTCTAGTAACTACTAACTATTAACTAGTAACTGGCGGCTACGCCGCCTTAGTCAAATCTCAGCATCAACGCAAGTTCGAACTGCAAAATTTGACGCACGTGAGCCGTTTCGTCGTCCAGCTTTTCGTGAATTTGTCTATACTCAATGTATGAACTCAGCGAAGCCATCTTGTTGAACGTATAAGAAGCGCTCGGACGAATGAACCATTCATGCGTTCTCGACGGAACCGTGCGGTAAGTCATTTCCAGTTTCGGCTTGTATATGGTCCTCTCGTTTTCAGGAATTCCCGAATCGTACGACCATTGCTTAAACACGCCATCCGTACCGGATTCTGCGTTTCTCATGTCATAGCCATCAACCGGAGTGTATTCCTTGCGAATCGTCTTCTTGTAATCGTAACCGGCAGTCAGCTTCAAATCAATATCGTTCTTGAGTTTGAAGAACCATTTCCAAAGCTGGAAGCCCTTGTCTATCTTGAGCGGATACGTAATCGTAAAGTCATCGCCAATGTTAATGGCAAAGTCATTGTAAAGCGATGTCGGAATCCACGGCGTTTCGAGGAAGTAACTTGTCGTATCAGTGCAGTTTGCAGAAGTATCCTTGGGCCAGCACGGATTGGAAATCACTTCGTCTTTCGGGCGACGGTCCATAGATTCAATCTTCATGCGGACGTTGTTTTCAATACGCAAATTGTTCTGTGTAAGGAACGTGATACGAATCAGCGGATTAAAGTTCCACACGCTCGCCCAGGAATCTTCAGCACTCTGGAAAGGCCGTTTTGTCACCGTGCGGCTATAGTCAAAGCGATGGTTCAAGCTCACGCTGCGGAAGCTGTTCAAGAACGAAACCTTTTGCGCGATATTCGGGATAGAAATGCCGATACCGAACTTCGGGAATACCGTCGTCGTGTCGATATACAGCGGGTATTCGCGGGACTGCGCGAAGTCCTCTTTCCACTGGAAATCAGCGGCAACAGAAATATCCCAGAACGGCAAGGTGAGTCCCGTTGACATTTGCAGCGAGCGAGACACAGAATTGCGGAAACTGCCCTGATAAACAAGCGTATCCACATGCTTGTTGCGGTACTGAGCAAATCCGGTAAAGTCGTCACGATCGGTAAGTCCCATGTTACCCGTCATGATGTTCCAAAGTCCGCGGCCACCATGACCGTCTCCAAGACCCAAGCCATAGAGGTAATACTGGAACGGAGTCACTTTCTGTTCTTCGTACAATTGAGCAAGCGTAAAGTTTTCACCGACGGTATTCGTACTTGCGTTCCAGTTGAACTTCACCTCACGCCACTTGAGTTTGTTCAAGAATCCCGAAACAGCATTGTCCTTGCCGAACAATTCCGCCAATTCAATAATCTTGAAAGTCGGCGTAAACTCGAAGCGGTTCGTCTGCGATATGGTCCAGTAGTTTTTGTCGATGCTGGCCTTGTCATAGAAATCGAAATCATCCGGAATACTCTTCTGCTGATTGAAATCAGACGAGAACTGCATATTGAACGGGATGAACGGAATCAGCTTGGGATTAAAGTTTATCCTGAACTGCTGATTTCTGGAACGTTCGTTACGGAGGATACCATATGCACGTCCATATTCACGATGGCCAACGCTATCAATCTTGTAGAACGAGGTCGTATCGTAACGGATTTCGTAAGAATCCGGATTCTGCAAATCAATCGCCATCGGCTTGCCCGAGGCAGAAGTCTTTGCAATGGTATCCATCGGAATAACTACAACACTATCACGAGACATATAGACCTTTCGATCGGAATGGTCGTGGTCAAAGATGTAGCCGCTCGCGAACAGCCCGCCTTCAGACGTGCTAAAGAAATTTTCTTTCGTGAACCCTTCGCGGTCGCCACCGCCAAACATATCACGCTTGATGTTCACGGAATAATTCACGGAGAGGAACGAAAGGATGTTCCAGCGCATGTTCAGTTTGTGGTTGAGTTCCGCGGTATAAGTCACCACCTTATCGACCTGCGGTTCCACAAAATCAGGGTCACGAGTCTGGTTCACATAGCGTACATAGTTAAAGTCGAACAAAGTCAAGTCAAAGGTCTGCGGCCACGGTTCAAATTCCGTCTTGGAGAAATCCTTGAGCCAAGAATACTTCGAGAGTCCTTCAAACGGCTTGAACTTGAACATGCTGAACGTACCCAACTTATATTCGAACAAAGTGTGGTACGAATAGGTGGAATCCGCCGATGTCGTTGAACGGCCTTCGGACTGGTGATAAGAATAGCTCAGCGCCGGGCGTTCCAAGAATGCTTGCGACAGGAATTCGCCCAGTTTCGTTTCGCTTGCCTTGTAATCCTTATGGTAGCTGATACTGAAGCTCAAGTCTTGCACATAGGATTGATAACCTTTGGATTCAGCATTATCCCTCAACTCGTTTTCATCATCGTCCGATTCCACGGCAAGATCGCCCTGGAACATGTCTCCCGTCAAATCCACAAAGCTGCTCTTTCTAAGCATCATGTCGTCGGTAGGCTTCATGTACGGACGCTTCGTCGAACTGTGGTAACCGAACGACATCGGGATATGGAAACCCAGCGAATCGTTCAAGAACTTGTTGAGCGCAATGGAAATGTCCGCCGACACATCGAGCTGGGATGCAGCCTGAGCCGGGTCCGGCTTCGGAGAACGACCGGAATTGGAGAGTGTCGCGAAATCACCGTCCTGATAGCGTACGGCACCCGAAAGAGAAATGAAGTCTGCAAAGTTCACCTGAGCGTTCACACGGGCGGCATAACCCCATTCCGTATCCATATCAGAAAGGCGCAAATCGTTCAGCCAGAAAGTACCCTTGAGGTCTTCGGGCGATGCCGTCGAATCCGCGATAATCACAAAACGAATCCAATCGACCTTCGTGATAGAGGGGTTACCGACTAAGCGTAGCTGTTCTTCACGATCGCCAGGCAACTTTTTCACGACCGGTTCAAGGTAAGGCGGATGGCGGCCACGCTTGAGGTCAGAGAAATCAACCAAGTCCATGGCAAAGGCGTTGTCGAGCCAGTTCTGTTCATGGCAATCCACGTCGCGGGAGCAATCGTAGCGCAAAACCTTCGGGCGGAAGCTCCATTCGTAATAGTCATTGGAACCTTCTATAGAGCCTTCACCGAACTGGAGCGCAAAGCGCACCGGAGCCTTATCTATTTTCTTGTCCGTCTGGTAATGGATTTCCATCTTCAAAGACTTGTAAGACGAGAAGTTCTTCGTATCCGTTTCGAACAAGCGAGTAACACCCACTTCTTGGCCGGGGCTCATATTGTGATAATCCAGAACAAGAGCCGTTTCTTTGAGCGGGGCATTCGAATCCGCATCGCGTTCCGTCACCGTATTCGGGGACTTGACGTATTCCTTCGCGTTTTCGCGGTTGTTAATCGTGGAAACCTTGATGTACGTCGTATCGCGTGTCGCGACATATTCGGAAATACGATTCTCGACACCGTTCACTTCGACAATCTGGGAATTTTCGTTCGTGTTTGTGCGATAAAGATCTGCAACCGAAGTCTCTTCCCACGCGTTGCCAAGAACCGAGAGGCTCACAACCTGAACCTTCGCTTCTGAAACGCCCGGATTAAGACGGCCTAGCCACATACGGGTAAACTGGGATTCCGCAAGAATTTCCTTGTAGTTACCACCGGTCGGAGAAACAATCGTATCGTACTGGTTCAGCGGAATGCGCCACCTGCGCCAACCGTTCTTGAGCTTTTCGAAGTTCGCCTCGTCAGTGTCCGAGAGATCGATTCGGTAACGGACAAAGCTGATGTCCATATCAAGAGAACCGTTCCTATTGATATCTTCAGTATCGTAGGCGCGCTCGCCCAAGTTGTTTTCCGTTCCGTTAATACTTGCAGGCGGATCGCTTTCTTCATCCAGATCCTTGAAGTCATCACCCGCAATATCCTTCGTCGAAATATCGACATTCGCAGAAGTATATCGAATCGAATCGCAGCCCGCAATGCGGCAATCCCAAACAATCTTGTATTCTTCAGTACCAATCTTGCCGTCAAGTCCGCGGTCATGCTGAGCCGTTGTCATGCCAATCTGGTTTTCACCATCGTATATGCCATTCGGCTTTTCACCATTTATCGAAATATCTTCGCTAATAAGACCGAGGTCAATAAAAATGGAACCGGAATTACCGCGAGCGACGACTTCGATATACTTCATCTCGCTCATATCCTGATAATACGAGCTGTTCGGACGCATGATACCGCCCCACGAATTGCCCATCAAGTCATCGTTCGGACGGAGCGTCATCTTGAGCACGGTCAGGTGCTGGTTATCGACATCGGAATTGCCTACACTATTGTAAATGTACTTGTAAAGTTCCGTATTGTTGCTGTGCCAGATAAATTCACCTTTATGGCGGAAATCCAAATTCTCGATATAAGTCGATGGGAGCGAATCTACGCCACCCGGAGGAGACGCCGGATACCAGGAAAGTCTCGACAACGGATACACAAGGCCTGTCGCCGTCGATTCGAAATCTTCAACAAGCGCGGTCTGGTCCTTACTGGTATTCGCATTGTGGCGGCTACCGGCGAATTCCGCTTCGACACGCCAATTCGAGGAAGCCGTGGTGCTGATGCCCGGAATCGCGTTCACCAAGTCCGTGAGTGCCTGCACGGAATCCTGCAAGCGGACGTTGAAGCCCCAGAGGAAACTCGAATAAGGTTCGTTGCCAAGCGTCGGGACTTCGGCGGTAGTGCTCTGGCTCCTGTAAAGAGCGGTAACACCAAACACAGAACCGGCGCCAAAGCCATAAAGGTCGAGCGGCAACTCCGCACGGGCGCCGAGAAGGAGCTTGTTATCGACTTCAAACAAAGGTTCGCATTCAAACTTGACCTTGATTTCCTTGTTCGGATCCAAGGCGCGGTCACTCAAAAGTTCAATCTGGCCAAGTTCGTAGTTGACTTCGTAGTCCGTACCGCGGATAAGCGTCGTAGAACCGGCTGTCACCTTTTCGGAACCTGGAGAAATATCCATGCAACTTCCGCTATTGACAGAGTAGCTCGAATTCGGGTCGCGCACGCTGAGCATAGAGTTACGGCGCTTGCCCACGGATTCAAAGTAAAAGCGATTTGTATAACGACCCAAGTTATAGACAGGAAGCGAATAAAGTTGCTGCATGGCGGCAGTCGAATCCAGATTACGCAACGGTTCCAAGCAGTTCGCTTTCGCGAGCTTGTACCGTTCCTGATAGTTCAACGTGGAATCGTAATCTTCAACTTTCCTACAAGGCAACCACATTTCACCTGTGTAGCTACCCGAAGCATCTTTCTTGAAAATGGCAGCATCGTTCACCAATGGAGTGCCGGTATTTTCATCGGCAAGTCCAAGTTTCTTGAGGTAATCGCCCGAAATGCCCGCCTTGTTTTTCATGCGGAGGACAAAGCTATTCGCGCTCGCATCCGAGATACCGATGGAATACACATTGCGCAACATCAACTTGTCGATATCCGTAAGTTCGCTAAGTGTTGCGTCCCACTGGACAAGCACGGCCTCGCCACCATCGTGCAGAGTCTTTCCCTTGCGGTTTTCTTTTTCACTACTGTAGTTTGCTGCAATAAGTGTATTGCGGTTGACTCCATTAATCCTCAAGATACCCGTATTACGATCGTAATCATAATCGTCATCTGGGATTTCTTCCATGCGGTCAACAGTCTTTGTTATCAGCTTCCCTTGCGGAGTCTTATACACGACGGTCACGTTCTTTATGACCTCGTTCGTATTGTTCAACGAACTTCTCTTGTACAATCTCAATCCAGAGACATCGGGTTTCGATGGCGGATTGCCGCTAATCGCATTTTCAATATAGGCGTTCCTCGCATCGAGGTTCAAGAAGTAATAGCGGTACGCCATGAACTGCTTGTCCGTCACCTGGAATTCTGTCGTCGATTCGTTCGCCTTGATGGAATACTCTTCCTGTTCACCGCCGTCCTGCGAAGCGATTGTCGTGAGTTTCCAGTCGCCCAGTTTCCATTCCGCCTTGATACCGAAAAGACCCTGGTGGTTTTCGGAATAACCGGTAAACTCCGTACCGGCCAACGACAAGTTCGTAGTACCCGCTTCTACACGCTGCAAGATGTAGTCTTCGAATTCTCCCTTGAACGATTCTTCATAGACGACACGAACCTCGTTCTGCGCACCGAGGCCTTCATCGACGTTCTTGATTTCGACAGTGATGTACGGCCCGATTTTACCCTCGACCATGAAGCTCGGATTGTAGTCCAACGACGGAGACGGCCACAAGCTCGTCTTGGTGCTGCCCTCGGCATCGTCCTTTTCGCCGTAGCCCTTGAAGCGGATATCCATCGAGCCCTTCAACATGAGTTTCGGCTTGTTGAACCCGAAGTCCTTCATCCACGCGGGCATATTCACCGGAATCGTGATATCAAAAACAGACCCCGTTTCGGGAGCCTCGTAGCCGCCATCGTGTTGCCCCACAAGACCGTTAAGCCAAAGGCGTTTGCGGCCTACATCGTACATGTCCGAAACGTAATCCGCAAGTTCCGGATAATGCGATGTCCAGAGAACCGTCGTATCCGTGCGGTTAAGCGTATTCACGCGCTTTTCCGTCACGTCAATTTCACGAGTCGCCACATCGATATCGTGAGTGAACAATTGTCCCCTGGACGTATTCATGAGCCCAGGACGCATGCCGATACCGCCCATCGGGAGAAGACCATCGAGCGGGGATGTCGATTTAGGCACCGGAATGTACTTGATGGCGGGCGTCCATTCATCCGACTGGCTTTCGGAGGCTGTCTCAGCAGGTGTTTCCGAAGCGGCTACAGTGGTCGATGCGCTCGCCGAAGAAACGCGCTCGACGGAAGACGAAGAAACCGCCTCCGACAACGGCAACATCGCTGAAGACAAAGGGACTTCGGACGAAGACGGCAGAACCGCAGAAGACTGAGCCGCCAATGACAAAGGTGTGCTGGCAGAGGCCACCGACTGCACGGCAGAGGACAAAGGCGCCACTGCCGGAGAAGACGCAGGAAGCGTCGCAGACGACACCACCACAGACGGTTGAGACGACGAAACCGGAGCTACCGCGGAAGATACCGGAACTACAGAAGAGACCGCCGAAGCGGGTGCAGCCGAAACCGAGGATTCCGCTACGGAAGCCGACGATACCGGAGGTACATCTTGGAAGAGTTCATCGTCAAAAAGTGATTCATACGAGCTAAGAGTCCCGTCCTGAGACCAGACGGAACCGACAGCGACAAAGCTGCACGCAGCAAAACCCCAAAGGGCGGACTTGATAATCTTTCTAAAACGCAACGGTGACAAAATACAAAAACACGACGTTCAAAATTAGCACCGATAACATAGAAAAAAAGAAACACCCCCGTTTTCACGGGAGCATTTCAAAATCGGATTCTAGCCCCTAATCCAAAAATAAATTAGAGGAACATTTCGATGCCGCCGCGGCACTTTTCCCAAGCCGGGTTCTTCTTGCACAGAAGATCCATCATCTTGTCGTAAGTAGCCGTAGTCGAGAAACCCTTCCACAAGCGACGTTCCACAGATTCGCCGGAATCCTTGTCAATTGTAGTAATGGTATCGTAGTAGTTCGTGTTGTCCTTGAATTCAGTAATCAAGATGTTCTTCAAGTCGTCCGTATAGATACGGGAAGCGTACTTGAGGATGGAATCGTTGAAGTTGAGTTCGTTTTCGACAAGCCATTCGAAGTCCTGGATCGGATTGCCGTAAACAAGCCAGTGCTTAAGAGCGAGGGCCACCACGAGGTCCCTCACGGCGCTACGGAAAATGAACTTGTCTTCAAGGCGACCGTTCCACGTGATGCGGGTCAGCGGGTTATCGTCGTTCGCTTCGATGGACACGCCCTTGCCCGGCGTGACCTTGCGGATCTTGATCGGGAGACGGCTGAGAAGCTGCCATGCCTTCGTGAAGGCAATGGTCTTACGGACGAAGTCCTTTTCCTTTTCAGGGGCGACGCGCACAAACGCACCGAAGCAGCGCTGGTAGAGCGTTTCCTTGTCAAAGATGCAGTCGCTGGAGCGGCATTCGCTGAGCTTTCCGTCCATGAGGAACAAGGTCTTTGCCAGTTCCGGACGCATACGGACTTCAAGCTTACGGGTACGGGCTTTGAGACGTACGCCGTCCTTATACACATAGGTAAAGCCTTCTTCCTGGTAACGCTGCCAAATGAAGAACTGCAAGTCGTCTGCCGCACGCAGATGGTAGCTGAACACCGGGTTCTGGCGGTTGTTCGCCATCGTCACCTGGTTCAAGAAATTGTCGGCGCCCTGGTACGGCACAACCACCTTCACGAGCACCTGCGGATTCACAGGCTTCTTGCTCTTTTTGGCGTACTGTTCGTACGTGAAGAGGGACTGGGCTCCGTTGATGATCTTCGGGCGTTCAATGAAAAGCACCTTCTTGCCGTCGCGTTCCTTGAGGCGCAGGTCGTCGCCCGTGAGGGTCATACCGTTGTGGAGGAACGGGAAATCATCCACGTTCACGTTCTTGTCATCATTGCGTTCCATCGTCTGGAAGGCGTCGATAAGAGCCGCATTCGTGTGCGTGAGGTTACCGAGGTAAGTACGGATGTTGCTGGAGACAATAGCCATGTTGTGCTTCGTCTTGAGGCGCTTGCCCAAAGCAACGTGGTAGTCAAAAATCGTGCGAATCGGGCAGAAGCCGAGGAAAAGCTCGCCGTGATCGCTAGTGAGGTGGAGCGGTTCGGAATCCATCACAATTTCAAGCTTGTCATCCGCACTGCGGAAGTCACGAGTGAGGTCATCGTGTTCAGCGATGATTTCAAGCTTAGCCTTCACATCGGTCTTCCAGAGCATGAGCTTACGGCGCATGTCCTTGAGCGTGCGTTCGAGTTCCGAGTCGGTGATGTCGCGAGTGGCACGCGTGCGGAGAACCGTAATCTCCAAAGTTTCCATGTACGGACGGCTTGCAGGCGTATCATCGTCTTCTTCGGCATCGTCTTCGGAAATCTTATTGACCGCCCACGGGTCGGCTTCTTCGCGAAGCGAGAGGAAGAACGGATTTGTCGGATCGCTGGTGCGGAACACGGCAATCTGCAGCTGCTTCAAATCTGAATTCAGATGGGCAACCACTTTTTCGAGCGGAGTATCTTCGTCCAAGAAAATGAAGAACTCCATAAAGCCCTGTGAATACTGGAAGCCGTGGAAGCATCCATTCTCATCTAGGTTCAGATGCCGGAGTGCCTTGATTCTATCGTTTGGGTCGTTAGGGTTCAAGCTCAAGAGGCTAGCGACAAATGCTAAGCGGCGTTCCTGCGATTTTGTTAGTTCCATTTTTTCCTCAATAATTACACTGAAATACAATATACAATAATATTATATATTGGATTATTTCGTAATTTGCACCCTAAAAATAGTTTCAAATCTTAATATTTGCGTGCAAAAAAAGATAAAACTTACATTTTTTTGCTAAAAATCCGCTTTTTAAGTGCACAAACGTACACAAAATTTAACAAAACGGGGGAAAAAGCACCAACAAAATCGGGGTTGATAGGAATTAGAAGAGTTATGTCCTAATTGTAAAACATCCCCTTTTTCGTTGAAAACATCCTTTTAGGAAACCCGTTAAATTTTTGTGTTTTTTTCGTGCCATTCCACGTTTTTTTTATCAAAAAAGCTATGATTTAAATATTAGGAGTCTTTTTATGAATTTACTAGATATCATAGCCAAAGCTAAAGAAGAAAAAGCGAAGTCGTTGGACTTGTCCCAGAAGGGGCTGCGCCTGTTGCCACCCGAACTTTTCGAAATTGATTCTCTCGAAGAACTCAACCTGGACCGCAACTTGCTCGTCGAGATTCCCGAAGATATCGGTCTCTTGAAGAACTTGAAGAGTCTCTCCGTGAGCGAAAACGACCTCATGGAACTTCCGGATTCCATCGGTGACCTTGCAAACCTGGAACACTTGTACCTGGGCTACAACAGCCTGTCCGAACTCCCCGATTCTATCGGCAAGCTCTCCAAGCTCGATACGGTGAACATCGCCAAGAACCAGCTTCTGGACCTCACCAGCGAAATCGGCAAGTGCCAGAACGTGACCAAGCTGTCGCTCCACGACAACATGCTTTCCGAAGTCCCGGCGACACTCGGCAATCTTAAAAAGCTCCGCAAGCTCTACCTGGACAACAACGAGCTGACCAGCATTCCGGCATCGCTTTCGCACCTGGAATCCCTCGAAGTCCTGATGGTCTCGGGCAACAACCTGGGCGCCATCCCGTCCGAATTCGGCAACCTGAAAAAGCTCAAGGAACTCGTTCTCGACGCAAACCAGCTCGCGACCCTCCCTGAAAGTCTCGCCGAATGCGACAGCCTCGAAACCATTTCCGTTGTCGAGAACCCGCTCGAAGGCGGAATCCCGCGCGTCATCCTCGACAAGAAGGGACTGAGCATCGATCAGTAGCGGCTTCGCCGCAGTTACTAGTTACTAGTTATTAGTTACTAGAGAATTGTCATTCCCGGTATAAGCCGGGCGGACAGCACTTGGCAACTTGTTGCCTTAGTGCGCATGGCCTCCTTTAGGTGGGAATCTCCTTTTTAGGGCAACACAAAAGTCAAACAATCAAAGGATAAAGTCATGAAAATTCGAATATTGTTCGCAGCTTTGCTCATGAGCTTGCTGGGATGCTCCGACTTTATCCATCCGGTCAACAGCACGCCAGAGCCAACCGAATATTCCTTTAACTACTGGCTCCTGCAAAGCCTATACCTGTACGAGGACGAACTGCCGGACCTGCCCAAAGACGGAGACTCAGTCCAACTCCTCTACAACCCGCTCACAGACCCCTACACATACTACACGCCTCCCGGCAAAGAAAGCGAAGACAAATCCACCAAAACCAACACAAGCAAAATCATCGGTGGCGATGTCGGGATGCGATACTACAACATCACCGGTATAGAATATCCCATCTACATCGCCCGCGTTTATCCCAAAAGCCCCGCAGGGAGGGCCGGCATTCCAAGATACGGAAACATCCTCAGCGTAAACGGGATTGAACTCAAGGGAGAACACGCCAAAGCCACTTACGATTCAACCCTCACGTTCAATAAGAACATCGACCTTCTTATCGCCTATAAAGGCGACACGACTCTGTACAAGCTTCAAAAAGAAGAAGTCTATGCACCGACTGTGTTTGTCGATACGCTTTTCAACGAGTCAGGCGCCCCGGGCATCATATTCGTAAGAATCGAAGGATTCAAGCCCGTAACTGCCGACCCGGATTCCGGAACTTACGGGGAACTCAAAGACTATCTGATCTCAACAAAAAAAGACAAGCGCGTCCGCGTTCTCGACTTGCGCAACAATCCCGGAGGGCACGTGTTCCAGAGCACCCGCATGGCAGACCTCTTTGTAAGCAAGGGAACGCTATCGACGAAAAAAATGCGCTCGCTGACTGCGGACGGAGGTTCCGTTAATTCAATTTCGGCCACAGTAGCAAAAGCCGGCGACATCGGTGAATCCGGGAAATACATCATCCTCGCCAACCGGGCTTCCGCAAGCGCCTCCGAAATATTCATTGCGGCAGTCACCGAATTGACAGACATTCCTATGGTCGGTACGAGGACATTCGGGAAAGGAATCGGGCAATCCCAAATCTGGACTTACGAGCGTGGGCTCGCCACAATTACAAGTCTCGAATTCAAAACGCCCAAGGGAACTTCTTACCACGGCAAAGGAATCTCTCCAAAGTACGAATGCGAAGGAGGAATCGTCAATGATACCTGTGCAGCCTTGGTTGCAAACAAACTCTATGGCGTAAAGATTCCGAAGCAAGAAAAAAGTGTTCTCGCAAAGCATTTTACTGAAACGACTGACGACATCAAGGAATTTGAAGGAGGAGCTATAGAATGGGCAGATTCCAATTTTTACATGCAAGTTTTTCTAAAATCAAATCATTGATTTTAATTTCCACAGGAGGAGTCCTTTGTTGCTTGGGAGCCGCGGGTTGTACCTCGGACAACTCGATGCCATCCCAATCCGGCATCACAGGCGCATCCAAGGAATTCCTGTACAATTACGAGCTTCTCTATTTCTACTACAACAACGCGAAGGAATACCTGAGGGAACCGGAAGCCTATATCGGAAAAGTCAAGGATGGAGCCCTTGCTGATTACGAAATTCCCTGGGATTACTATGACCTTTACTACATGTACGAAAGCATGTTCGACCCGTTTACCCAATACGTGGATCCTTCACGAGCAGCAGCGGTCCTCACCTCCCTCATGGAATCCGAACAAAAGCTGGATCCTGGGTTTGAGCGGGACTCAAAAAACGTTGTTACAAAAGTCATCGAAAATTCCCCGGCGTACAAAGCAGGACTCAAAGTGGGCGACCAAATCACGGCCATCGAAAATGTCGCCCCGACAAGCGACGCCGTTTTCAACAGGCTTTCCACCGGTGAAGAAAACGAAGTTATCACATACACCGTAAAACGCGATTCCGCGGAAATCATCATTCCGGTGATACTCAAGCCCTACTACACTCCGACCGTAGAACTTTCGTTCAGGGATTCCATCCCCATTATCAAGATTCAAGAGTTCACGGGGCAAACGTCAAACGATTCCGGCACCTACGGTGAATTTGTCAGATACCTGCGCCAAACCGAAAACTACAAGGCTACCATCATCGACTTGCGCGACAACGGCGGTGGTGACGGCGACCAGTGCTTTTCCATGTCCCAGGAGTTCCTCGCTAAAGGGGATTCGGCCGCAGGCGTGATTTCAACCGTAGCTGATACCATAAGATACAGACAGACTTACGACACGACATTTGCAGTCAACGAAGTCGATGGTATCGCCAAGGACCGCTATTTCGTGTTCCTCGCAAACGAGGGCTCGGCAAGCTGTTCCGAAGTCCTGCTCCTTTCCGTCACCATGAACAGGAAACTTCCCATCGTGGGGGCAACCACCTACGGTAAAGGAATCGGACAAGCTTCATTCATGACGCCGTCTTTCTCATTGGCAATCATCACCGGCTTGAAAATTATCGACAAGAACTTCAGCACCTACCACAAGTACGGAATCGCACCTGACTTCCCCATTAGCGACAGGGAATTGGCGATGAAGAAAGCCATAGAGCTCGCCAAGGAAGCAACTTACCTGCGAACCGCCGGGTACGGAACTGTAAACACCGGACACTTCGCAAAAATGGGCATCGAACAGGACACCATGCCCGGCTTCTTCATGCCACCGAAAGAGTTCAGGAAAAGCTATTAGTCAATAGCAACTGCGACGTTCGCCGCAGCTACTTCAGCACGCGCATGCGAACGAGCACGTCTGTGGAATCGTTCGCCTTGACCGCCGGAGAAGCAAGCGTAAGTTCGATTTCCTTGCGGATGGCGGCCACACGTTGTTTGAGGCGGGCAAGACGGTTGCCTTCGAGCTTGGGCGTTGCAATCATAGTCTTCCTGGCCGGGTTCATCCAGTTGCCACGATTGTCCTTGAAGCCTAGGTGCAAGTGCGGGCCCGTGCTGCGACCCGTAGAACCCACTTTTCCGATAACCTGACGCGGAGCGACCTTCGTGCCGACTTTCACGCCGCGAACGGACAAGTGCATGTACCAGCTTTCGGAATTGTCCCTGTGGCGGATGGCAATCTTGTTGCCGCTCAAGTCATCGTAACCCGAAACAGTAACGACACCGGCTGCGACCGCATAAACCGGCGAACCCTTGGGGCTACCGTAGTCGATACCGTGATGCACGGTGCGGCGACCCGTAATGGGATGGATGCGGGTACCGTAAGGACTCGTGATGTGCAAACGGTCCAACGGATAGCGGAGGCCTTCAAAAATCAGGGCCTCGCCTTTTTCGGTATAGTGGGCGTTAAAGGAACTCTTCGGATCCGGGTCTTCGTAACGGAACGCCTCGTGATGTCCGACCGTGTGGCCGTTGAATTCGGCATAGAGCACCTTGCCGCTAATCCAGATAGAATCCTGATAGAACTTTTCTTCGAGCAGAATGCGGAATTTGTCGCCTGCACGCGCCAGCTGGAACGAAACCTTGCACTGCAGAACTGCGCTCACGACACCCACCATGCGTCTCGGAATACCGACCTTGTGCAAAATGCCGCTCAACGTGCTTCCATTTTCAAGAGCGCCCTCGAAAACAGACTGGCGAATCGTCACCGGTTTATCGATACGGCTATAGGCAAAACCGGAATCCGTCTTGCTCAGCATGTGGACCGTCGCCGGGTTCGGCGCAAAACGGAAACGCTGGACATCGCCCGCGGAATCGAGCGCCGCATAGAACACCTGGCCTACGCGAAGCGCAGAAAGTTCAACAGAGTCCTGCAACGCAATCACGATTTTTCCGCGTTCCTTTTCATTGATGTTCATGCGATACAGCACCTGGAAAAGGCCATCGCCCGCACGGACCGTATCGTTTTTCACGAGCCACTTCGAAGTTTCGCCCTGAGCTTTTGCAATCAAGGCCTTGAGCGAATCCGCTGCCGCTTCGAGCCTTGCGTTTTCTTGCTTCAACGCATCGATTTTTTTCTGTTCATTACATCCGGTAAGCGCAACAACAACGATGCACAACAAAAAGAGAATTCTGGACATAGACACCCGCTCGGAAAACATGCAAATGCAAAGATAAAAAATACCCCGCGCGGGTGGGCGCGAGGCATTCAAATTCTAGCGAAATGCTAAAGCTTACTTGGCAGCAGGAGCAGCGGGCTTCTTAGCCGGCTTGGCAGCCTTCTTTGCGTCAGCCTTCGGTTCTTCCGGCTTTGCAGGCGGAATCACTTCCAAGAGTTCCATTTCGAACTTGAGCACGGAGTTGCCCGGGATAGCGCGGTTGCCACGCGGACCGTAAGCGAGTTCGCTCGGAATCCATGCGGTGACCTTTTCGCCAACCTTCATGAGCTTGAGCATTTCCGTCCAGCCAGCGATAACGGCCGTCACCGGGAATTCAAGCGGCTGACCACGGTCGATGGAGCTGTCGAACTTTTCGCCATTGAGAAGCGTACCGGTATAGTGGACCTTGACCTTGTCTTCGTCCGTCGGGGTTGCACCAGTACCTTCGGTTTCAACCTTGTACTGAAGACCGGAAGCCGTGGTCACGACACCTTCGGCAGTCTTGTTCTTAGCGAGGAAAGCTTCACCTTCAGCCTTGTTCTTTTCGGCGGCGATGCTGTCCTTCTTCATCTTTTCGGCCTGACGGTCTGCAGAAAGCTTGTTGAGCGTTTCCATGATGATGGAGTCGTTCATCAAGAACTTGGCGGAATCTTCATTGTAGCGTTCCTTGAAAGCCTGAATGAAGAGATCCAAGTCGAGGTCGATGGAATCGCGAGTGACGAGCTGGAAACGAGCCTGGTTACCGAAATGGGCACCGAGAGCGTAGCTGTACTTGTCCTTTTCAGTCACAAGCGAGGTCTTTTCGGTCGATGCGGTTTTGCACGGTTCGCAACCTGTCATAAGCATGGCGAGAGCGCCAGCGGCAAGAATCAATTTAGTCTTCATTTTTATCCTCTATGAAAAATAGACGACTTTAAAATAGCAAAACAAAGTAGATAAAGCTTACATTTTTTTTCTTTTTACCTTTACAATTAGTATATTTTCACCTAAAATTTTAGATACAGGTATTTTTATGTGCGGAATTATCGGATACATCGGTAAAGGAGAGGCTCTTCCGGTTCTCGTCGAAGGTCTCAAGAAAATGGAATATCGTGGCTATGATAGCTCGGGGGTCGCCGTCATCGACCAAGGGCAAATCAAAGTTGTCCGCGCATCCGGAAAAATCAAGGCCCTCGAAGACAAATTGAAAAACTACCCCATCAAGGGTTCCATCGGCATCGCCCACACGCGTTGGGCTACTCACGGTGCCCCCACCGAATCAAACGCGCACCCGCACACAAGCTTTGACGGAAAAATCTCGATTGTCCACAACGGCATCATCGAGAACTACGCAAGCCTCAAGGCGAAGCTCATCTCCGAAGGTGTTGAATTCAAGTCCGAAACCGATACGGAAGTCGTCGCCCACCTCATCGCCCGCTATTACAATGGCGACCTGAAGTCCGCCGTGCTCAAGACCCTCAAGCAAATCGAAGGAACGTTCGGTCTTGGCGTCATCTGCAACGAAGAACCAAACGTTTTGATTGGCGCCCGCCGCGGAAGTCCGCTTATCCTCGGCATCGGAAACGACAGCGACTTCTACCTCGCCAGCGATGTTTCCGCCATCATCAACCACACGCAGAAAGTCGTCTATCTCGACGACAACGACATCGTGCAAATCAAGGACGGCAGCTACTCCATCGTGAACATGAGCAGCCACGAAGTGCAGCGCGAAGTCCAGGACGTGGAATTCGACGCCGACGCCGTCGCCAAGGGCGGATTCCCGCACTTCATGCTCAAGGAAATTTTCGAACAGCCCGAAGTGCTGCGCAACACCATGCGCGGTCGCCTGCTCGCCGCCGAAGGAAACGCGAAACTCGCCGGCCTCGACACGAACATCAAGGAACTCAGGAACATCAACCGCATCATCATCACCGCCTGCGGCACCAGCTACTATGCAGGCATGGTCGGTGAATACATGATCGAAGACCTCGCCGGCGTCCCGGTCGAAGTCGAATACGCATCCGAGTTCCGCTACAGAAACCCCATCATCAAACCGGGCACGCTCGTAATTGCCATCAGCCAGTCTGGCGAAACCGCAGACACGCTCGCCGCCCTCAAGGAAGCGCAACAGAAAGGCGCAACTGCACTTGCCATCTGTAACGGAGTCGGCTCGACCATCGCACGCACAAGCGACGGCGGCGTTTATCTGCACGCAGGCCCGGAAATCGGCGTAGCCAGCACCAAGGCGTTCACAAGCCAGGTCACCGTACTTGCCATGATAGCACTCCTGCTCGGTCGCCAGCGCCGACTCAGCTTTGAAACCGGCGCCGACATCGTCAAGGAACTCACGGAACTTCCGGACCTCGTTGCCGAAACGCTCAAGCTCTCCGACAGCATCGCCGAAATTGCAAAGACGCTCTGCAAGGCGAACAACTTCTTGTACCTCGGCCGTCACTTCTGCTACCCGGTCGCCATGGAAGGCGCCTTGAAGCTCAAGGAAATCAGCTACATCCACGCCGAAGGCTACCCCGCCGCCGAAATGAAGCACGGCCCCATCGCCCTTATCGACGAAAACATGCCGGTCGTGGTCATCGCCCCGAAGGATTCGCTCTTCGACAAGATTATCAGCAACATCCGCGAAATCAAGGCCCGCGGCGGTAAAGTCATCGCCGTCACCACGGAAGACTGCCACCCGCTCGACGAAATCGCAGACAACCTCATTATAGTGCCGAAGACCCGCCCGATGCTCATGCCGATTGTCACCTGCATCCCGCTGCAGTTGCTCGCCTACCACATCGCCGTTCTCCGCGGCAACGACGTGGACCAGCCGAGAAACCTCGCCAAGAGCGTGACGGTGGAATAATAGGTCTTAGAGTTTTGCCACAGTTGGCGGAACTTAGAACATAAAGCTTAAAACGCAAGCCCCTCCCGATGGGAGGGGTTTTTGGCATAAACCCAGCCCCCTTGCACTTCTTTTTCCGCTTTTATATATTTAAAAAAGGATCCATTGAGGATGCCATCCGGCTTGGCCGGGCGTTAATATATCAGTTACTTTTATTCTAACAACTAACAAATAGGACACTCATGGCAAGACCCATCAGAGAAACACCTATCTTGTTCGGCGAGGATGCTCGCCGGTTTATCGCCCGTATGCAGGAGAGGCACCCCGAAACTCCAGAAGCTCGCGCCCGCCGCTTACGGAACTATGAAATTTTCCAAAAAGCATTTGAAGATGGCATGCGTGAAAAACGCGCCCGCGAAGCAGCAAACGGAGGTGTGGACCCATGGTTCAGACATGTGGAATTCCCGAAAGATTCAAAATTGTAAGGTTGCAACCCACAAACGCCGTCGAGAATTTCGACTGCGGCGACAAGGACTTGAACGACTATATAGCAAATAGAGCTTCTTTGTTCGACTACCACATGCTAGCGGTCAGCTATACATGTATCGACCCAGAATCAAAACAAACCCTAGCCTACTTCAGCCTCGCGAACGACAAAATTGCGACAAGCGATTTTCCGAGCATGACGGAATTCAACAGATTCCGCCGCAAGCAAGGATTCCCGAACGAGAAACGGTTGAAAAGCTACCCCGCCGTAAAGCTCTGCCGCTTAGCAGTTGATAAGCAAGCCAAAGGAAATCAAATTGGTTCCGGATTGCTCGATTACATCAAATCCATGTTCGTCATCAACAACAAAACGGGCTGCCGCTTTATAACGGTAGATGCCTACTTGGGGGCCGTTCCGTTTTACGAGAAGAACGGGTTCCGCATGATGAACCTCGAAGACGATGACCCGCATACGCGCTTGATGTACTTTGACCTGATGGATTTGGTGGCGTAAACCCATACGCCCTAAAGAGTTCCAAATTATGTAGGAACTTTATTAGTAAAGCCCATCGCAAAAAAAAATTTATGTCCGCCAGCAAGCGGACATTCTTTGTTTCCAAAAAAGTCGCAAAACCGCACATTTAGAGAGTTATACCACAAAAAAGTGCTTATAATTCTCTAAATCTCATATTTTTTGGCACATTTAGAGAATTATCGCGAGGTTTTTGTCGGATAGCGATTTTTTCGAGGGAAATCCGTTAGTGTAAAAGAATCCGTTTTAATCGATTCTAGAAGGATGCCCTATACAACCTTCGATTTATGGTTTACGGGGGGTATGATTCCTAATACGAAAGAAACTTTTTTACATCTTTTCAAATTCAACGCTAAGCAATGGAACCCAGATAGCCTGACCAAATTCATCTTCCCATTTACAAACTTGGATTAATTTAGCTGTTTTCGGCTTATAGAAATTTTTCTGGAGATTCCTGAGATAATCTTTTTCAAATTTATTAGAAAATTTGGTAACGTACCGCCCATTAAAGTACGTGTTGTAGCATTGAAATTCTTGATTAAATTTAATCTCAATTACAGTTCCCAATGGAATGGATGCAAATTTCTCTTGTAAATATCGTGTCCGACTTTTATTCTTTTCATTTACAAGCATATATTTGAAGACCAAATCATCTAAGCCGGTTTCAACGTGTACTATCTTAGGTACACTATATTCTTTAAGTCTGCCCATATTTTTAAAATTCTTAATCCAAGAACTCGGAAGATTCGCCTCAGTTCCTAATACTGTAAGGGTTTTCTTGGCACGCGTTGCAGCAACATAGAGTAATCTGAATTGTTCCTGAGTTTCAGGAATCCATTCACCAAGATTTAATATAACGTGATCCCATTCAAGTCCTTTTGAACTATGCATTGTACCAACATTAACCTGCAAATTTCCTTTTTTATTTAGGTCAGCATAAGAGACTTCGTTTAGGTATTGTTCAAAATCACTTAAAACAACTTCGTCTTCACCATCTATAAAGTCGTTGATTACAGCATCTAACAATTCAAAGGAACTTTCGCCTTCATAGTCTTTCTTATACTTTTCTGCAATTTGTTTGAACAGCTCTATAGTCCAAGATCTCTTTGCAATATCTTTATCCGCTTCTACAATTGTTTTGAAACCAACAATTTCACGAACTGATTCCACAGGACATTTTTCTAGATCCTGGCTTTTTATGACACGACAATCTACTCCTAATTCTTCTAATTTTGCTGCCGCCAAAAACACTTCTGAATTTTCTGGACTTAGAATGCAAGCGGAACCATTATCTAATTTACATTTCTCAACCAAAATTTCAGCAGCGGCAAACGCACCTCGCGTTCTATCGTATTCTTCAAAGAATTCAAGTTTTCCAAGTTCAGGATTAACAGCAACTTGTTTCTTGCCATCTTTAACTCGATAATTTAGACAGCTCAATATTTCTTCATTTGCTCGAACAAGATTTACCGCAGAACGATAATTATTCGTTAAATAGAATTCTTTCGTATTGGAAAATTCCGATGAAAATTTTCTAAAAAATTCAGAGGAACTTCCTCGAAACTCAAAAATACTTTGGTCATCATCCCCAACAACTATCAATCTCGGAGGTTTATCTCCATACCTATAGAGGGCTTTTAACATTTTGTATTCCGAACTAGAAAGGTCTTGAAATTCATCAACAAGAATAACGCCTAGTGAACCAATTCCAACATCTTCGCCTGATTCAACGACCTCTGCGGCTTTATTAATAATTTCTTCGCCTTTTTGCGCATTGCCCGTCTTCTTAAAATCCTTCTTAGAGCCCTGAATTCCGAGAATTGAAAAAGCTAAGGCATGGAAAGTTGTGATAGTAACACCATGGGCCAACCCCTTTGCCAAATCATTTAATCGCTTGCGAAGTTCTCGACAAGCTGAACGTGTAAAAGTCAACATCAACAAAGAATTGGGTTGAATCTCTTCGAGCCACAACAAAGACGCGGCCTTATGAACAAGCATGTGTGTCTTGCCAGACCCTGGTCCAGCGCCAACTAAAATATGTCTCGCATTACTTTTGATAATGGCCTTCTGTTCTTTATTAACCGCGTTTATACGTTCACGCAAATTTATGGAAACTGCACCCTTTTCATCGGGAGACATCATGTATTTTTGACGAAATTGGTTAATATTCAACGCAAAATAGTCATTCAGCAATTCTTGTGCGGCATCTTTATTATTAAGCATCATTTCGGCATACCTGCCGACAATATGAATCGCTTCAGCCTTGTTTTCATAAAAGTCGTGGAGTTTCTGAAAATCTTGTTCGCTAAATGGTTTTATCCTATTTTCAGGACTTATATCCAAAACAAGCCCGGTATAGAATACCATCAATCCATTTTCTAGACAAATAGCTCCAATCAAATGCAAGAAGAGTAAAGCATATTCAAATTGCGCTTGCCTTGCAAGGTCTTCAATGTCGTTTTCCCCATAGATTCTCAAGATGAGATTGTCTATAGAGAACCAAACAGTATCATTAAGAGTATCATCTTTCTTTTTTCCCTGCTCTTTTTGTATAACAAGCAGAGTATCGATAATCTTTTCAAAACATTCCCAGTTATCAACAAGATTCTTACGGACAATATCAAGTTCTTTTAGAAATTCAATTTGGTATCGCTGATGACCAGCCTCTATTAAATGAATTTCTGCAATACTTTCATGAGCCCAATAACGAAGAATACCTCGCAAAATTTGCAGACATTTCCTTGTTTCAGTTCCAGATTCAGTTTCACCTCGAGCAGCGTTAACTTTCGTCAAATTCAGCAAAAACGGCTCATTGATACAATGTCCCTCACAACTTTTTAACAGAATTTCTTGCAAACCTTTCGCCCGTTCCAGCATTCGTTTGCAATTAAAGGTCCCCAAGCGTTGAATCTTTGCACTCCAATCATTTCGTTGGTCTAAAAGACGTTTGCTACGAAGCAGCCGTAAAGCCTCATTTGCATCCTTTCGTTCAATGCCCAAATTTACTGTGATATCATCAAGAGTACATTCAGGATTCTTTGTCCATCTTTTAGTGATAATATGTCGCATGATTCTAAATGCGATGTTTTCAATTGTATTTAACTTATCAATGTTTGGACTATCTAAAATGTACCGAATCTGCGAAACAGTTTCTATGGCAATAGAGGAACCAAATACTTGTGTTTGATTACGTTTTCTTTTCAAAAAGCCCTGATCTTCCAAAAGCATAATGGCGTGTTTAACTTTTGTTTCTAGCGCTCCTATATTTTCATTTTGCTCAGTCCAACCGCATTTATCTGCAATTTCCAAAGCAGACATCACAAGCCGTTCACGTTTTTCGCTTTGCTTTATTAACACACGCCAAATGTCACCAATTTCTTTTTCAGATAATTTTGATTGCTGTAGAAGTTGAAAATTGGTATCCAAATCTTTTGAATTGTACAAAGCAACACAGAACGCCTGCATATCCGGTTTTCTACCCGCACGACCAGCCTCTTGCACATAGTTTTCTAATGTACTTGAGATTTCGTAATGAGCAACTAATTTAACATTGTCTTTGTCAACCCCCATTCCAAATGCTGTAGTAGCAACAATTGTATCAATATTTCCGTCAGCTTTTTGAAATTCTTCCTGAACATCTATTTTGATATCTGCATCCATTTGACCATTATAGCAACCGCTTTTGAAACCATACTCTTTTAAACTTTCTGCTAATTTTTCGGTTGTTTTAACTGTAGTTGCATAAACTATTTTAGGCCCATCATACAACTTCAACAAATTAACAAGCTCTTTTCCACGTTCATGTTTATCTCTAGATGCAAGTATAACAGAATATTCCAAATTTTTTCTTGTTGCAGAGCTAACAATCTTTACCAAATCAAGATTCATTCTTTTCTTAAAATATCCACAAATATCATCAACGACATCCTGTTTCGCTGTTGCCGTAAAACAACTGATTGGAATAGATGATTCTAAGCGCTTTTCTTCTTCGAGATCTTTGATAAAATCGGCAAGATAAAGATAATCGACTCGGAAATCTTGTCCCCAAGCGCTAAAGCAATGCGCTTCATCTATAACAAATCGATTTATACGGCGTTGTTTTAGCAATTTAAATATCGTATTGGAACGAAGAGCTTCGGGCGAAATATAAAGAATGTCTTTTTCATTATCAAGAATAGCCCTAATTGTATTTTTTCGCTCTAATGGAGAAATTTGTGAGTATATATACGCAGCACGATCTATCCCAAAACGCTTTTCCAACACATCCACTTGGTCTTTCATCAAAGCAACAATCGGAGAAATCACAACCGTCAGTGCACCAATTTGGCTACCTGCAATCAAAGCAGGCAATTGAAAAGTCATTGACTTGCCACCGCCAGTCGGGAAAACTGCTAAAAGGGACTTGCCTCGCATTGCAGTTTCAACAACTCGCTGTTGTAGAGGAATTTTCTCGTCTTTTTCGAAAGAACGGAAAGCATCAAATCCAAACCATTTCTTTAATTGTTTTATTGAACTTAGCTGTTCGGAGCAATATGGACATTGAGAATTGCCACAAGGAACAAGGCGACGACGATGCAAAATACTTTCAAGATGTGGGTACTGGTAGCGAACCCAATGGGGAACAAAATCACTAGGTCCTTCTTCATGAAATAATGTTAGAAGAAAACACCATTCGACACGATAGACCGCCCACTCGTTTTCAAAATCTTGATGCAAGCAAATCGATTTCTCATAATGCGCAGTAAACCAACGTTGTATTTCAGACAGATTGGAGCGCAATTCACTTTGTTCAGGAACTTCTACAAGATTAAAGAACGGAGCAAAACCAGGTTCATTCTTTAAAAACTGAAATAAGAGATAACGAAGTTGCCAAGGATAGCTACCCCATTTTTCCACGCAATCTTGTAAAAGTCGTTTGCAAAGCTCTGCATCTTTTAAAGGATCTGATGGTTCATCTTCGTTTTTCAGATATTCCTTACGCAACTTGTGATACGGTTTGCACGGGAACAATAACGAAGAAAGCATCAAGGTATCCAACGCCTTAACATTGGGGAAATCTATAGAAAAGTACTGTCTAAGAATCGGAGCATCATGACGGAGAACATTGTGCCCCACAATAAATTTCGCTTTTTGAGCCGCTAGTTCTAAATTCGCTGGATTTTTTTCACGAGCACGTTCTTCACCTAGAATATAACCGTATTCCCGAACCGTTTCTGTTCCAGGATTATATTCCAAATCAAAAAATAAAAAGTCGTGCAAATTATCCATACTCTACAAATATATAAGAAAAAATTTCAAAACAAGTCTCGCACGAAAAAACAATCCACTTCAATCAGTTGCTAAACTCATTCCAAATGAACTTTTCCTTATATTCGCAAGTAGGATAATTAGAGCATCCCACAAAATAATGGCCATTATAGCCTTTCCGTTTTATAAGGAACCCTCCACAATTAGGACATATTTTAGGACTTGACAAAATAGTCACGTCTCTTTGCGCATACCGACACCGAGGAAAATTAGAACACCCCACAAAAGATTTTCCATCATGTTCAACTTTCAGCAAGTCCCCCGTTTTGCAAAGAGGACATTTCGTCAGTTTTCCATTTGTTCTTCGTCCCGTTGATTTGAAGAATACAGATGTAGATTCTGAAAATTCCTTGAAAAATGGAGATGGGTTCTTGTTATCCACAAGGACATAGGTTCTATTTTTTGTTCGAGTAATAGCAACATAAAATAAACGACGTTCTTCCGCAAATCTGTAATCTTCCGCATTTGTAAGAACAAAATTCAAAACAGGATCATCAATCATCTGATTCGGAAAACCAAGTTTATCATTTCTAAAATTCAGAAGAATAACATTATCAGCTTCCAATCCCTTGGATTTGTGAACGGAAAGGAATTGTATTGACAACATCGGATTTTGAATGTACTCTAGCGCATCAGCACCATTCTTCCGAATCTCTCGGAATAAGCCGGTATCTTTTGCAATTTCTATATCGTAATTTGTTCTCCCTAAAAGTAAAATGGACGAATTCGTTCCATAATCCAAAGCAATTTTATTGATTATCGCTTGCAAAGCGTTTCTCGGATTGTCATCGAAGCCCCAAAAAACAAGAGGATAATCTAGCTTTTTATCGGAGCGTAAACATTTCTTGAGCTGAAGTGGATTTTGCAAAACAAAATGCGAAGCTTCATCGATTAACTTTTGCGAATTACGATAAGTTTTCTCAATTTTCAATATTTTCGTTTTTCCAAAATACTTTGCAATATCGGTAAATAACGAAATATCGCTACCAGCAAACCTATATATGGATTGCCAGTCATCCCCTACACAGAATAACTTCGCTTTTGTTTTATCGACAATAGCCTTTAACAGATTAAATCTGGCCTTCGAGATATCCTGATATTCATCAACAATCACATACTTATACAAAGGAATTTCGCAACCACCATTAACATTCTCAGTCGCATTGTTTATCATATCCGAAAAATCGATTGAATCATTGGCAATTAAGTGTTTTTGATAAGCATCTAATATTACTCTTATTATATTCAAAAAGGTATTGTTTCTTCTTTGCAAGAAACTTTTATCTTCTAACGAAAGCCAATCTTTCCAATCATCGATCGTTTCTACTGTATAATTATTAGACTTAAAAAGTACGATAAAAGTTCCGCATAACTTCACAAATTCAGAGAAATACTTATTCGTCTTGGTTGCGTAAACAGTATTGAAAACATCCATGAAATTTCTTGATTTCAGAACAACCCCATTTTGTTTTAGAAGTTCCTCAAGTTTTTGCAGGAGAACACCTTCTGAATTGTAGTATGAATAAGTTTCAATCAACTTGGTATTATTCTGCTTATGAAATTCTCTTTTCCATTCAATTCCATCTAAATATTTTTGAGCTTCAACAAGAGAAAGCCACGGAACCGTATAGTCTCTTGTTATTCCAAAATGTTCTAAATATATATCATAATCTTTCAAATAAAAATCTGGCCTGTACGCTTTTCGTAAGGGATCCTGACTTTCGAAAGGATAGAGTTTTTCATATTCGTAATTTACTCCATTTAAAAAAAGAAAATTTGCAATCTGAACTTCTTCCAAACTCTTGACTTTTTCATTTTTCAATGTAGTGCGGTTTTGCGCTTTCTTATTTTTTTCGTCATGTATGTATTTTTCTTGATCATATTTCGATCTAAGCGTTTCCAAGTCTATACTTTTTTCAGCCTCATACATTTCACCCAACGATGAACATTCTTCCATATTTTGCGGGATATCAATATAGTACGCAAAATATTCAATCAAATTTTTCACCAATTCAGGATAATTAACAAGTTCTTTTTCAAAAAAGTCATGTATAAATTCATCAAAAAGAGATTTTTCAAAAACCTGAGGACTCTTCCCTTCAGCATTTTTGATTATATCAAGACCCAACTTGTGAAAAGTTGTTGATTTAACAGGAATTCTCAACTTTCTCTGAATTCTATCTGTCATTTCTTGAGCAGATTTTTTTGTAAACGAAATAAGGAGTATTTCTTCTGGATTTACATTCTTTGCATCACATAGATATTTAACCTTGCCTGCAATCGTAAGAGTTTTTCCGCTACCAGCCCCTGCAAGTACAAGTGTTCTGTCTTCATCGGTTATGACCGCCTCTCGTTGTTGCAAATCCAAAGACTTACCATCTATATCGGAAAACAAAGAATCATATTTTTGGGATTCTTGCGCAATAAATAATTTATTGGCATTTTCTAAATGATTGAAAAAGTTTTTATAAATCTTTTCAAAAAGATTTATTTTCCCAAATTCTTCATCATTCGTTTTTAAATTACAAGTTGCAACATCTTGAGACAATTTTTCCCATTTATGATAAAATATTTCCCCATCAGTATCCGTAACATAATGAGTTGTCAACAAACGTAGTTCATCAAAAAAACTATTCACAAATTGCAAAAGCAACTTGAGTTGCTCTTTACGTTTAATCTCTGCATTTGATTCTAAAACGAGTCTTGGAAAACTTTTATACTTTCTTTTAAACTCCTCTAATCTTACAAAGGTCTTTACTTTTGAAGACTTCTGACTGCACTCTTGCAATTCAAAATACAATGTTTGATATTTCTTAATAAAAGCATCTCTTTCTGCATCTTGAATATAGTGTTTAAACAATCCATCATATTCAATTGAAAACGAATTGACTTCTATTAAAAACTCTTTGCATTTGATTTCCACATTCGATTCTAAAACGAGCCTTGGGAAATCTTTGTACTTTTTCTTAAAATCTTCTAACTTTACAAAATCATCAACTTTTGATGGAATACCACTATACCGTTGCAACTCGTAATATAACGTTTTATACTTAGAAACAAAAGCGTCCCTTTCTGCATCCTGAATATAATGATTAAAAATCCCGTCAAAGTCAACGAAAAAAGAATCACATACTTCTATGAAGCTTTCTACTTTTTGTTCAAATTCTTTAGCAAGTTGTCTACGACGTGCTACATAAAAAAGAGCAATTGAGGTGAATAATACAATTATTAGCACAAACATGTTTAGCAAACGCCTTATCCCTTAAAATTCCAAATTTCATATCCTTGCCGTCTCGCAGAATCATATACGGGCTGCATATTCTTTCGCAGAATATTGATAAATTGTTCTTCACTATTTCCCGCTCTAAAAAGCTCCGTTTCAGCCCATATCGAATGTAGATTATCGCGATAGCATTTTTCAAAACGGCCGCGGATAGAATCGTCATTCCACATCAATCGATACATTTCATATTGGTTCAAAGCAAATCGCTTAAAAAAAGTCCAATGAGGTAAACGATTTCCCTTAGAGGAATTGAGAGCGGGATTCATCGGAGATAGATTCCACAGTTCATCATTCATCACAAAAGACCAAGGAATAAAATGATCTATATCGTAATCAGATTTTTCAATGGGCTTATTTGTATAGACATCAAGAATTTTTTCACGTTCTAGAACAAGTTCCCATAATTTACGAACATACTCCATTTTTCGTACACTTGCATCCAAAGGCGAAAGTTTATACACAATACCCGGAACTTCGGGATTGTTGACTTGCAACCATTTTGATTTTTCATGCTGAATCCATCCGAGTAACGCAACAGAATTATCTTGGATATATTGCTTCCAAACGGGATTGAACACAACGACACGATTCAGTTGCGAGCCTTCGTCAAAGGTGTACGGTAGCAAAATACGACGATTCACAACTTGCGTATATCCGACAATTTCCGAGGCACTATTCCAATTAACTTTCGCACCACCGCCCTGTTCATAGCGATTATAAAATCCGGCCAATGCGCGGTAAGGAACGTATTTTGTCAATGCGATTTTATACTTCTTAATATCTCCGTTAAAATCTTTGATTGCATTCTTGATTTCTATCTTGGATGCATTGGATTGCAAGCCACTCTTTTCGGCTAAATCAGTAACGGCCAATTCTAATGCATCGCGAAATTCGCCTTTCAGCATGCCGCTCAAATGAATGTGGTATTCACGGACAGTGAACCATGCATTCGCAATCATTTCGTCAATAATCGCATCAAAACTTGCAATATTCACATCCTCATCAATCAGTTTGACAATCGCTTCAAGCCAGTAGAACTTGTAACAATACGTCGGATCTTTCATCATGAGCGAAAAGCACTCGACATCGAGTTGATTGCAATAGGGCGAATTAATATCTAAAGCTAAGCTTTGCGGGAAAGGATTATATTCATCCATTTTTCTTCGCTCCTATTCGGTCTTACATCCTTAGAAATCCAGTATTCATCGCATTTCAATTCTGGAATATTCAAAAGAAATCCGGTAAATGTTTGCTCAGTAAAATCAGAAAAAAAGCGGTCGTTTCTTTTGCCAGAAAAAGTTCCATACTTGAACGAAGTATAAATTATTCCAGTAGGTTTTAGAGCCACCGACATTTTTTTCATAACTGAAATAAGTTCGTCATTCGGTAAATGAAGAATAGAAGCGCACGCCCAAATTCCATCATATTTTGCAACAGCATCTAATTGTTGAAAAAACATTTGCCTAACGGCAAGGCCCGTGTAGGCACTGGCAATTTTGCACAGTTCTTCTGAACCATCGACAGCGTCCACATCATAACCTTTCATAAGGAACGCTTTCGCATCACGACCAGCACCACACCCAAAGTCCAATATTTTCGCATGTAGCGGTAAATAATTGAGGAATCGATCCTGCGTGGCAGAAAAATCTACACCAATAGTACTGCTGGAGTATTCCTTCGCATTTTTATTATAATAATCAACGGATGTTGTCATGAGTTTTTAAGCTTTATACTATGTTTAAAAATCTATATAAAAATAAGTGATAGATAAAGCAAAAAGACTTCAAAAAGTAACGTCTAAAGCAAATAAAGGAAGAAAAACTCAAAAACCGCGACATATTCGCATAATAAGCCCTCTGGATGAGGACATCAAAGACGCCGATGAAGTCAAACCACCCCCACTTGCCTTCCCTCGCCGTATTTTGTATATTCCCCAATAGTTAAGCTATAGTGGCAGGATAAGCCTGCGACAAGCCGTGTTACTTTTATCAAAAAGGACACGGCTTTTTTTGTTATAAGGAGAAAAATGAACAAAAAAGCCGACAATGCAGATATCATCGTCCAGAATCCAATCGTCAATTCGTCCGTCGAAAAGATGATTCAAGTCATCCGAGACAAGCAGGTTCTGCT
>CAMKLO010000008.1 GCA_946413655.1 uncultured Fibrobacter sp. | reverse complement strand
AACGCTTGCGTTCCTTGTAGTAGTCGAGAATATACTCGCGATAGTTTTTGTATTCAGTAACCGATTTCATGATATTAAAAATAGAAACACTGGATTAAATACGCAATAGCATTTAATATTTTTTCAAAAACAAAATTGGTGATTTTGAGCAAATTTAAGCAGTTTTAAAATATTTTTAAAGATTTTTAAAATCTAAAGAACAGAATCCGAAATCCATAGAACAAAAAATCCTCGCCGAAGCGAGGGGTTGCTTTTCTGCATAGAATTTCATATATTTGTCCATAGATAGGGTGGAAGGGTGTCCACCTGAGATAAAAAAGAAAGCCCAAATGGATGACAGGGTGGTAGAGCGACTACCTGAGATAAAAAAGAAAGCTCATTAGATGAGACCGTTTTTTATATATCATAAAAAACGGTCTTTTTTTGTTTAAAAAAGGATTCACCATGAGCACTGCAAAAGAACCTCTGATAAGACTGTTATCCACTCTTTTTTACGAACGATATTCCAACAATCCAGAAATTCTATCCAAACAAAACCGCCCCTACTTAGTCCTATTAGTTGAATACAGGGGGCTACGTTTTGCAATTCCATTTAGATCCAATATACAACACACTCATGCGTATAAATTTCAAGGAACGTCCCCCAAGAGACAAACTTCAGGTCTTGATTTCAGCAAAACGGTCCTTATTTTTCACGATGACGAAATTGGCATGCCTGCGCATATTGATTCAAAAGAACATACGGAAATTTTGAAAAGATACAATTTCATCATTGAAAAATTTCATAAATACATTGACGCCTTCATTGACGGTTTGAAACAAGAACCGTTACAACCAAAGTATAAACTATCTTCTTTGACATTCTATAAAGAATTACTTTTATCCAGTAGCATATAAAAAATCCTCGCCGAAGCGAGGACTTTTTAAAGCAGATTCCCGCTTACTTCGACTGCGCTCAGCACAGGCTCCGGCGGGAATGACACTATATTCGCGATTATCTTAGCTCAAGCGGCTGATCATGTAACCAGCGCAAACTGCCGTACCAATCACGCCAGACACGTTCGGGCCCATAGCGTGCATGAGGAGGAAGTTCTGCGGGTCATACTTGGCACCTTCCACCTGGGAAACGCGGGCAGCCATCGGCACGGCGGAAACGCCTGCGGAACCGATAAGCGGGTTCACCGGGTTCTTCGGAGAGCACTTGTTCATGATCTTTGCGAGGAGCAAACCGCCGAAAGTGGAGAAGCCAAAGGCAACCACACCCATAGCGATAATCATGAGAGTCTGCGGCTTGAGGAAGATGTCAGCAGACATCGTGAGACCCACGGACGTGCCGAGGAAGATCGTCACAATGTTCATGAGTTCGTTCGAAGAAGTCTTCACGAGGCGTTCAACGACACCGGCTTCCTTGAAGATGTTGCCCATCATAAGCATGATGATAAGGGCAGAAGCGTCCGGCACGACGAGCACGCAAACGATCATCACCATCACGGCAAACACGATGCGTTCGGCCTTGGAAACCTGGCGGAGAGCCTTCATGCGAATCTTGCGTTCAGCGTCGTTCGTCATAGCGCGCATGATAGGCGGCTGGATGAGCGGCACGAGAGCCATGTAAGTGTAAGCAGCAACGGCGATGGGGCCGATGAGGTGCTTAGCAAGCTTGTTCGCAGTGAAGATGGACGTCGGACCGTCAGCACCACCGATGATACCGATGGAAGCTGCTTCGCCGAGCGTAAAGCCACCGAGAGCGACAGCCGCAAACATGGTCATGAAAACGCCGAACTGCGCGCCACCACCGAGGATGAGCGTACGCGGATTAGCGATAAGCGGTCCAAAGTCCGTCATGGCACCCACGCCCAAGAAGATGATGGGCGGGAAGAGTTCCAGATGGATACCCTGGCTGATGTAGTAGTAGAGACCGCCAGTCGGGCTGAACATACCTTCGATGCTCCAGCCACCGTCGTAGAACGCGACGGACGGGATATTCACCGCAAGTGCACCGATTGCAATCGGCAAGAGCAGAAGCGGCTCGTATTTTTTGACAATCGCAAGGAACATCAACACGAAGCTCACGATCCACATGATTACCATCGGGAAGGTAATCTGCGCGAATCCTGTGCTCGAGGCGAAGTCCGCGACTGAGTTAATAATTCCACTCATTGACTTTTACCTCATTAGGCAATGGTCATCAAGACCTGGCCATCAGTAACAGTGTCGGTTTCCTTGACGGAGATGGAGTTCACAGTGCCTGCGCACGGAGCGACGACCGGGTTTTCCATCTTGAGGGCTTCGATGATAGCCACTTCCTGGTTGGCTTCGACCTTATCGCCGACCTTGACCTTCAGCTTGAACACAGAACCGGCAAGCGGGCACTTCACTTCAGTACCACCAGCAGCGGCCGGAGCTGCGGCAGGAGCCGGAGCGGCAGCAGGTGCGGCAACCGGGGCAGCAGGAGCTGCGGCAACGGCGGAATCAAGAACTTCTACTTCGACGTCGTAGGTCTTGCCTTCGAAACTGATACGGACTGTTTTCTTCATTTTGATTTTTCCTGGCTTATAAGCCTGTTAAGTTTTTAAAAGTTGAGCCTTACTTGACGATCGTCCAAGCAGGAGAGTTAATGTTTCTGTAAGCGGTCACGCGGCAGGGCTGACCAAGAGCCTGTGTTGCAGCAGCAGTCGCAATCACGAGGAACTGTTCGTTTGTCAGTCCCGGATGTTCTTCGAGGGCGGCGACAGCGGCAATGCCGAGGAACGCCTGGAGCTGCTTGTTGGTGAATCCCGGATGGATGCTCTTTGCATTCGGATCCCAATCGCAGTGTGCAGGAGCACGAACCGCGGGGGCCGGAGCGGCAGCAGCAGGAGCAGCCTTCTTAGCAGGAGCCGGAGCCTTGATCTTGTCCAAGCCGAGCTTCTTCATGACAAAGCTCATGAGCGTGCAGAGGACGAGGAGGCCGATGATCACGGACATCACGACGATGAGACCGGTGGCCTGGAATTCGACGAGCTTGCCAAGAGTGAACTTCTGAACTTCGCCATTGCACTTGCCACCTTCCATCTTGCCATGGCAGTATTCGCTGCCGAGCTTAGCCTTTGCAATCGGGAGCACGGCCGTACCGTTGGCATTTTCGACGGAATCGCGAATATCGCGGGCGCGAACGGACTGTTCGTAAGTCTTATAAAGAATGGAATAGCCACCACCGTGAGTTTCCACAATCTGGAAAACAGTAGATTCATCCATCCACTTGAGCTGTTCCTTGATCGGAGCGGCAATGGAGTCCGGCATCAGAGCGATCTGCTCGTCAAAACGGCCAACCTTTGCACCCTTGGAAGCAGCAGGTTGAGCTACAAAATCAGACGCGAAGGCACCGGAAACCGTTGTCACCGCGGCAAAAATCATAGCTTTCTTTAGTGTATCATTCATATCGGAATGCGTCCATGTTTATTAAGTGAACTGTTTGATAAAAATCAACGCGCGTGAATATAGCAATTTTAGTGATTAGTGGTTGGTGGTTAGTAGGAAGTAGTCGGTAGGAAGTCGGAAGTTTTTATAATCGCGGCGAAGCCGCCCTGTTTACTAACCACTGCCTACTAACTACTTGGCGAAGCCAACTACATCGTCATCGTGCCGGAACTGAGGCCCTTTACAGGCACATAGCGGATAGAACCGTCGGCACCCATGATGATAGCGACACCCGCAAGATAGTTAATCCACTGTTTCGTGTCGAAATAGCGCAAATTAACCTTTCCGTCCGTGCAGAACGCCGCCAGCGGAACAACAAGCATGTCATGGGAAATCCAGACAGCCACCTTGTTGACCTTTTCAAAGCGCGGCTTCACGACCTCGGTGATAAATTCTTCACCACGGGACTTTAACGGATAGAACGCATCCGCATAACTTCCTTTGTATGCATAAGCCGACGTAACCACCCAGCCGCCGCCATCGGAATTCTTGTAATCTTCAAATTTCGACTCATTCTTTACGAACCAGGCGCCATCCAAATCTGCAATGGTATCACTCACCAATTGGGCATAGCCTGCGCCAGTCGCTACGTTCTCGCATGTTTCGTAACTACGCGTGTAAGTAGAATTCGCAAAACTAATTTCTTCGCCCTTGAACTTTTCGCCCACCGTCTGTGACTGTTTCTTTCCGTTACCCGTCAAATGACCTGTTTTTCCAGTATCGTCCGTACGTTCCGCATGACGCAATATAAAGATGACCTTTTCGCCCACAGCAATATTCTTTAGGACATCCGCGACATCGACAAACTCAAGGATTTCACCCGGCAGGGGCTCGCGCCAACTTCTCTTGCTTTGGTCATATATATACGACTTGTCCTGATTGATTTTGCCGCTTTTAATTTGTCCGTCATAATCGCCAACACCAAGACCATACGTATCTTTTTCAAAATCGGTAGCCACGCGCCATACCTTGGTAGTTCTATCACAAATAAAACGAATTTTCGGGCCATCGGGCTGTTCATAGTAAGAGACAAAATATTCACTTTGACTGTTGCCCACATGTTTCACTTGTCCAGCATTCATCGAACCACAAGCTTCAAAGTTATGCGTTCTCGTCCAGAAACCGCGCACATACTTTTCAAAATCCGGCACTGCACCAAGATTCCAGCTTTCAATGTTCCTACGAATTTTCGCCAGGCCTCCTTCGGCATCCATTTTCAATACTTTGTCTGCAAGTTTTGCCTTGGAGGAATTATCGCCCCAGTTCCCATCGCCTTGGATGTCTTCGGCGACACGGTTCGCAAAGTAAAGCATCTCGTTTGCTGAACCATAACTCTGCATCATCACAGAAACAGCAAGGAGCGCGGCACCGTAATCATCATTGTCGAAAATGCTCAAGTCTTCTGCCGCCTTCTGACCGGACGACGTGGTCGCCCCGCCACGATTCCAACCGCCATTGAAACCACCCGTAGATCCACCAAGACTAATGCCAAAGGACGAAAGCACGTCGCTCAGCGCACGTCCGCTCTGGCTCCCGATAGGCTGGTTGTTGCCCGCATCCTGCACAAGTTTCAATACTCGCGGAGCCGCCATGTGCGTAAGCATGTTCACGTTGAACGAATCGCGCCTAGACAAATCTACAACCGCATTGAGCTTCAAAAGCGACGACGAACGAACGCCCGTCAACTCATCCATGTAATAACCGTTCGCCTCGACCTTTACATAAGGCGATACCAAATCCAAGTTGTTAAATGCGAACGAACCATCTGCTGAGGCTATGCACGTCTCATGCGTCCTCCTGGATTCCGCAAGACGTCGAGCACTATCCAGTTCAACCATCTTTACGGAAGCCCCTGCATGGAACGGGCCCTTCTGCGCAACACCCGAAATGCGGACGCCAGCCCTACGATAATTGCTTACAGACGACGTATCAACATCTTCGGCATAAACAGCCCTTCTCACTCTACTCAAATTCAAATTGCCGTCGCTGCACTGAACCTCAGAAATCTCGGGAACGAATTCGTCCCATTGCCCCGCAGTGCAATAATACAACACTCCTGCGAGCGTATAAGTTTTTCCCTCATAAGATGCGTTACAGGCGGGAAGTGTGTCAACAGGCTGTTGAATTACCGGCGTACCAGAAGAACTGGAATTTCTCGTAGCCACCGTATCCCTAGAACCACCCTTGACGGAACTCGAAGAATTACGGTGCCACCTATGCGTCGAACTGCTTGACGAAATTGCAGACGAATTATGAGATGAATTGTTTGAAGAATTATTCGACGAATGGCCTGACGACGAGCTCCTCTTATGGTTGTCCCTCGAATCCTCGTTCGAGGAGGTTCCACCATCCGAACTAGACCTGGAATCTTCGTCATTATCTATAACAGCCTCGCAATCATCGCCTTCGCAAGGAACAGAGCCATAACGGACAGAATCGCAAGCCGTCCACAATAAAAATGATAATGCAAATACCCAAATCCGCATGGATTTGAAGTTAGTAATTTTTAGTTCGCAAACCCAGACTTGAGACCACGAACAGCCACATATCGACGATTTCCGTCCTTATCGATGATAATAGCGACTCCAGCCAAGTAGTTAATCCACTTGCCGCCATCGTATTCCTTCAATGCAATCTTCAAATTCGAGCAATAGGCCACAAGCGGGACCATCACCTTGTCATGGGAACTCAAAAGGACAAATTTTTCCTTGGCATATTTTTTTACAAGAACATCCTCAATCAGTTCCACAGAACGTTCCGCAAGATTGTAGAATGCCGCATTGGCACCCGTCGTATAGGCTCCCGTATAGGCATACTTAGAAGTAGAATGCCAACCGCCACCAGCCTCATCGTTTACCTTAGACATAATGTCCTTGTCCTTGATGTACCAGTCGTCGTTCAACTGCGGAAGCGTATCGCGCTTGTCGTAAGATTGGCCACGTCCCTTGGCCATGGATTCCACCGTCTGGTGAGCACGCAAAAATTCAGATGCACCCAGAACAAAGTCTTCCTTGAACTTTTTGAGTCTAGCGCCGACCTCTTCGGACTGTTTTTTTCCATTATCCGTAAGCGTTCCGCCCTTACTCGTGTCATCGCCGCGTTCTGCATGGCGCAAAACGAAAATCACGCGTTCATCGTTCTTGATACCTTCATAGACATCTTGAATATCGACAAACTCTTTCACGCCCGATTCAAGAACAAAGTAACGGTCTTTTTCAACAGCGGTCGCCTTGCGCCACGCCTTCTTCGTCCCGTCATACGTCAAGAATTCACCCGTAAACGCACCGCGACGGACCTCACCGTCTTTCGCAGGCGTCGTATTCCCCATGAAATCCTTCAAGCTATCGGGAATAGCAGTCCAACCGTCCTCTTCATCACAGACAAAGCGATCCTTCGATTTCGAAACATCGTCGTACTTCGAAGCATAGAACTTGCTCGACTTATTTATGACAAAGAAAATACTCCCCGCAGACTTCGCGTTGCAACTAGGGAAATTGAGTTCACTCAAATAGAAGTTCTTGAGATACTTTTCAAAGCCAGCAGCCTTGCCCATCCGTTTTTCAAGGGACTTGCGAATCGACGCGTAACCATCCTTGATGTCATTCTCAAGCGCCCAGTCCGCAATCGACAAACGAGCATCGCCATCGTCCCACTTGCCGTCCTCGCGCACATCCGCTAGAACATCCTTAAAGAACTTTGCAAAGTCGCCATCGGCGCCCGCCTGCAACAAAATAGTCGAAGCCAAAAGCGCCGCACCCGATTCACCATCGTCCGAAACATGGATAGTCTCAGTCATGTCGAAATCGGTAGATTCCAAGTGGAACATATTCCACACATCCGCAGCCGCCTCGGACTTAGCCAATTCAAACGAAGTCGCTCCCTTCCCGTCCAAAATATCAAGAGTGCGCCCAGTTTCAAGCGTTGTCAACAAATTCAAATTGAAAACAATGCTGGAAGTCGCATCTCCCAAAGCCGTCAAAGAAACCGATGCAGACTTTCCATCAACAACACTTTCAATTTTTCCGTCAGCATAAAGCAAAACATACGGAGAAGACAAATTAACCTTTTTTACTTCGTAGGCGCCACCCTTGCCAACATCACCCGAAAAAGAATTCTTGGACTTAACAAATCCATCCGCGGAATCCAGTTGAACCACCTCAACCTGAGCGCCCTTAGAAAATTCGTCCAAGGCAACAACACCCGAAACAGCTCCGTTTACGAGAACATAGATAACATTCAAATCCTCTTCAGGCGGATCAATCTCTTCCAAAGAGCTAGAAGAAGAAACTTCTTTCTTGGCGCTGCTTGACGAATTCGACTTTTTAGAACCAGCACTTGACGAAGAAGAATCGTCTTCTTCACTGGACAGTTCAGTATTAAAACCCGGTTTTTCCGGGCCGCTCGAAGAATCGTCACCGCACGCCACAAGGAGTGCCGTAAGCAACACTGTAATCAAAAGTTGGGAGCACAATACGTGACCCCTAAAACCGTTCTGAGAAAAAATTCCCATAAAGAGATGCCCTCGTCATCAAATTCTAGCCACACTTAAACATCCCGTAACAAAAATATAATTATTATAGGATTTGGGCAACTGCGACAAGGAATAAATTAAGCAAATACGGTATAATTACAGCATCTTGCCCGTTTCCAAAAAACGGGTATGCATCTCGAACGCACGAGAAAGAGCTAGCGGCACATGGACGCCCTTCGCATGCTTGAGGCCGTATTCCAGAACATCCGTGAGTTCGTCACGGTAATCCGGGTGGGCGCAGTTCTTAATAATCAGGCGTGCACGTTCTTCGACCGGCAAACCGCGAAGGTCTGCAAGCCCCTGCTCCGTCACAAAAATCTGCGTATCGTGATCGGTATGGTCCACATGGCTCACGTAAGGTACAACGCTCGAAATAGCACCGCCCTTCGCCACCGACGGCGTGAGGAAAAATCCGAGAGCGCAATTGCGTGCAAAATCGGCAGAACCTCCGATGCCGTTCATCATGGCCGAACCACAGACAAGCGAACTGTTCACGTTGCCAAAAATGTCAACTTCCAAAGCAGTGTTCATGGAAATCACACCAAGACGACGGATTACGTCAGGGCTGTTGCTCACTTCTTGCTGGCGGAGCACAAAATGCTTTTTCCAAGCCGCACTGTTTTCAACAAATTCTTTCTGCGCCGCCTGAGAAAGCGTAAGCGCCGTTCCCGAAGCAATACCGAGCTTGCCTTTTTTGAGGAGCGGAAGCACGGCTTCCTGGATAACTTCGGTATAAAGATCGATTTGACCAAGACGTTCGTCATCGGCCATCGCACAAAGCACCGCATTCGCCACCTTGCCAACGCCACTCTGGTAAGCAAGTCCTTTCGGTAGCCTTCCATGCGATTCTTCGAAGCGGATAAAGTCCAAAATGCGTTCGCCAATGTTCTTTGAAACTTCATCAGGTTCCACGAACGGGGTCACTTCATCGTAGGCATCATTTTCAACAATTGCGACAACCTTGTTCGGGTCGATACGCACAAATTCATCACCAACACGGTCGCCTGCACTGTAAATCGCAAGCGGTTTCGCATGGGGCGGAAGTTCCGGAAGAGCATTGTCGTGCACGCCGATGCAACTATCGCCCAAGCGCGTATTCAGTTCCAGAATAATCTTCGGAGCCATTTCCAAATAGCAGACCGAATTTCCGCCCGATGTCGAAAGGCAAACGCGACCATCCGGCAAAATCGCAGAGACTTCGATAATCGCGACTGTCGGCGCAGGGACAGCCCCAGTACGCACAAGGTAGCCCATCTTGCCTAAATGCGCGTCAATATAATGGATGCTGCCATCGTTAATCGCTTTGCGCAAACTCGGATTGGACTGGTAAGGCATGCGGAGCGACATAGCCTTCGCGCGGGCAAGCGCGCCATCGCAACTATCGCCCGTCGAAGCACCTGCAAACAACGTTACCTTGAATTCCTGGCCCGCTTCATGGAGCTTTTCTGCTCGTGCAGCAATCGCCAGTGGAACCGCCTTGGGGTATCCAGCCAAAGTAAATCCTGAAACCCCGAGAACATCGCCATTATGAATCATTTCGGCCGCTTCGGCGGCACTGCATTTTTTACCAGTAATCCAATTCATGGCGCAAAAAATAGTATTTTTACCGCCGTGAAACACTTCATCAAATACAATATCATTGGTGTAATAAACACTTTGATTACACTTGCCACAGTCTGGATTCTACACCAAGTCCTCGACTGGAACCTGGAACTTTCGAACTTTTTGGGATTCGTCGTCGGTGGCCTCAACAGCTACATCATGAACCGCATCTGGAACTTCGAGAGTAAAAACAAGAAACGCACTGAATTTGCACGCTTCGTCATCGTATTCCTATGCTCATACGGCATAAACCTACTTGTTCTCGAAGGGAGTGTCTATATTCTCGAAAATGCATCCTGGTGCACCGGCTTTACGGAATTCATTTCAAGATTCATGAAGCCAACCTACTTCGCGAACATCATCGCAAACGTCGTCTATGTACTCGTAAGCTTTACCCTCTACAAGAAATGGGTGTTTAGGCAATAGACGAGAGACGAGAGACGAGAGATTAGCGGCTAGTGGTTGGTGGTTAGGAGTTCATTCGGAATGCGAAAATAGGAATTCTGATGACCAATACAAGTATGACGCTTTATTCTCTCGCTGCCATACGACAACAATCCCATTCATTAAAACTCCCCACATTTACTTATAAAGATCTCTATTTAGAAAGGCGCACGGAGTAACCGTGCGCTTTTTCGTTGTTCAATTTATGTTATTGAGCAGTACTTGGAATTGTGCAGCTCGTTCATAACGGCCTGCAGCATTCTCCAAATACAGACTTTCTTCACATACAAAAAGGGCGCCCTTACGGACGCCCCTTTTTAGTTCTCAATCAGATTCGAAGATTACTTTTCGAACGGAACGAGTTCAACACGACGGTTGAGCTTGCGGCCCTTCTTCGTCTTGTTATCTGCAATCGGCTTGTCAGAACCGTAACCGACAGCGCGGAGACGATCACTGCTGATGCCCTTCTTGACGAGATACTTGACGACAGCCTGAGCACGCTGTTCGGAAATAACCTTGTTCCTTTCTTCCTTACCGGTATCGTCGGTATGGCCCTGGATTTCGAGGTTGACGTTCGGGAGCTTCTTCATCAACTTAGCGATGTTGTTCAAGGTCTTGTTGCTGCTCTTGGTGAGCTTAGCAGAACCGGTCCTGAACTGGATACCCTTCTTCAACTTTTCGAGATCCTGGTTCTTGTTCGGGCAACCCTTCTTATCGACAGCGACGCCAACGAGAGTGTTCGGGCACTTGTCGAGGTGATCAGGTACGCCGTCCTTGTCAGAGTCAACCGGGCAGCCAACACCGTCAACAGAGATGCCAGCAGCAGTTGCCGGGCACTTGTCGAGAGCATCAGGTACGCCGTCCTTGTCTTCGTCCGGGCTGCAACCGTCAGCATTGACCGGGAGGCCAGCAGCGGTGTTCGGGCACTTGTCGAGGTAGTCAGCAACGCCGTCGTTGTCGGAGTCAACCGGGCAACCCTTAGCGTCAACAGCAATACCAGCCTGAGTATTAGCGCACTGGTCGAGGTAATCAGCAACGCCGTCGTTGTCAGAGTCGATCGGGCAGCCGCTAGCGTCGATCGGAGCACCAGAAGCAGTGTTCGGGCACTTGTCGAGGTAGTCAGCGATACCGTCACTGTCAGAGTCAACCGGGCAACCCTTAGCGTCAACAGTTACACCAGCCGGAGTTTCAGCGCACTGGTCGATACCATCGAAGACACCGTCATTGTCAGCGTCAGACGGGCAGCCAGCAGCGTCAACAATAGCACCAGCCGGAGTTTCAGCGCACTGGTCAATACCGTCGAAGACACCGTCGTTGTCGCCGTCAAGCGGGCAACCGTTAGCGTCAACAACAGCACCTGCCGGAGTGCCTGCGCACTGGTCGATGTTGTTGGCTACGCCATCGTTGTCTTCATCAGCACCACGGACATTGCCGAAGCGCCAAGTAAGAGCAGCAGTACCTGCAAAGCGCGGAGTCGGTGTATAGCCGTACTTGATAACGCCATCGTGCTTGTCAACATAGTGCAACTGGTAAGCCCCAGCAGCGTGCATTTCGTCTTCGAAATCCCAGCCCTTAGAGAAGGAACGGATACCCACATCGAGACCGAGGGCGATATCGATGTTGGCCGGGAGGTGGAAACGGAGACCCGGGGTAAGAGTGAACGGATCATAACCCGGATCACGCGGATATTCACCCTTTTCGACGCGGAATTCACCGTTAGCTTCGAAGAAGATGTCCATCCAATCGGTCGGGAGGAAGTTGAAGCCACCACCATAGACCAAGGTATTGGTACCACGGCCGATCGTACCGACGAAACCAACGTTACCGTTGATGCGGAGCGGAGCGCCAACCTTCTGGAGGTCGAGGGTGAGGATCAATTCACCGCCAATGGCCACGCCATTGAGGGTATATGGATGAGTTCTGTTACCTTCAGCGTTCAAGAACCAAGCATGACGCGGACGGACACCCACAGACTTGTCGCCCGTGGGGAAGTAGAACTGAGCGGCGACAGCAGCATTGAAGATGCCATCGGTCATTTCGTCGAGCGGGAGCTTTGCCTTTGCCCAGAGTTCGAGGTCACCACGGCTAGCCTTCCACATGTCACCTTCCGGCAACCTGTCGGTATTGGCATGGTCGTAGTAAAGCGGAAGCATAAGACCTACGTCCATGAAATCCGTAACGCCAGCTGCAAAATTGATATTTGCAGTCAAGCTTCCGTCATTTTCACGGAACACGCCATGCTTTCCATACTTAGTGACCTGGCCACCGCGAGAGAGGGACCATGAATCATAGGAAACCTGGCCTCCGAAACCAACTGCAAAGCCACCCTCACCGAGTGTTTGAGCTGTTTTCTGGTTAAGACCATCGGCTCCGCCCATCAGGCCGGACTGCGCGAAAGCGAAGCTACCGGCCAAGAGAGACATTGCGACTATTTTTTTCATCTATTCTCCTTGTTATTGGTTAATATTTCTTGTGGTAGCCATAGTAGCCGTAATAGCTACCATAGCCGTACCCCGCATGACGTTCACACTTGTTGAAGACGAAAGCCTTCTGCAACGGTGTTTCCGTGCTGCGGTCAAAAGTATTCAAGGCATCTTGGATGCTTTCAATGGTATGAGCTGCATGCTTCAAAACACACAACAGATAATCCGCATGCTTTTCGACAAGCAAAGCGTCACTGCACTGGAATACCGGAGGAGTATCCAGAACAATCAAGTCATACTTATCCCTGAACGCATCAAGGAAAGCGCTAAATCTAGAACTACTCAAAAGGCCACCCGGATTCACGACGCGGGCGCCGGAACCTAAAACATGGAAATTATCCGTCACCTTGACAACGAATTCATCCGTGTAGGATTCCTTTTCAAGCATTTCACACAAGCCCTTCTGGCTATGTTTAAACAGGTGACCACGACGAAGGTCCATATCGACAAGCAAAACCTTCTTACCGGTCATTGCAAAAGACGCCGCAAGGTTCGTAGAGACAAAAGACTTACCGACACCCTGCACAAGACCAGATACCATCAAAACCTTCTTTCCGTCAGAGAAAACAGAAAATTCGAGAGCCGTACGAAGGGCGCGAACTCCTTCTGCAAACGGGTCATCTGGCTTCTCGGAAACGCAAGGCTTGTAAACATTATTCTGCGTTTTGCCTTCAAGCATCGGGAGCTTGCCATATACGCCAATACCCGTAGCCTGTTCCACTTCGCTGCTACTGCAGACACCGTTCGTAAGCATGCGACGCACATAGACGATAAAACAACCCAAAAGCAAGAACACAAACACAACGCCAAGGAACACCAGCTTGCGGTTCGGCTTTGCGGGTTTAAGCGGAGCGTAGGCCTGATCCACAATGCGGACGTTACCGACTTCGCCAGCCTGCACCACACGCAACTGCTGGATATTGTTCAACAAGTTCGTATAGAGTCTATTATTAACTTCCACTTCTTCTTGCAACGAAAGGACTTCTTGCTGCACCACCGGAAGGCTTGCCGCGGAACGCTGCTGTTTAGCCAATTCCTGACGGAGTTTAGCCTGTTGTTCTTCAATCGTGCGGACTGTCGGATGTTCAGCACGGAACAAGCGCAACGCTTCCTGCTTTTTCTGTTCGAGTTCGAGCATACGTTGCTGGAGCGTCACGTCCTTTTCAAGATGCAGACGGGTTTCACCCGTAAGGTCAATGGTTCCTTTGGAATGGCGGAACGAAGTAAGCTTTTGTTCAGCCGAATCCAGTTTGGCCTTGACACCCGGCAACTGTTCTTCGAGGAAGGCCAACGTCTTTTTCGCTTCGGCACTGCGCATCTCGATATTCTGTTTCAAATACGTATTTGCAATAGTGTTCAAAATAGCAGCAACTCTGTCGGCGTAGCGATTTTCGAGAGACACCCTGATAATGCCAGAATTCTTGCCTTCTTCCGAAATGTTGAGTCCCTTAAGCAATGCAGCGGCGGCTTCCTGCGGATGAGATGCCGAGAGCAAGAAGGTCTGACCAACGGTCGCGGTCAAGGCTCTGACACAGATAACTAAAGTATCACCAGCAAATGGCTTACGGTAAGTTTCACCCACCTCGCCGGACAACAATGTGACAACTTCGCCATTTTCCTTCTCATACACTTCATATGCGCTGGAATCCGCAGTCACACGGGCAAAAAGCTTACCCTTCGCCTCGACAAAAGCACGCGGAATCTGCAACAGTTCCAGGTCCATACGACCTTCGCGCTGCAGGAGGCGGTCCATCTTGTTCTGCGGAACGGCAGAGAAACAAAGCCTTTCATCTTCAACCACCTGCCCCAAAACGACGCGACTCTTGATAAGCTCCATTTCGGCTGCAGACGGGGTAGAAATATCCAAAAGTGCACCCATTTCACCAAGAGCAAGTCCCTGTTTATTCCCCTTGACGTTTACCTGAAGGAGGATATCGCTCTTAAACGACGGACGAATCCACTTCGCAACAAGGCCACCACATGCAATGCCCAAAATCAAAAATACAAGCAAGATTTTCCACTTGCTCTTCAAGTACACCAATATCTCAAGAATATCGATTTCGTCGTCTTCCGACTTACTCGAAACATTCTGAGGCGTTTTATCGTTCATTAAAATCTCCAAGGACGCAGAACCAACCACCAAGGGTGGTTCAAGCCGGAATATAAAATAAAAAAAAATTTAATGTTTATGTCCAGAAACATAACAATCAAACGAAAAAACCATGTTTTTAGACTCATTCGAATCCGAATCACAAAAAAATCCATGTTCTTGCGACGTAAAAGCAACCTAATCAACAGGTTAGAGCATCCAACAAACAAGAAATAAGGTCTTTATGCAAACTAAAACACCCATCCTTTCTATTCAAAACCTACGCCGCGATTTCAAAATGGGAACCGAAACCGTACATGCACTACGCGGGGTGAGCTACGATATTTATAGTGGTGAATTCGTCACCATCATGGGAACCTCAGGGTCCGGTAAATCCACCATGCTGAACATACTTGGCTGCATGGATCGACCCACCTCCGGACACTATATACTAGATGGAGAACACACCGAGACTCTCAAACGCGATGCTCTGGCCAAGATCCGCAGCCAGAAAATCGGATTCGTATTCCAGAGCTACAACCTGCTCAGCCGCACAACCGCCATTGAAAACGTGGAACTTCCGTTATTGTACAACCCAGCCATATCGGCAGCGGAACGCCACCACCGAGCCATCGAGGCGTTAAAAAGAGTCGGGCTCGAAGGCCGCATGAACCACTTGCCGAACCAACTTTCAGGCGGCCAGCAACAGCGAGTCGCCATCGCACGCGCATTAGTCAACGACCCCGTGATTATACTCGCCGACGAAGCGACCGGAAATCTCGACACCCGCACCAGTTACGAAATCATGATGATATTCCAGGAACTGAACCGGCAGGGGAAGACAATCGCATTCGTTACGCACGAACCGGACATTGCGACTTTTTCGACCCGTACAATCACCCTTAGGGACGGTTTAGTGAAAAAAGATGTCATTAACGAAACCGTGCAAGACGCGAAAGAAGCGTTCGAAGCACTGCCACCCCCGGAAACATTTGACGAATGAGTTCCTAGATCTGAGTTACTAGTTACTAGAATTTCATTTTCGGGATTCTATAACTACTAACTAGTAACAACACCGAAAGCGCTCTAGTAACTATTAACTATCAACTAGTAACTACAATCATGAATCCATTTACTTTAGTCAAAATTGCAATCCGTGCACTGCTGCGAAACCGCATGCGCACATTCCTTTCCGTTCTCGGCATCGTCATCGGTGTTGCGGCTGTTATCACCATGGTCGCCATGGGTGAAGGCTCCAAGCAATCCATCAAGGAACAGATGACCGCCATGGGAACAAACGCCATCACCATCATGCCGAACCAGAGCCGGCGCGGAGGCGTGCAATCCGAATCGACGGAAATGCTCGAAGAAGAAGACGTCATCGCTATCCGCGAAAAAGCGACCTACATCAACGGAGTTTCTCCCATGGTCAGCGTTGGCGGGCAAGCCATTGTCGGCAACAACAACTCCCCCACCACGCTCTCCGGCATTTCCGCGGACTACCTCAAAATCCGCAACTACGAAATCGAAGACGGCGTGATGTTCGATGACGAAGCCGACCGCATGGCAAAAGTCTGCGTCGTTGGGCAAGCCGTCGTGAGGAACCTCTTTGGAGGCGAAAACCCCATCGGCAAAACCATCCGCTACAAGAACATTCCGCTGAAAGTCATCGGGACCTTGAAAGCGAAAGGCTCCGGCGATTTCGGGCAGGACCAGGACGACGTCATCTTCACGCCGTACCAGACCGTGATGAGGCGATTCTCCTCGACGACAAGCATCCGCCAAATCTACGCGAACTCCATCGGCGAAGGCTACGCCGCCAAGGCGACCGAAGAAATCATGAACATCCTCAAGGAACGCCGCAGCTGGACTAAACCCACCGACCCATTCCGCGTCTTTACACAAGAAGAAATGATCCAGACCGTCACGAGCACATCCGACATGCTCTCGCTCGTGCTCACCGCCATTGCAGGAATTAGTTTGTTAGTAGGCGGTATCGGAATCATGAACATCATGTACGTTTCCGTGACCGAACGCACCAAGGAAATCGGGCTACGCATGGCTATCGGCGCCCGCGGCAAGGACATCCTTCTGCAATTCCTCATCGAGTCCATCTTGATTAGCCTTCTTGGCGGCTCCATCGGCATTGGCATTGGCATTGCCGCCTCGGAAATCATCAAGAGCGTGATGAACTGGCCCATGAGCATTTCCATCACGAGCGTTTTCGTGAGCTTCGGTGTATGCTGCGCCACAGGCGTATTCTTCGGATGGTACCCCGCCCGCAAGGCAAGCAGGCTCGATCCAATTGAAGCGTTAAGGTTTGAGTAGGTTATAGGAATTAGAAAAAAACAGGCGGGCTTACGTCCGCCTTTTTACATTCTTTGTAAACAACAAAAACAACACTTTTTTGTTTTCATTCATCCCTCGTCTCTCGTCTATAATCTATTTTAAAGTCATGAATTTCCTCGAATTTTTACAACCGATGCCGGTCGTGGGCATTCTCCGCGACATTCCTCAAGGCGCCGAAGAAGCATGCGTAAAGGCAGCTGCCCAGTGCGGCCTCAAGGCAATTGAAGTCACGATGAACACAGCCGCCGCAACAGAAATTATCGCAAAGCTCAAGTCTTACGCGAGACCACTCGATATAAAAGTCGGCGCAGGAACAGTGCGTCACGGGAGCGACGTGGAAAAGGCTATTGCCGCAGGTGCGGAATTTCTCGTCACACCGAACACGCGCCACGAAGTCATCAGACTGTCCAGTACCGCAGGCATCCCGATTATCCCGGGCGCGCTCACACCGACCGAGGTGCAGAAAGCCTACGACTTGGGCGCAACAGCCGTCAAAATATTCCCAATAAATTGCGTCGGCGGACCGGATTACATCAAGGCTTTGCGCGGGCCGTTCCGCGACATTCCATTGATGGCTTGTGGCGGCGTGAACGCAGAAAACGCAGCTAGCTATCTCAAGGCCGGCGCAAACCTGCTCTCGTTCGGAGCAAGCATTTTCAATGTTGAACAAATGAAATCAGGCGACTGGGCGATCATCGAGGCTAAGCTACAGAAATTGCTTGACGCCGTGAAAGCCGCGATGCTGTAAAGACGACACAAAAATCACGACGATACTAAAAGAGCCGCTGCAAGGCGGCTTCTTTTTTTGCTTCTTTTTATTTCTTGGGTTTGTTGGCCAGTTCTTCTTCAAGTTTCTTGTTGCGGCTATCCTGCATTTCGCAGACGTTTTTCAAATTATTGATTTCGACACTTTGCTTCGCCACCTGTTCCTTGAGGTCTTCGCACTTGGCAGCGAAAGTCTGCTCCGATTCGATGCGGCTGCTCAGTTCCTTGCGGAGGCTTTCTATGGAGTTGCGAAGTTGCTCGATCGTGGCGTTTGAATCCTTCTTTTCGGGAGTCTCATCTGTTTCCTTCTTGACAGCATCACCTTCGACTTCTTTCGAAACTGGATTGTCGCAAGAGTCGCATTTTTCTTCGCAGGAACAGCAATTAAAAAACTTCTTCGTGAACGCAACGGTAGCTGCGGCACCAAGAACGGCACCTAGAAAAAAACTATTGGTCTTCATTATTGAACTCCTTGTTAGACATTTACTTAATAATATCAATTATACAAACTCAAAAGTCAATAGATTGCCTCAAACAAAAGTATCCTTAAAGGGATATGGAACAAAATTTCCATAGAAAATGCAATATATTTATAAAAAACTTATATTTCATGATATAATATGAGATAGTCCTATGCCACATCCTCTATACTCAGTCCTAGCTTTTACGTGTTTTATCGTCCTGCTGATTTTCAGGAATCAGTTCAAGCTTGTATTGGACGAAAGCGAACAGACCGATAAAGACTTCCTTTTCCTTTCCAACTGGGTCACGCTATTTTGCCTCCAGGACGGCTTATGGGGATTTATCGGGAGCGGCGTCATCCAGAACAACGACCTATTCTTTATTTCGTCAACGGTTTTTCATGCGGCCACGGCAATATCGGCCTTCATTTGGCTCAACTACATTTTGAATTTCATCCACATGGGACGTAACAAGGCAATTCCTGCAAAGGCCCTTGCAATAGCTCTCGTGCTGTTCCAGTTCGTGCTGCTCGGGAAGAACTTCGAGTCCAAGTCCATTTTCAACATCAGCGAAAGTGGTTTTTACACGACAAGTCCAGACATTGACCTGCTTTTCTACAGCCAGTATTTTACGTTTTTCATCACGGGGCTTTTCATTGCATTCAGAATCCACAAGACCACGGACATGGACATCAAGCGCCGCTACTTTACCGCGTTCCTGTTCATTTTCGCGCCTATCCTCTGCGGTATTTTCCAGATAAAGTTCCCGTTCGCGCCCTGCAATTCCATCGGTTCAATGCTCGGCTGCTGCATTATCTACGCATTCTTCATTACGCAAATGAGCCGGAACAGAGACCTCTCGCAGAAAGCGGTCATTATCGCTGGGCTTTCGTCGGACTATGATTTGGTCGTCTATGTCGATCTCGTCAAGAATCAGGCGAAATACTACCAGGTGAGCGACAAGTTCGCCCCGCTCCTCTGGGAAGGCCGCGAATCTACCGATCCAAAAATTTTCGACAACTTGATGAGACGCATTTACATTCCCAATGAAATGAGCGGATTCATCGAAAGATCGACTCTGGAAAAATGCATCGAGCTGTTAAAGACTTCCACGCATTACACCATTCCGTTCTTTGCAAACGTTAACGGGTACCCGGAACATTATCGCTTGAAAATAGCAAGCGACAAGAGCAACACACAGTCGTTTATCGTCGGTATCATCAATGTCGAAGAAGAACACAGTCTCGAAGTCGTCGCCAAGAAACTGCAGAAAGACCTCCAGCATACAATGCTCATCGCGAACAAAGACCCCCTCACAGGAGTCGGGAGCGCTGTCGCATTCAAGGCAAAGTGCGAGCTTATCAACAACGAGATAAAGACCAAGGACGATTTGAAGTTCGCCATTATAGAATGCGATGTGAACAACTTAAAATTCATCAACGATTCCTTCGGACACGACATGGGCAGCGCCTACATCAAGAACTGCTGCAAGGTATTCTGCAACACGTTCAAGCATAGCCCCGTCTATCGAACCGGCGGCGATGAATTTGTCATCATCCTGTTCGATACGGAATACGACAACCGCATGGTGCTTTTCGAAAAACTGAAGTCCTGCATCAACAATAAGGTGTTCGCCCCCACCGAAAGCATCTCTTTTGCGGCGGGCATGGCGGATTTCGATGCCACGAAGGACAAGAGCGTAATGGACGTATTCAAGCGGGCTGACGCCTCCATGTACGACCACAAAAACCAGATGAAGAATAAAAAGAACGCCGACATGTCTGCCGGCGAACGATAGTCTAACGCATTTAGCCCGCCGCTACTACCGGCGGGCATTTTTCGTATCTAGCCGCTATGCGGCTTTTTCTGTTTTATTTATACGTGCTTGATTTTATTTTCGCCTTCGTCCCAGTTCTTGCCGTCACAGACAAACTTGTATTCGTAATCACCAGGAACGAGGGAAATCTTTGCAGCCCAAAGGCCCGTTTTCTTGTTTTTCTTGAGCATGTTTTTATCGATAGCCCAATCGTTAAAAGAACCGGCAACGGATACGGTCGTTGCAAGCGGGCAATCCGCCACGAACTCGACAGCGACTTTTTTGGGAGCGGCGGCCTTGGCAGGCTTAGCGACCTTCTTTGCAACGGTCTTGGTTTCTTTTGCAGGAGCGGACGTTTCGGCCTTTTTCGCAGCGGCTTTCGGAGCCTTCACTGCGGCGGTTTTCTTTGCAGCAGGTTTTTCAGCGGCATTTTTAGAGTTCTTAGTCATAAATAATCTCCTCTTATTTCTTAATGCTGCAAATTTAGTAAAAAAAAGTTTAAATTTCTAGATATTTTGCTACATTTTCAACATGCTTAAACAAATCATCGCTCCAAGCGTCTTGAACGCAAACTTCCTCGAACTCGGCAACGGCCTCAAAGCTATCGAAAACGGCGGTGCAGGCCTCGTTCACCTCGACATCATGGACGGACATTTCGTACCGAACATCAGTTTCGGCCCGGGCATTTCCGCCTGCGTGAAGAAGGGAACCAAGCTCCCGCTCGATTGCCACTTGATGATCGAGAATCCCGAAAAGTACGTGGGCGAATTTGCTAAAGCCGGCGCAAGCATTATCAGCGTGCACGCCGAAACAACGAATCACCTTGACCGCCTGTTGCACCAGATTGCAGAACTCGGCGTAAAGCCCGCAGTCGCTATCAACCCGGCAACGCCTCTCGAAAGTATCAAGTACGTACTCGACATCGTCGACATGGTGCTCATCATGTCCGTGAACCCAGGATTCGGCGGCCAGAGCCTGATTCCCTATTGTCTCGACAAGATTCGCGAACTGCGCACCATGAAACCGGAACTTGACATTCAGATTGACGGCGGCGTCAAGCTCGACAACATCCTCGCCTGCAAAGAAGCGGGTGCAAATATTTTCGTTGTCGGTTCTGCCATCTTCGGCAAGCCCGACCCGGAAGCTGTATGCCGCGAATTTGTGAATTTGGTAGAAAGTAAATAGTTGGTAGAATTTAGAGCTTAAAAGCGGCTGAAAATGCCGCCCTTATAAAGCACTTCCAACGTATTCAGATAACGTCTATAATCGGCCGTATCAGAGCACGAACTTGTTTCGCAATATTTGTCCATATCCTTAACGACAAGCGGTATGGCAGCAAACTCCCTGTTCTTTAGCAGATTCCTTACTTTTTTACGGTTGCGATCATCGTCTTTTTTATTCTGCGAAATCTTTTCGACTAGTTTATACGGCAAAACCTTCTTTGCGTCAGGCGAAACTTCGTCTGGATTGCCCTGAAGAACTTCGGAATAACCATCGCCAAAAAATATTCTTTTTATGTTCGAACTCGGTATATAATAGCCGTAGCGTCGTATGTCAATGACGGAATCGCGGTCCTGATAAAGGAAATATCCCGACTTGACAATCATCGTCATGGTTACAATGGAATCACCCGTAGCAGGGCGGATCCACTTCTTTTGAGCTCGGTCATAAAGATAATCGACATGGATTTTTATCCATTCCAAGTTGATGAAATTAAACCGGTTCATAAGACGTTTGTATGTATTTTGAACGTCCGTAGAGGCCTTTTTCAGAAGGTTTTCATTTTTCAACAACAATTGGCGGTTCAGCTCTTCAAAAAGGTTTTCCGATGCAAACAAGTTATCATCAACATCCACATCCAAAAAACGTTCATCGTTTACATCCAATACATATCCATACACTGGAACAAATTTGCCACTTGTTTTTTCCAGCTTCGAACGCACCGAAGGCAGATCCATCCTTTTCGAAATAAGCGAAATAATTTTTTCTTCAAAAACTTTTTCCATTTCGCTGTTCATGGCAACAGTTCTTTGCTGCATTGTAGGTTCAAAGGCACAAGCGCCCTTAGGCAACAAGAAAAGCACCGATAAAGCAACTGCAAAACAAAACGAGAGGATAGAACGTAAAGTCATATCCGTAATATATAATAAAAGACGAGAAAACGAGCCTGCGGTCCTACAGACTAGAGACGATAGATACCCCCAAAAAGCAATCTACTGCAAGTAATCAGTTAATCGGAGTCGAGGCGGCGGACGCAAAGAGGGCCGACACCAAAATTATGGAAACGACAATGATAAAATACATATTTTGCATGAAAATAATATATACTGAAAAATCCACAAGAAATCATTTATTTGCAAAAAATTACAAAAAATTGCGATTTTATTTAAACAGAATTTTTATACAAATATTTTCAATTTGTAGAAGGTCTCATTTGATTTTTCGTACCACTTATTTTTTCGCGCCGTTCAACTTGTAACGTTTATCGCCGTCACGGATAATCACGCTGTTGCGCTCCCTCTGAACGAAGGGAGCGTTTTGCTTTTGGGCTGCACTCGGGAGGGCGCGCGGGATAGCAGTCCGTTCGCAATTTCCCATGAGAAAACTTCCTATATAGGCATCGCTTTCTAAATTGTACTTGTAACCATTTTTATTTGCAAAGTGGATACAATCTTCTTCGTTTGTTTCACTGCAAACTTTTAATTCAACATACATGGGGATTCCAGACCATCCCGAATAACAGCCCACATCCGCCTCGATAGAAAGCTCGTTGTTTCCGTCGAACGTCATCACCGTATCCGCACCCTTGATTTCAATTTTACGGCTATATACCTTCATGAAATCAATAGTATCCGGAAGCGCAACATGGTAAGAAAGAATCCCTAACGTATCCAACATGCCGAAACTGCCCGTGCCATGAATGTAGAGCGAGGCCTTCATCTTCCGCGTCAAGTTGCCAAAGCCCACGTTCTGAATGCGCAGTTTCGCACGTAAAATTCCATTGCCGTTCACCGTATCACTCATCCACGATTCACGCAGCACAAAGCGGTAGCCCAAGTGGTCGTTGATGTACTTGAATCCCGAAAGCGAATCGACACGCGCCGGGTCGTAGTCGAAATCCTTCTGCTTGAAGGGAGTCTTCTTCCAACTGTCAATCAGGTTGTTGTTCCACTGGACATTCAAATAGCTTGTATGCGTGCGGAATCCCTCGTACGCCAAGAACTCCGGCGTATTGATGACCTGGTAATTTTCGGCCGTCGTAAGCGCCTCGCCGCCGTAGGGCGTGTTGATGCCGTACTTTTCAAGCCAGGCTACACCTTCTTCGCGGCAGATGGAAGTCTTGCAGTCGGCGCCCCACGTGCCGTAATCGTACTGCGTTCCCAAATAGCCGTCGTTGAACATTCCCACGCGGTACATGGTGTCGCCTTTCGCCTTCGCAATTTCGGCAAACTTCTCGCCGTCGATATGGAAATCAACGCCCCAGTTATCAAAGCCCAAAACCTTTGCGGAATAGTTGCCCGTGCGCGTGAGGATTTTCAGTTCGGGCGGCGTACTGCGCAGCATCAGGTTCGTCGCCTCCGCGATACGGTCGTAAGTGATGTTCGTATCGCTGTGCATCTCGCCATAGGCGCCGTGCATGCCCATCTCGAGCGCTACAATCACGTCGGTATTTTTCGAAAGCACTGGCGCAAGCTGCTTCACATGCTTGAGCACCCACTCGTGATCCGGAGTCACGTTGCTACGGCCATTGTACCACGGGTCGTAACAGATGCGCACAATCACGTAGCCGTGATTCTTGCGGATATTGTCAAACGTTGTCTGCAGCACATTCAACGCATCTTCGGTGAGATCCTGGTTCTTGCCGCGAATCGTATCGCGTTTCCCGCCCGTCGTGTCAATCGAAAGCCAAGCATTACTGCTGAATTCCGAAATCTCCGCCCGCAAGTGCAACAACTTGCCATACGGCTTTTCAATCGGCTTGCTGCCCGAAGGTTTTAAATGCAGAACCTGCGGCGTATAGAACCCGCGGTCGTAATTTTCGAGCGTCTTCATCGCATCGGTCGTATCGATGTTCTGCTTCACGAGACCAGCCGCAAAGAGCGGGGCCTGAAAAAAAGCCACCAAAACAAATATCAGGGAGAGCTTAGCAAAAGCGCTCAAACACAATAGGCGAAAACCAGAAAAACTCATACTTGTAATATACATAGTTTTGAAAAAGGGAGAAGAAAGAAAAAGCCTTCCCTTACGGAAAGGCTTTGTTTTGGGGGGGTGAAAAAAAACTCAAATTAGAACTGCGTAATGAATTCCCAACCGATGTCGGATGCCCACAGTTTGCCGTTCTCACGCATATCCCACTGGTGGCCGCCATTGAAGGTGCACCACTTCACAGGGAAGCGCGGATCGACCGTCTTGTAGTCATAGCACACATGGCCACCGCCACCAGAGAATTCCGTTGCCTTTTCGCTAGTGCAGTCCGTATGGCCTTCAGGACCGTTGTTCCTCAAAATCCTGTCGCGGGCGCTACGTCCCATGCTCGGCGGACACGTGCCATCGCTCAGGCCCACAGTTCCCATCCAAGCGATAGGCTTGCCGGAATTCTTCGGGATGTAGATGACCTGGTCAGCAGTCGCGAATACCACGACACCGCGGAGACGATGCTGGAACGTCTGAGCAAGCGAGTTCGAGTACATGGCGCCAAAGCTAAAGCCGGAGGAGAACACGCGCGACGTATCGACGCAGAGGTTCTCGTTCAGGTAAGTGAGGATTTCGTCAAAGAAGAGGTGGTCCTTGTTGTCTCCGCAGCGCCATGGCATCTGGTCCGTGTAACCATGCGGGGCCACAAAAATCGTATTCTTTTTATCCTTGTCACGATAGCCGTAATAATGTTCGTTCTTTGCGACGTTCTGTGCGGAACCGCCCATGCAATGCATGCCGAACACCAAACGGTAAGGCTTGTTCTTGTCGTAATTTTCAGGGAGATCAAGATAGACTTCGTGCTCGATTCCACCACCCTTGAACTTGAAGTAATTCTTGAGCGTGTTGTCCTTGCCGCAGCCCTTACTCGGCGTCGGCTCGTTCTTGAGCGGATAGCCAAACGCATAAGTCTGTTCCGTCGCAATTTTCGTGAGCTTCACATCGACAGTCGTATCGAGCGTGCCCAGCGGAACGGTGAGCGTATCATAGCCATCCGCAACAAAGCGGAGAGCTTCACCCTTCTCGGCTTCCTTCATGAGAGCGTTTCCATTTGCCCGCGAACCGATGGAACTGCTGAAGCCTCTGTCTGTCGTGAACTTGAAGTTCTGCTTGGCATTGCCTACAGAAACTTGAGCAAAATACGTGCCACGAGCTTCGATGCCCTTGCTCAAATCATACGTCCCCGATCCCTGCAAAAGCTTTTTGAAGACCTGATTCCCGAGAGAGTTGTAAATTTTCACCTGCACAGGCGAGGTGCTGCTCTGGGAATAAGACAGAATACCGTTGTTGATGCTGATGTACCCAACAGTATTCCTGAAAGCAGGATGAATAGCGACACCCGGCGAATCCGCAGGAGGTGTAGTTATTTCATCTTCGTGAATTGTGAATTTGCCCCGGCGATCCGTCGTGGCGTTCTTGCCTTCCTTGAGAAGGCTCACCGAGACTCCCCTAAGGGCCTTGCCTTGGTCGTCAGAAACGGTTCCTGTGATGGTGTAAGCCGATACTGATCCGCAGAATGCCAGAAGACACGCCGCGCTAAGCAGTTTTGGTGTTTTGGTAATCATTCGCACTCCTTTTTACCAAACACCAACCAACTCAATATAAAGTAATTTATATGCAAACATGACTAAAATCACATCCCCTCTGACTCATGCTTATGGATAAATCGTCCATAAAAAGATTTTTACATTTAATTCAAAGCACAAAAAAAATAACGACGCATGATTTAACCCACAAAAAAAGCCCCACCAAGTGGGGCATGACAATACTAGCGCATAAAGACTTTTACTTCACAACAGAAGCAGTAAATCCCTTGTAAATCGCCTGCAACGCACCAGCAAGGTAAGCTAGCGGAGCGTTCCAGTTGATAGCCACTTCGTTTGTCGCATAGCTGCAGCGGTTGTCTATATAAGCTAACGCAGGCTTATCGGCTGTGGCGTAATTTGGGCATTTCCAAAGTTCCTTGCCGTCCAGGTTGATGTCCTGTTTGCCCAAATGCGGGCCGCCTACAAGCATGCCTGGCACCGGGTCATCGACGAAATCCGATTCGCTTACGCGGTGGTGCGGATTGCGCGGGCTCCTGTAGCCAAAGCCGGTGACGTAGGTGATTTCCATAGGGTTCTTGCCCAAGAGATAGTCAAGGCACTGCTGTGCGCCATCCAGATAACTCTTGTCGCCCGTGACAAAATACGCATGCATCAAAACGATTCCGTTATTCGCCATGGCGCTATTGCTACCCCAGTTCCAGCTAGACGGGAACGCCGGGAGCCTGTAGGCACTCGTATCGCCAACGGTGCGGAGTTCATTGGCAACTTTAAGCAAAGCCTTGCGCGCATCACCGCCGAGTTTCGCGCCGAATTCCGCAGAATCAAGCGCCACGTGATAAATGGCGAGCATGTTCACATCGCCCCACCAAGCACCATCAGCACGGAAAGTATATTGCTTCAAGTCCTTGAGGTAATCCGACTTTTTCGTCGCGCGGTAAAGTTCAGTCGCAGCAAAGGCAAATTCGTCCTTGCCGTCTTCGCCTGCATGCATATAGTTGCCTGTTTCTACGTCAGAAGGCTGCTTGTACAAAGCTTTCGGATGGCGCTTCGCCCAAAAATACGCCACTTCGGCCGCATTGAGCATCCGCTTCGAAAAATCTGCATCAAACTTCGCATAAACACGAGATGCTTGGGCCATCACCGCCGCAAAATCCAGCGTCGCCGTCAAGCTCTTTTCAATAGCATAACGCAGAGCCCCGTCAATTTCGGGCATCGTGCTAGAACCGAACTTCAGCGAAGTGAGTTTATGATAGACGGCGCCGTCCTTGTCCTGCATCGAAAGCATCCAATCGAGATTCCAACGGATTTCTTCAAGCAATTCCGGCATCTTCGGGAACTCGCGCGGGATATTCCACTGGAGCGTATCCATATATACCGGAAAATGCTCATAGAGTTCCAACAACGTAAAAACGGTAATGCCCGAGTTCACAATGTACTTGCCATAGTCACCTGCATCGTACCAGCCACGCTGCGACTTGATGTACTTTGCATCGGCATTCTTGGGCGCCGATTTCCCGTTCGCCTTAGCCACCGTCGTCGCCGTCGGAAGGTCTGTCCCATAGACAATCACCTTGTCGTCCATGTGCCCTGCCGCGCGTGCCCACTTGCCAGCATAACGCGTATCGAGCGCCATTCCCGCACGCTGGTAATAGAACCACTTGAGCGCGGCTTTCGTCAAATCCTCATAAACAACCTCGCCCACAACGATCGGATTACCGATGTAGCCGTCACGAAACAGGCGATACGTGCCCGGCTTCTTGATAGACGAGATATCGTACGTCTGGACTTCCTCGCCACTGTATTCCCAGTCATAGACCATCGGGGCTTCAAGCGAAAGAACCGTCTTGCCGCTCATGTCGCGGACTTCAAGGGGATTGGCATCGTTGCCGGGAATGACGACAATCTTTTCGGATTCAGGAGTAAAACCTAGCTGATTCACCAAGGGTATAGCAAAAGACGGCACCGCAAGGGCGAGCGCAGCAAATAATTGTTTCCGCATACAAAACCTCATTTTTCTCTAAAGATACCATTATATTTAAAAAATTGTTGATGTACCGCGCATTTTAATGTTTACTGGAGGCAACGGAGAGAGGATAGGACAACTGGCCCCGGTATTGGTCGGAGTGACAGACGGGGATGACAAAAAAATCCCCGGCGCAATTGCCGAGGATTTTCCAAACGTTTTCGATTGTCGCGAATTACTTCTTGGCGGCCTTGTAGTTGACGCCCGGACGGAGTTCGAGACCGACAGTCACGAGGAGGGAGACAATCGGTTCGTAGTGGTCTTGGGAGAGGTCATACACGGCAACACCGGCCATGCCTTCGCTCTTCACATGCTGGGCGACCGCCTTCACAGACGGAATGCCCATGAACACGATAGATTCGGTTTCACTCACAGCCACTTCAGACTTGGAAGCTTCATCGAAAGTCACCGTGTAATCAGGCGTGTCGAAACGGTTCATGAGTTCGGCATACGGGAGGTAGCCTTCGTTGCCACTGCCCACACCCGTGTGGCTAGAGCCGAGGCCCTTGGCACCGGCAAAGGACTTACCGTAGAGGAACACTACCGGAGCAAGGAGATTCTTGTTCACGCCGGCGGCAGCAACAGCGTCAAGCGTTTCCTGCACAGAGTTCGCACTCTGGTTCGGAACGAGACTGCTTTCGCTTTCGTTCATGAGGTCAGCCATGAACACATCGACGTAAGCGGCGCGGTTCAAAGCTTCGGCCTTGTAAACATCCATACCTGCAGCCGGATAAATCACAGCTGTCACCGTCGAGCCGGAAAGACCATCGACCAAGGCATTCAGCATCTTGGCGTAATCTTCGGCGTCATCCGTTGTGAGGTTCTGCCAGTCGAGTTCAACACCATCGCCACCATTCGTAGAAATCCAGTCCTTCACGTTCGAGACAAACGTAGAGAGCGTTTCGTCAGAAGAAGCGATTGCCTTGAGGTTCGATTCGGCTTCCATGCCGCCCACGGAAACAATCAGCTTGACGCCGTTTTCCTTGGACATGTTCACGAGATTCTTGAAGTTGTCCGCATCGTATTCATCGGCAAAAGCAACCGTACCTTCGGCAGTCGGAGCGATAGACATATAGTGAATATCAGTCACGAGATTGTAGCGGATATCCTTTGCATAGAACTGGGAATACTGACTCCAATAGGGATAGAAGCCTATCACTTTGTCAGCGGCGGCCTGAGCAGACACCGCAGCACCCATAACGAGAGCAAGTGCAATAACTTTAAAGTTCATCTGAATACCTCTTCCTATTGGTTAACTAGATGGAGAATGCCCGTTGCCGGATCCATACAATAGTATCCCGGATCTGCCACGAATTTATCAGCCGAAGACACATGTTTTAACTGTAATTGAGTAATTGAAGAATCTACTGGAATCCCTTGAGCATTAATAACTGAAACTTTCACCTGATCGCGAGTCATATTGGCGAGTTCAGTCGCATCACACCAGCGATAAGCCCAACCGTGAGCCTGACCGAAAACGACATATTGCTGAGAAATGGCAATTTCATCAATCGGAACCTGCGTCAACACTGCGAAATCATCGGCGACACCGACAAAGTTGAATTCGGCCAAATCTGCCATGATTTTAGTGTCCGCTGCAGGATTGGCGCAAGAATCTGCAGGATAACCACCCAAGAACTTATCGGCACAAATTGCTTTGAGAACATCGGGGGCCATAGCAGCAAAGGCGGCATCATCGGCTGCTTTAACGGTTGCATAGTCAACGCCCATCTTAGTCAAGGAATCCTTGACAACAGCATTGTGCACTTCCACATAATCCTTGATTTGCAATTTGCGCAAAATCGGATGGACATCCATATAACCTTGAGCAGTGAAACCTGCCGGAAGATTTTCAGAGTAAGGTTCGCTCACTTCCAAAGAGGAACAAGCACCCAAAACACCTGCCAAGAGAATCATTGTGTACTGGTAAAGTTTTTTCATTTTCAGCACCTCTTAGAAATTAACAGTAACATCAGCAGTAATGATGTTCTTGCTGATGGAAAGTTTGTTTGCTCCGGCGGCAATAGGCGCATTGTTCGCATCCGTGATTCCATAAATGTAATCAAGGTCATTCTTGAGCATGCCGTACTGAACAGACAAGTAAGAAATCGGAGCGAGCTTCACGCGGACGCCGCCCATAATCAAGCGTTCAGAAGCCTTGAGCACGCTAACGGCCACATTCATTTCACCGAATGTTCCGCCAAAGCCGAACCCATTGCCAAATTCCTTATCATACTGCTGGAAGCCGGCAAGCAAAGCAATCGGGCCCCACACATCAGCGGTAATACCAGCAACGATGCGCTTTGCTGTGCGCTTGAGATAAGCGTTTTCTTTCGCCTGGGAGAACGAACCCTGAACAAGAATCTGACGGTCAAGACCGGCAAGAGCGCCAGCATCGACACCAAGACCCACGGCATATTCCGTGAACTTGTTCTCTGCAACTTGCGGAATACCTGTCGCAGGATCCACAGACAAAGAGTTCGTTTGAGTCAATATGTTGACGCGCGCATTGAAGAATACCTTGTCAGCCCAGTTGACATCGGCCTTCGCCGTAATACCCTTGCGGTCCGGAGTAGCGAGACCAAACGGCAATGCAAGACCTACAGACGGATCCAACTCCATCAGCGGATCAAGTTCCAGGCGCTTTGAAACAGTACCCGTGTAGCCGTTGCGGTAGAAATGGCCGTTCTTGTAGTTGTTATCCAAACGGGAGTAGAGATATCCGCTTTCGCCATTTTTACGGCCGAAAATATCTCCTTCATTGGAAAGAGTGTTCGGGTTAGTAGCCGACGTCATCAAGTTGTACGCCTGCAATGTCGTGGAATTATAAACATTGAAGTAAAGGTTTTCGAGACTGGAAGCGCCGTATGTTGCAAGAATCAAGCTATCCGCAGGATTCGTGTACAAAGCGTTTGCATTCAAGATAACCGCACGTCCATGATAAACCGGAGAAGACGCCATTTCAGACCAGAACTTCTCATCCGTCTTGAGATAACCGGCTTCCACCTTGAAGTCGATATCATTGACATCGCCTTTCGCAAAGAGGTTCGCATAGAAGCTATTGCCACTTTCATCGGCATAGTCTTGGTTTACGACCACCTGAGGAGTCGAAGAGGCGTTCTTGACATAGACAATCCTGTCGCCATTTATGATTTTCTCGACAACCTTGTAAGATGTCTTGACTTCTGTACCTAGGTAATCGCGATCAACCTTCCACTTGGACATGGCAAATTCGCCATTCAAGCCGAACGAAACCGGAAGCGTCGGAAGAGCCTTCTTGGAATCGAAGCTCAGGTCCGCAGAAAACACCATGTTGTTGTCGTAATAGACTGTATCAGTTTTGTCAATCTTCTTAGTACGACGTGTATATTTGCGGTCAATCAAGTTGACATAGTTCAAACCGAGGTGAGCTCCGTAAGATTCGACACCGGCACGAGCACCGAGCATATAGCGATCGGAGAAGTCGAAATCGAAGAACACTTGGTCAAGTTTCTTTCCCGTATTGCGGAGACGTGCACCGGTAAGTTGTGCAGTAATGTTATCGACCGCACCAACGCTTCCGCTATTGTAAGCGACGTTAAGGCCCTGCAGCAAGCGACGGCTTGTCGTATCGAGATTACGCTTTGCAAGAGCTTCGCGACGCTTTTCCGAGAAAATCTCCGGTTCCTGGAGAATTTCGGTCTGCGGGGCGAAAATGGTGAGCGGAGTATAACCGACACGCATGTAACCCAAGTTGAAATCCACATGCTTGTTGAGGATTGTACCATCGTAGCTGAACCAATGACCGATAATCGGGTTGTTGTTCTCGTCGTAAGCGTTCTGCCAATCCTTGTGCAAACGCAACTCGACGTCAATCATGGTCTCGGAACTCGGACGGGCGGTCAAGCGCAGGTCCACATCCGTAAACGCCTGGTTTTCCTGAGTCGGGGATTCCTTGACGTACTGGTCCGAAGAAGAGAAGGAGGCAAGCACGCCGGCCTTTGCCGTACCGTTAATCTTGAGTCCGAGGACAGCCGCATTGAGAGAATCCAACTTTTCCAAGAGGGACTTCTGTTGCGTTACAACCTCGGCATTATTTTCGGCGGCAAACGCAGTCGCAGCCGAAAAAGCAATTGCAGAGGTCAGTAAAATTTTGCGCATGTTCATATTGAAATTCATTCTAGTTACCTCCCATTAAAATTCCACATTAATGGAAGCTTCAAAGACAAACTGACTAAACTTATGCGTGTATGAAGTTGCTTTCGTAGAAGAAACTCCATTGTAATCAGGCATGTTTCTATCAGGGACCTTAACCTTGGAAGCAGCTTCGAGAGCTTTTTGATTTACAGATTCAACTTGTTCCGCAGTCAGAGATTCACCTTGTTTCAGTTTCTTAGTAAGTTTTTCTGTTTCCGCAGCATAGGTACTATTATATGCATTAGAATAAGCAGCCTCATATGCATCAAGATAAGGCTTTGTATTGTAATCATTCTGCACCATAATAGAGCCTATATTCAAGGACAACCAAGCATTTTCTGCAACGGAGTAATCAAAACCAGCCATCCATTGAGTCTGCTTGCTCTTCATGAGTGGAGCATCAACGCCGACCATCGAATTTTGGAAACCAACTCCGTAATCGGAGTTAATCATCTGGAGACCAGCCGTAAAGCCTAAACGCGGCAGGAACTGGGCTGATAAACCAACGTTGACAAAGCTGCTCTTGACCTCACCAACCATCCCAGCAACAACGAAGTTCTTGCTGCTGGACTGCTTGAAGGAACCGGAGAATTCCATCGGCTTGCTTAAGCCCGCAATCTTTGCGATATTGAGTTTGGCGCCACCACCGATTTCCATGTAAGAAGTCTTGTCCAATCCCGGAATTTCGCTATTCACCTGATTGAACATACTTACAAGAGCCTGAACTTCGATCTTTTCTTGCCAATCGCCCTTGATAATGGCACGGACACCCATGCGGTTCGGAGTCGCAAGGCCATACGGCAGGGTGAGCTGAACAGCCGGATCCAACATCATATTGATGAGGTTGAGCTGTTCGGCAGAATAGACGTTGGAACCCCAGGAATTCTTGTTGTACGGAGCGATATTGTAGCTATTTCCCTGACCAGCCTTGAAAGCGTCGTCGTTCGTTCCGAGAGAACGAGCCACCGGAGAGAACTTCGGAGAGTAATTATAGAGAGCGTCGAACGTCGAATAAAGCGGAGAATTCACGCCGTACTTGACCGTGTTACCGTCCTTATCCGAGTTCAAGATGCGCTGGGCAAAGAAACTCGGGGACTGAGCGAGGTTGTTGAACCACTTTTCGTCGTTGCGGACGAAATCCAAGGCAAGGCCAGCGCTCCAAGAGTTATCGACCTTGTAACCGGCGTTCAACGTAGCGAGTATGGCTGAACCATTGATTGATTCTTCATTTTCAACAAATGCCGGAGCACCCGTAGCAGGGTCAATCACTTGACCAAACGTCTTCACCTTGTTTATCGACATCGCATATTCGAGAACGAGATCAAGATTGAGGTTCTTGTTCTGCATGAGCCCTGCGATATCGGCACCTCCGCGAGCGCTCAACACGAACGTGTTCTGCAAACCCACATCCGGATTGATTTCCTGACGGACGTAACTACTGGTTACAGGATCATCCGGGGTGAAAACGTCCGGCTTGGCGTTGCGTGCTATCGGATGGCGATAGGCATAGGACTTCGAATTTTCGTTATCGAAAATCAACATCGGAGTCACACCGACATAGACGTTCTTCTGAACCGGGAGAAGTTCGAAGTTGCCACCGACGAGCCACTTATCCGTATTGGAGGCAAGTGACGTTGCGACACCCGGAATGGAATCGCCAGGGATAATGTTGCCTTCGGCACCGGTAAAGTCAAGCACCGATACGCGGTTTACGCGAGCCAAGAAAGCCTCGGCACGGAGCTCGCCCACCATCGGGTCGATTTCCTGACGGAACTGAAGGTTTATACCCTGAAGGTTACGCTTGTTGCCTTCGATAAGCTGTTCCTTCTGGGCCATGTGGCGCTTGCGGGCGAAAATCGTCGGTTCGTACATGATGTCGATACCGGGATTGTAAATAGAGAGTGGAGAAATCGCAGAGCGGAAGTCACCGGCAATCCAGTAGAAACTCTTGCCGACATTGCCCTCAACATTGAGCCACTTGGCTTCGAGCGTCTTTGCCGCAGAAGCGAAGTATTCCTGCATGCCGCCACCGAGGCGCATCATCACGTTCGCACGGACAAATTCATACGGACGGAAACCGAAGTTCAAGTCAGCGGAGACGAACTCGTTGCGTTCCACATCCGGCATATTGTTGATGCCACTCGGATCGTTGTCAGTATCGAAACTGGAACGCTGAGCCACGGCACGGATGCTACCGGTAATTTCAACACCGCGCTTGGCATTCGCGCTATCCGCCTTGGCCTGCAAGGCCTTTTGGTTATCCGCAACTGCTGATGCCGAAGCGGCAACCGAAGCAGTGAGAAGGGCGATTAAAGTTCTTTTCATTTTCATATTCATCTTTAGCATCCTCCCTTAGAACCAAGCCTTGGTTTCGGCTGCAATGTAATGGGAATGCCAATTATTTTCAGAAATGGTTTCGTCGGAGTGCGTCATGAACTTGTAACGGAAGTGGAGTCCCACGCGATCAGAGAAGTCCCAGTCAAAACCAAGACCGATTGCGAAATCCCTGTAATTGATGGGAGCCTTTCCATAGTAGTAAGGAGAGACTTCGTTCACATAAGTCGGGTTCGTGTCTGTGTACCTACTGACAGCATTTGGAGCAGAGTAAATCACGTAAGCCTTTTCAGACCTGAACGTTTCGAGACCAAGGATACCCACCATGTGGAAGGTCGGCGTCACGGCGACGGTCGGTTCAAACTGGCCGTAGAAGCTCGTCATGAGCATATTGGACTGCTTTTCGGAAACAGCAAGCGGAGCGAACGAAGTCGAAACACCGGAGAGAGCGAGGAACGCAGTCATCATGACGTTGCGGTCCGTCCCAAGCCAGTGACCAATATCGTAACCACCCATGAAGGACATGTACGAAGACCACTTGGCGTGCATCGGGACTTCCTGCTTTGCAACCTGGGTTCCCTTTTCGTAGGCCACAAAGGATTCCCACAATTCCCAGGTACCACCATAAAGACCACCGCGCTGGCGATACATCTTGATGCCTTCACCGGCATCCCTCTGGATACCTGCGCGGGCAATGTAAGTGGCACCGGAAGCTCTACCGGAGTCAGCCACGAAGATCGGCTTGTGCTTTGTCCAGGAATTGGAACTTTCCCACATGCTGCGGCCGTTCAAACGGTAGTTGAATGCAACCACATCCTGACCCGGATCGATCTGACGATGCTGGGCGTACTGGAAGTCAAAATAACCGCGGTTGAAAGTCGGTTCCAACTTGAAGTTGATACCGGCCATGTTCGGGGAGTAGCGCAGCGCACCTGCATTAAGGTAGGTTTCGTCCTTGCGCCAGCCCGGGAAACGGGACGGGTTGGAAAGAGAATACGGAGAGTAGAAGCCCGGCTGGAAGAACACGAGTTCAGCCGTCATCGGCCAGCCTTCGACATACTTGCTCTGAGCCTTGACATAGAGACCGACCTTCGGGCCTGCCATAGCGGATCTCTTAGCATCGCGGGAATAACCGGAAGATCGATTCGTCGAATCAAATCCATCGACAGAAGCAGACTGATAGAAGACCGTGGAATCCGTAATGCTTACGCCAACGTCAGCCATCAAGAAGAGCTTCGGAGTGAAGTTGCCCTTCACATCAGCACTAATCACGTGCGTGTTGAGGAGCACCGGACTCTTGCCAGCGGTAATCCACTGGTTGCGGAATTCGTCTTCGTAAATGGAACCCTCGTCATACGTCACGCCCATGTAGTTCAAACCGACCGTAAGATTGTCGGCAATCTTTTCCTTGGCAACACGGCCATGGAAGACAGTGCCGCGAAAATCGTAGCCACCGGTCATTTCAAGTTCGCCCGGCTGACCACCATACATACGCAAACCATCACGGGTCGCCATGTCGGCATCAATCGGCTGGGACACGAGGAACTGGGCCTTCATGTCGTACGGGAGCTGGTAGATGTTGGCAAAGACACCACCGAAAGAGCGGTTCGTCCAGAATGCACGGCCACCTTCCTTGACCGGTTTGAAAGCCTTTTCTTTATAGTAGGTAGAAACTGTCTTTTCGTCTTCGAAAAGTTCGTACTGCCAAACGAAACGCGGGTTCGTTTCACGTTCCCACATCGTAAGCGGAGAAGCGTTCGCCCAAATGACACCGCCTGCGGTAATGTAGGCACCGAAGACACCTGCGCGGATATCGACACCGACGTTCAATTCTTCGTTGATGGTCGAAGAATAGAAGTCCGTAGAGTGGTCGTACAGAGCGCGTTCATCGTAATTGCCCGGGGCATTAGTCGGATGCTTCGCCAAGTAGTTCGAATAAATGCCACTCAAATCAAACGGGAACGAAAGATTCGTAAACAACGTAATGTAGGAGTTCGGCATGGCGACGATGTTCACGTTCAAGACGGCATCGACGCTCGTGCGAGCCCTATCCTCCTTGATCCAGGGGCTTTCTTCGGAATAGTGGAAATTCTTCAAACGGAAAGCCATGTAACCGGAGACCGCCAGTGGCAGATCGTCCTTGCCGAGGAGAGTCGATTCCATGTTACCGGAAAGAGTATCCAACGAAGCGTGCAGGGAATCAAGCTGCAACTGCGGAGGGAGGGCCCACGCAGCACCGAGGCTAGACGCCAATAAAAGGGAAGAAACTGTTTTGCGCATAAAATCCTCTTAAATCTCGTTACGGAACGGATAATGAGCCGGGCCTTCATACGGCTTGCCGTGCTTCTTAATCACAACATCGTCAATCCAGACCTTGAAGGATTCGTTTTCATCCTTGCGGACTTCGAGACGGAAACCCTTGAAGTTGGACCAGGCAAACGGGAGCATCACTTCGCGCGTGTTCTTCGCATCCCAGTAAACACCGGTATTGCCGAAGAGCTTCAGAGGAATGCTGAAGTGTTTCCATTCAGTAGTAATTTCACCAAGGCTCTTAGAGCGGAGCTTCACCTGGAGGGATTCGCCGTTGCTCTTCACGCCATCGTCAACAAGCACGAACAAGGCGTTTTCGCCACCCTGAGCACCCTTGATCCAGAACTCAAGGACGCCTTCTTCCAAGTACGGAGTCAAGTCAACAGAACCGGCGATACAAATAGCCACACCGGAATAGTCACTTGCGATAAGTTCGATTTCCATGGAAAGAGCACCTTCCATAGCGTACTTGTCGGTGAGAACCGGTTCAGGGTTTTCACGCGGATACTGGTAAGTATAACCACCACCACGCGGAATGGCTTCACGCATGACAACAGTGACAACTTCCTTATCAGGACGGAACGGCTTGGGTTCCTTCATGACAAAGTGGGACTGGTCGCGGTCGCGATAATCGCTAAAGCCGTAGCCAGCAAAAGAAGATGAAGCAAGAAGCATCGCCGCTAGAGCGGACTTCCAAATGGCTTTTTTTAAGTTTCCATTCATAATAGGTACAATTCTCCAAATTCGGATCACCTACAATATAGCTTGTTTTTTGGCAAATCCTACTGTTCTCTTTGCAAAAAAGCCTTTGCAAAACCCGATCACTCAACGAAATACCGCTTTCCAAGCCGTGTAAACGCTGGACTCAAGCGTAAACGAAATTTTTTTTCTGTCGCTCGTTTCAGAATGTTTACAAATTAAAAGTATTGACGAGCATCACAATGGACTCAAGCGTAAACAAAAGATACTTTCATTGTTATTTTTCTATTTTCTGTTTTTATGTAGATTTTGAGAACAGGCTCAACGTACTCTTTGGGGGTTCCTATGATTAAGAAAATTCTTTCTGCAATATCAATTGGCTGCGCATTCGTCGCATGCGACAATTCCACCGCACCGCCAGAATACAAGCCGACACCGAAAAGCAACACAAGCACCGTCGTACCTGTAGATTACACCGCCGGACGCATCATGAACGCAAGACTCGGTCGCGGAATCAACCTGGGCAACTCCTGGGAATCGACGGGACGCGATGATGCTGGTTGGGGCAACCCTATTCGTGATACGGACTTCGCCGTCATCAAGGCCGCCGGATTCAACTCCGTGCGCATCCCGGTCCAATGGCATCAGGACGCCGACAAGACGACCCACATGGTAGCCCAAACACGCTTGCAGGGCGTCATGGAAGACATCCAGCTCGCCATCAACAATGGACTTGCCGTAGTCGTGAACTTTCACCATTACAGCGACCTGAACTGCGCCGGCGGTGGGGGGAACAAATGGGATCCCGTAAAAAAAACTCAAGTAAAATGCACCTATAACGCTGCGGAATTCGAAGCGGAAAAGGCTCACTTCCTCGGCATGTGGACAAACCTCGCCACGGCATTGAACGTGTTCCCCGACAGCATGCTCGTGCTCGAAATTTTAAACGAACCTTCCATACCTAGAGCCGAGATTGTAGACCAGTTGATGAACGACGCCTACAAAGTCATCCGCGCCGCGGCTCCAGGCAAGACCATCATGTTCGAATCATATCACTTGGCCAAATTTTACGAGTTGCCGACATTGCATCTGCCACCTGACGGCAATATCATCTTCAGCGGACACTATTACGAACCCTACCAGTACAGCCATCAGGGTCTCGGTTACAGCTGCAAGGGCGACCTCATGAAATCAAATATGGCATCGCGCGACATGAACGAATACGCAAATATCGCCAAGGAGTATTATCCTGATATTAACGGCGTTGACCACATTCCTTTAAACATGGGTGAATTCGGTGTTGCCGGTGGTTCAGGTTGCAACTGCCCCGCAGACAGTTCCGTCAGCGAAGCTGGTAAGGCAGAATGGGCCCAAAAGACGGTCCAAGCCGCATGGAAACACGGAATTTCGTTCCATTACTGGTCTTTCGGCCCGACAAGCGGATTCGAAGCCTTCAACATTTACAAGGATATCTGGTATCCAGGATTCCCGGAAGCACTGCTACAGTAGTAATTACGGGCGGACGAGTGTGCCGCCCCAGTGTTCATCGAAAAAGGCTTGGAACAGAGGTTCCGGGCCTTTTTTCAGTTCTTCGACGACTTCTGCAATAGGGCGCTTGCCGCGATAAAGCATGCGGAACGCGCGCTCGAAAAAAGCAATGCGTTCCGGCGAAAACTCGTCGGCATGCAGGCGAAGCGCATGGAGATTGAGGGAAGCAAAGCGGAGCGGGTTCCCGAATGCGCGGCTGCACGGAGGGACGTCGTAATCCACCTTGAGCGTACCACCCACAAAGGCATAGGCGCCCACCTGGTTTCTCTGCTGTACCGCCGTAGTGCCACCAAGGGTCGCAAATTGGCCGATACGCACGTGGCCGCCCAGCTGGCAACCGTTAGCAATGACCGCCCCCTCCCCAATTTGGCAATCGTGCCCCACATGGGCATAAGCCATAATCAAAACACGGGGGGCAATGCGAGTACAACCGCCGCCCTGTGCAGTACCGCGGTTAAGCGTCGTATATTCACGAATAATGCAGTTTTCGCCTATTTCCAAACGAGTCGGTTCACCGGCATACTTAAGGTCTTGTGGAGGTGCTCCGAGAATCGCGCCATCATAGACATGCGTATTCGCCTTAATCGTCACGCCGCCATAGACGCGCACACGAGATTCAAGCACCACGTTTTCGCCTATTTCCGCACCTTCATCGACAACGCACCAAGGGCCAATAATCGCGGACTCGTGGATTTTTGCGGAAGGATGAACGTAAGCGGAAGGATGGAGCATAAGCATTTTGCGCCTACGGCGCAGTTAGTAGTTACTAGTTAATAGTTACTAGTTACTAGTTACTAGTTAATAGTTGCTAGTTAATAGTTAAAAGTTATTGGTTACTAGCAGAATTTAGAAAAAGAAAGCCTTGTCTAGTAACTAGTAACTCAGAACTGAAAACTCTTTTTCTACATTTCCCCCCATGGGTGGCATTATCATCGCATGCCTGACGGTACTTTACGCATCTTTGTTCCTATTCTTCATCATAGGACTGTTAAAGACGCATCGCTACAAAGGTCCCAAGGCGACCCCGAGCGTTTCAGTCGTCGTCCCGATGCGAAACGAAGAGGAATTTGCTGAACGCACGCTTGAAGCCCTCGCGGTACAGGACTACACAGGCGAATGGGAAGTGATTTGCGTCGATGACCGCTCCACGGACTCCACCCGCGAAATTCTGGAGAAGTTCGCCGCCACACACCCGAAATTCCGTGTGCTCAGTCTCCCACAAGACCTTCCAAAAATCGCAAGCCCCAAAAAACGAGCCCTCGAAAGCGCTTTCAAGATTGCCAAAAACGAAGTACTCCTCACGATGGATGCCGACTGCATCCCACGCAAGAGCTGGATTACCACAATGGCAGGACGATTCGTCGATGACATCAGCATCGTGCAAGGGCCCAAGCAAAACAACGGCACACGTTCCATGCCGCACCTCTTCCAAAAACTGGAAACGCTCGGCTATACTGGGATGGAAGCCGCCGGATTCAGTCTCGGTCGCCCGATTGTCGCAAGTGCGGCATGCCTCGCTTACAAGAAAGAATTGTTCTTCAAAGTGGGTGGATTTGGCGACCTCATCAACCTTTCGAGCGGCGACGACGACATGCTCATCCACAAGATGATGAAGATTCCAGGTACAAAAGTCTGCTACAACCTCGACAAGGACGCCGTCATCGAAACGGCCCCAGTCCACACATGGAAGCAACTGTTCAACCAGCGCGCCCGCTGGAGCAGCAACGGTACGAACTACGAAAGCAAAGCTTACGTTCTAATGCTCACGCTAATCTACGCCTACTACATCTGGATGTTTATCAGCCCGTGGTGCGTGCTCTTTCTGGATTTTCCATGGCAATGGTGCGTGTTCAGCATTTTACCCAAATTTATCGTTGACTTCGTATTTCTGAGTATAGCCTCTTGGAAACTCAAATCCAAGCGCCGCATGTTAGCCTTCTTGCCAGTGGAACTCATCCAGATTCCGATGATTGTCTTTGCCGTGCCGGCTGGAATAACAGGAATGTTCCGATGGAAGTGAAGGCAGCTACGCTGCAGTTACTAGATACTAGATACTAGTTAGAAGTTACTAGAGATTGCAATAAGAATGTTTCTAGTAACTAGTAACTTAGAACTTGGAACTATTCTTCGCCCACGCGATTGCTTCTTCAGCGTTCGTGATTTTGCCGTCAAGTTGCAACTCAAAGCTCTGCTTGATAATCTCGCCCATCTGCTTACCGGGCTTGAATCCCAATTCCATAAGCATTTTGCCCATCAAATAAGGCTGCGGCGCCACTTCGATTAAATCAAGATTTGCAGCCGCTTGCCACAGTTTTTCGGGAAATTCCGCATCGCCCGCTTCCGCATAAAACTTTCGCGGAGTCGCTTTGGCAAGCAAGCACAAAAGTTTTAAACCACCCAGCTTCACCGCCAATCGACGAAGCTGAGGTGCATCGTTGACGATTCCAAGCGGGAGGTTGCTATACGCCCCCAACAGCAGCGGAACATTTTTCAATAAATGAGTTTCGTTCGTGATACGTTCGAGGAACTTGAGCGCTGTCTCCGGATTTCCGCAAAGAAAAGCCGCAAACGCAAACTCCATCATCTGGTCGTCCGAGAGTGCCACACATTCAGCATTATCAATCGCTGCAGTACCAGCGTCATCATTTGCTTTTGCGAGACCACGGCGCACATTTTCCATGTTGTCGAGCATCTCGCCTAAATCATCCCAGGAACCACGCAACGGAGAAACTTCCGGAAAAAACTCGTTCAGTCGAATGTCCAAGAACGCACGCAACCCAAGCGACGGCTTGCCAGGCTTCAACAGCCATTTCTTGAATTCTTCGAACAAGCGCTCAATAGAAAGGTCCGAAAGCGAAAGAGTCCGGCAAAGTTCAACAGTCTCCGGCGCAAGCGTAAGCGCAAAGCGGCTCGCAAACTGCACACCGCGCAAAATGCGCAACGAATCTTCGACAAAAGCGGGGCCCACATGGCGCAACAACCCCTTCTTCAAGTCATCAATACCGCCATACGGATCACAAAGCGTAAGCTCCGGCAATTCCATGCCCATCGCATTAATCGTAAAGTCACGGCGGAGTGCCGCTTCCTTGAACGAAAGTTTTTCATTGGTATGCACCACAAAACCGCGATGACCATAACCAACCTTGCTTTCTGTACGCGGAAAAGAGAAATCCAGCGAAAGCCCCTTCATCGCCAAATGGATGACGCCAAAAGCCTTCCCCACCAAATTCGTGCGGCCATACTTCTTTAGTATAGGGACCAGTTCATCTTGCGTAAGGTCATAGACTTCAATATCGTAATCGCGGCAATCCTTACCCAAAAGCGCATCGCGCACCCAGCCACCCACTAAAAAGGCGCGACCACCAGCACTGCGAATATCACCAGCAATGGAAAGCAAACGTCCGGGAAGATCCGGCTCGTAACAGTCACCGGCAAGAGTCAAAAGCGAAGGCATTACTTGTCCGCCCCGGCAGACGAATCCGTTCCAGCCGACTTGTAACGGTCATAAATGCTCATTGTACGCTCTTCCGAGGAATCTTGCAGCAAAGTGGAAACAGGGATATCCTTGGTTGTATCTTTGACATCCGTATTCGCATAGCGCTCATATATGCTCTTACCCGGTTGACCCGTTTCACCTTTCTTTTTCGATTCTTCCTCGCGGCACGTGCTCAGCTCGTTTTCCAAATACGCACGCTGGTCCGGAGAATAATTCAACGTACTCAAGCGGTATTCAATTTCTTCGCAAACAAGGCCCTGGCGCTCACTAGCGCAACCGGCGAACAAAAGAACAACAAAAGTCGCAAACCAAACAAATTTATTCAAAATCATAGATTTACCGCAAATCAATGGATTATCAAAAGTTTGCCTTTCTTTGTTTTTGAGGAACCGCGAACAACGTATTGATAGACACCAGGAGCGACAATGTCTCCGCCTTTCATACGGCCATCCCATTCGACACGGCCACCGGCAATTTCGTCACCACTAAACGAAGCCACCAACTTACCGCCTCTGTTATAAACACCAATGACGGCATCATTTGCAACGTTGTCAAAAATGACATGCGGTTGGAGCCGCGGTCGGAACGGATTCGGGAATACCTTGACATCTTGACGGGCATTTTCCGTCATGTTACCCTCCGTGGCGCGCAAGTCGTTTCTGCTGTAACGGGTCACCCCATTTTCATGAGCGAACCACACCATGCCAAGAGCGGAATCTACCGCAACATCCTGAATCTTGTCACTGAGAAGCCCTTGCCTCGTCGTAAAGTGAAGGACGGACAACGTATCAGGAGATGTCGAACGAGGAGTCAGGCGGTAAGCACCACGTGACGAAGTTCCAGCCCAAAGGTTTCCGCGGGCATCGACATCAAGACTTGTAAAGTTCGCGCTCGTGAGTCCGTTCGTCGAAAGCGGAGACCTTATGGAATCCATGTCCGCATTCCAATATGCAAGTGAAGACCCTGTCACCATCCAGAGATAATCCGTCTTAGATTCATAGACCATATCCAGCGGTGTCGATGACACTCCATAGAACGTTTTTCTCTCAGTCTTGGAAGAATCTATCACGCCACCCGTTCTCTTTGGAGGTGGCATAGTAAACACATCCAAGCCACCACCCGCATCAACAGAGGGCGCGGCACGCGTTCCCACATACACAATCCAATTACCGGTATTTTCATCGATACGGGCAAGCATCGGTCCACCAATCGGCGCAGACCCCACGTTGTTCGCACAGGACATCGTCGTATATTCACCCTTAATGTCGATGTAAACTAGGCTATAACCCTTGTTCGATGCAGAAGTCGTCAAGTAGCCCATATTGTCAGGCGCAAGCGTCGTCGAGACAGCTATCGTAAACGGAGGCCTTTTAGGGTCTTCTTCATAGTTGTCCATGCAATAGGAATTACCTGGTTCAGACAAAGAGAACGCATTGGTTAACGTATCGGCCCAGCCTTTATACAGGAAAAAACCATAACCCCAAAAATGGTACATAGCGCCACCGGTCGGGAGCACCGACAGGACTTTCAAGTTATGTCCGCGAGCATCGGAGCCGTTCGCAAACGCCGGGGCCGGGGGGTATATCGGCACAGGGTCGCTCCACCTAAAATTATTGCCATCACCCGAGAAATAATAGTAAGACAGGCGTCCATTATCGGCAGCAGCAAGGACTCCGCCTGTCGGAAGCGCCTGGAGTTCATAGACACTTTCGAGAGGGAACGGCTTGTAATCGGAAATATCGGTCAGCTTTTTTCCATCGTAGTGGAAAATCTTGTCAGGGCCTGCCAAAACAGCCTGGCCCGACGACAGCAAAGACACCCAGCGCACTTTCGACTCGTAATAATAACGATCAAGAATCTTTTCATCTTTGACGGTCTTATAAACAGGGATTTTTTCGTACAGGACTGAATCCGTCAACGTTTTCCCGCGGACCACGACCAGCGATGCCGACTTGACATCGGACGCCGTATCGAGAGTAGCCTGAGTCAAGCCATCCTTGTCCCAGATTCTCGTTCCTTCCGTAAAAAACGTCTTGATTTTTCCGTCTTTCCATGCGATAGCCTTAATAATCTTGCCATCGTTCTTAACGGCCTTCCAGGAATTCGGATCGTTCAGCAGCACATCAGAAGCCAGATTACGCCAGTCCATTTTGCGCACGTAAAGAATTGAATCTACAGCGACATACAATGAATCCCCACGGACGTCCATGGCACGGACTGGACTATTAGACAAGCTCGCATTCGCTATTCTCTCGATAGTGAGGATAGAAGTCATGGTCTTCACGTTCATGAACGAAAGACGGTCCTCAAAAGCAATGACCATGACAGAACCACTACCCGAGCCTCCAAAACGGACCATGCCAGGAATCACGCGTGCACCGGTTCCGGCATAGGAACGAGAGACAACCTCCCATTTGCGGCCAATCATCGTTGAAATGATACCGTTATCGCTTACGGCAAAAGCGCCAAGGCTATCCGAAATGACCACAGCACTGACTGACTGGTCGCCCAAGCCATTCGACGTCGTATAAATATCGTCGGCCGTATTCGTCCGATAGCGGATACCGCCACCCGTCGCCATAAGCAGACCATCGCCATGAGGAATAGCCGATTTCACCGGAAACGGACTTGAAAAATTGATCCATTCATCAACGGCAAAAGCCGTCGTGACAAAGGAGAAGATGCAGATAAGTTTGAATAGTAATTTCACAATCTAAAATTACAAAAAAATAGAGTTTTTTATTTACCATTTCCGATAATTTCATTCAATGAGGCGTTCCTCTCCCAAAACAATCTGTAATTTTCCTTTTGTGCCATCATTTTTTCTTTCATTTTTGCGATAGCCAAGTTTCGACGTTCAACAATACTCGCTTTTGAAAGTCCAATCAGCTCCTTCAAGTCACGAATGCTGAGGCCCCCTACAACAGAAAGTTCCACAATCATCCTCTCAAGCGGCTCCAGAACGTCCAACAACTGTGAAAATTCGTTCATGAACACTTCAGGTTTTGGTTTCTTGTCGGGGATTACGAGCATCTGCGGATCCGTATGGTCGTACTGGAACACCGTTTCCTGCAAACACGAAAACGGCACCATCTTGTCCGTGTCTTTTCGATGGAAACTATAATGGCAGTTCAGCAACACCGTCTGGAACCATCCGTAGAACCCGTTCTTGTTATTCAGTTCCCTCGCCTTTTTACAAAATCGAAGCGCCACCTCCTGAAACAAGTCGTCCGCATCCTCTCTAGTCGCACATTTTTGCAAGCACAATTTGTATATTCTGTTGGAATAATTTTTCCAAACAGAACCAACCCAATTAGGGGGACGGTTACAAAGGAAATTCCTATATGGCATAAATACTTTAGTTCCAATATTTTCTACTTCTTTTCAGCGAGATTCAATTTATGAAAATTTTAAACAAATTTACGGAATTTGGAAATTTTGCAAACAACCGTTTGCAAAAAGCGTCATTTTGCATCCTATTGTTTGCAACGGCTGTCTTTGCGCAAGAGTTCAACATGAACAATATGCCGCCCCCCGAAGTGGGCATGCACTACTCTGCCGGGACATTACAAAAAGGTTCAAACGTTATCGTTGACATCGTCATTCCAGACAATTGGCACGTGAATGCCAACATCGCCGCCGACGAATTTCTGAAGCCGTCCTCCATCGAGATTTCTGCAAAAGGCGTCCACTTTGGAGAGCCCAAGTGGCCAGAACCCATCAAGGAATACAGCGAGGCGCTTGACCTCGAAAACCTTGTTTTCAGGGGACATTTCCAGATCGCGCTCCCCGTCGAAGGAGTCGATTCCGATTACGACAGCCTGACGACACAGGCGACGTTCCATTACCAGGCCTGCGACAATTCCATTTGCCTCGCGCCTTCGCAAGTCACGTTCGGCTTGGGAGCCCTCGGCTTCAACAAAAAAAGTTCCATGCAGCCGGGATTAAAAAAAAACGATAATGAAACCGGTTCGAGCGAAGACGCTTCGCTAAACGGCCTCGCCAATGATTCGCCTATGGAAGGCGGACTTGCCGGCACATTAGTTCTACTTTTGTCTGCACTGCTCGGTGGGTTAATTTTGAACCTCATGCCATGCGTTTTGCCGGTACTCTCGCTCAAACTCTTTAGCCTCATCAAGCAGGCTGGCGAAAACCGCGGACGCCTGCTTGCACTAGGAACGTCCACAACAGTCGGCATCCTCGCCAGTTTCTGGTTGCTCGCGGCCATCGTCGCCGCGGTCAAGGCGGGCGGCGGAAACGCCGGTTGGGGCATGCAGTTCCAGAGCGCAGGCTTCATCGCGTTCATGGTCGTCATCCTGAGCGCCTTTGCCATGAGCTTTTTCGGAGTCTTTGAAATCTGGCTTCCCGGAAGCGCCACCACCAAGATGGACAGCGCCGGACGCAAGCAGGGACTCGTTGGTGCATTTTTCACGGGAGCGCTCCTGGTACTCCTCAGCACGCCCTGCTCTGCACCGTTCCTTGGCACCGCCATGGGTTTTGCCTTCACCGCCTCGACACCAGTACTCTTCTTGTTCTTTACCGCAGCAGGCGTAGGACTTGCGCTCCCTTACATGCTCGTGAGCGCATTCCCGGGCGTCCTGAAAGTTTTCCCGAAACCGGGCGCCTGGATGGTGACGCTCCAGAAAGTCATGGGCGTTCTGCTACTCGGCACAGTCGCATGGCTTTTGTGGGTCGTGCGCGAACAGGCCGGCAACTACGGAGTCGCCATTTTCGCAGTCATTGCGTTCCTGAGCATCATTTTCAGTTTCGCCATCGGAAAAATCGCCCCGCCAGGAGTTGCGTTTATCCGTGAAGTCGCGGCCGTCGTTGGTTCTATCGTTTTACTCGCTGCATTCTGGTTTGCATTCGCGTCTCCAAAATACGAAGCCGAAGTCGATGCCATCTTCGAAGCAAAAGCAACACAATTAATCACAGAAGACGGTTGGTTCCGCTATACACCAGAACTTATCGATAACCTCGCCAAGTCCGGGCACACCGTGTTTATCGACGTGACTGCAGACTGGTGCCTTACCTGCAAGGCGAACGAAACAGCCATTTTGAACCGTGAAGATTTCCGCCGCGCCATGGACAGTCTGAAAGTCGCACGAGTCAAGGCCGACTGGACCCGCGAAACACCCGAAGTCACCGCGCTCCTCAAGAGCATGGGCAAGTCGGGAGTTCCCGCCTACGCCATCTACCCTGCAGGGGATGCTTCAAAACAAATTGTGCTGCCCGAACTGCTCACGACAAATGCGATTGTAGAGAAGATAGTAGGAAGTAGGAAATAATTTCAACGTTCTTGAATCACGCCCATAAATAAATTCACATTCCCTTGCGTAACGGACAAGACGGCCTTTTGCTTGCCTAAGTGTTTTGGCCATCGGACTTGCAATTCGGTGTCGTTCATAGTTGTTTCGAATAAAAGCTGACCATTAAGCGAGAACATGCGAACCATTTTCGTTCTAGGCAAAGATGTGGTGATATTTATTATTCCGTCTTGTGAGATAACACTAGCTTGCTGCGGTGAAGTTTTAGATACAGCTATAGAAGATGCCGAGAATGGACGCGTGTCCGAAATCAGTCTAACAACCATAACGGACGAACTGCTAGACGACACACTCAAGAATGGAATCCCCATAGTTACATTGAACGTAACATATTCCTTGTCAGGCGATTCCGTTATATCAGAAAGGGTAATGTTCATATCAAGGCCATTCCAAAAGACGAACTTATTAAACTCCGTTACATTTGCACTTCCAGGGAAAACGTCCGAAGGACTCGAATCAAAACCACTCCCTTTAGCTTCAATGATATCAACATGCATGTGCCACTCTTTACTATTAACCATCGTAGTCCAAATGGAATCCACATAATCAATATGCCATATCAGCATCCCCGAGTTTTCTTGTCCTACATCCCAACCTTTATTTGTGCGGTATTCCAATAGATACACTTCATCAGGATTTTCAGGATTAGTAATGCTGTAGGCAACATTGTCATCCAATTTATTCAGCTGTATTTTTCCACTAGTTTTGAGTTCTGTCGGCTTTAGCCAACCTAATGACATTCTTTCAAATGCAGAATAAAGAGGAGGAGAACATTTCCGTATATATCCGGCATTTTGAGGACAATTATGGTTTCCCTCATCCATAACGGACCAGGAACCAAGAGTTGCATTTCCGTTATTGCTGTAAAAATCAGGCAGACCTAAAAGATGACTAAATTCGTGAACAAACGTACCAATGCCATTTAAATTACTTGTCGATTTTTCATGCATATACATTTCAGGATCTATTTCGCTAGAACAAGCATAGCGATTAATATAAGGTCCCACATCCCCCACCTTTTTTCCCGAAAGTTTGTCACCTTTTTCACCAAAATAACCAGCATGAGGATAAATAGCAGGAATACCTGTTAGCGGATATGCAGAAATTCCAGCATAAATCATCATAACATAATCCACAACACCATCGTCATTTTCATCATACCACCCAAAATCGATTTCACCCCATTTATGTAAAGAATCTAGAGTTTGAGACAAAGCTAGCCTAGCTTTGTCTCTATCAGCATTACGTCCATATCCACCATAATCAGATTGCATTCCCGGCAACGTCACCGGTCCATACACGTCAAATACGGGACGAAATTTCCCCATGGAGTTCTTTATAAAATAATCTCTAACGCTGCCGATGTTATAATATTCATTGTACCCCTCTTTGTTCAAGTAATCCGTAAATTGAGATACAGGGTCAGCGCTCTTGAACCTAACATCTGCAAATTCTACGAGAACAACCAACACACGGACATCGCCTTGAGTAAGTTTGACATCCGGCTTTGGCAACCGTTGGATAATAGGGAAATTGTCCGCAACACTTGCCACACTTTGTAAAGTAAAAAACAAAACAAGAAACACTGTTTTGAGAAAATTCATACCATCCTCCTACATCCGTAAAAATAAATACAAATTTGCGGAAAAGAAAAAAAAATAAACGGATATGTATAAGGAGATTCCGGCTCAAGGCCGGAATGACATTGTTAAGAATTCGGCACATACAGCAACACCAAACACCCCGGCACGAAAAAAATGACGGGGTGTTTGTAACGTTTTACATCTGGTGAATTACTTCAGCAAGACGTTCTTGCCGCTGATAGAGCCGTTGTGTTCAATGGTTACCGTATAACGACCACTCGGCACATTCCCGGAATTCCAATTCAAAGAATTGTAGCCGGCACGAGCATTTTCGTTGACCAATTTCGCAATCACGGCACCATCAGGATCCATAATGGAGACGACGGTTCGCCCTGCGGACTTGAGTTCAAACGCAACAGTCGTACGAGTCAGCATCTTCAACTTTGCAGAAGAAGGTTTACTTGCACTCTGCGATTTCACCTTGGGAGCAAATTCGTCAACTTGGTCCACATAAATACCATTCAACGACTTCGCGGAAACCGAAGCGTCTGACTTTACAACAGAGCCGTTCTGCATCACGGCGACAAGCTGTTTGCTGTTTTCAGTCGCACTAGCGAATGTTTCAAGTTCCTGAGCGCTGTATTCAGACTTGTCGCCATACCAGGATTCCACGCGTTCACTTTCCAAATCCTTGACCGTAATTTGCGTACGGCGAAGAATTGTCGAAAGAGAGTCACCCTTGCTCACGTAGATTACTTCAAGCGGCTTGTTCTTTTGTCCGCGAAGTTTCGCCTTCGATTCTTCGATAGTCTTGCCCTTGAGGGACTCACCATCGACCGCAACGATGACATCGCCTGCCCGCATATTGCTTTCTGCAGCGGGTGTACCGGGAATAATCTCCGCAATCTTAACACCGTCATAAGACTGGTAAATCGACACACCAATACCGCCGAACGATTCGGATGCCATGAGCGGAGCTATAGCCACAGAAGCCAAAAGAAGAATTGTCTTCGTATTGATTTTCATTTTCTTATCCTTTTTTAAATTTTTATCTTAATGCAAAATTTGTCGATTGAGCATTCAAATCAAAATCGACTTGATAAACTCCAGCAAGGTTCGCCGACGGATTTATCGGGGCGAAATCAACTCGGTAAATTCTAGACTCCTGGTGCATGGTTACCAATTTTGCCAAGAACCGACCGTACATAATCTTTTTCGTTTGCCCCATCACCAAGCTGGATCTTGCCGCATGGATTGTTCCAGCCCAATCTCCTTCAATATTGACTTCCTTATCGCTATTTTGAATCAACTTAAACCCTCTTGCAACAAGTTCTTTATCTTCGTTACTGATAGTCGTTCTCCAAATGAAGTTTCCTTCAGCTTGTATAACCGTCCGTTGACCAGGATTGGTAAAGGTGATTGTACTGCCAGATTCAAACTGGATATCGCCAACTTTAATTTCCCCAGGCATAATCTTCAGAGTCGCACCGGATTCAACTTTAACTTTGGAATACATGTCGCCATTGCCCAATGTTTTTTCTTGTCCGGCAGCAACAATCAAGGGCGGAGCCGACTCAATACCATCTATAGGATGCGGTTTATTATCCCAAACATTTTTATACGGCCATTCATTAAAATTACCAACAGGAGGCATAGAGCTATTATACACGGCTCCTTCTTGAGCATACACAGAAGACTCGTTGAAAGGCTTTGAATAAATGTATATATCGCCATGAACTTGAGAACGGGAACGCAGCCAAACACCACCACAACTATAAACGTCTCCAACAATAGATTCTACGCCTACATTGACTGCAAAATCGATACGACCCGATTCAGACGCAATCTTGCAATATCCCTCACCATCGCGGCAAATGGTTCTGTCATTGACTCGTATGGCTTCCAGAGAGTATATTGTGATGTCGTTCGGGAGATCCCATGTAATAGTCAGTTCACCGTCAGAATTATTATCAAGTTCATTTCTTTTCCCGTCACCATCTTCATCAGCATATTGTTCTAGTCTAAAAAACACATTAAAAAAAACAAGATGATACGGATTACCGTCAGGAGAACCACCGCCACTTTTAACCTCACCTACATGAAGTTCCATTTCTTCACCATCAATATTCTTACGGATTACAAATGGCTCTTTTTCGTGTAACGGTAAATTTCAGTTTTATCATCAACTCCATCTCTATCACTGTCTGGATGGTTAGGATCCGTACCAAACCTTTCCACTTCATCAAAATTGCATATACCATCCCCATCATCATCTCTATCAATCCGAGAATCGCCCCTGCGACCTACCGCTTCTGTTCTAGGAGGGGGGATCAAATAATATACATAGGTGAAAGAATTCAAAGGCATCCACGCCGTCTCTCCACCATTTTTTAGATTTAAAAAGTGGACTTTTCTATTGCCCGCATCATGATAATCATAACCATCGATAACCATAGCATGTTCACCAATCGAAACAAGCAACGGTCTCCCCATATCAATATACGATTTCACGATATCTTCTGTTAACGGAACAACCGCATTTGGAATACTTGGATTAGCCATTTGGTCTTCAACTTCGTCATCCGTTATACTCAACGCCCATGCTAGCGTAGCTTTTGTCTCTGTAGGGGCACCACCTATATCTATACCAAAAGTACCTATTATGTTTTTCGCTTTACCAGCAGAAGAGATTGTGTTTATTTCGATTTCACCTAATATATTCCTACCTAAATATACATCAATTTCATTTTCACGTTTTTCACGAATGACCGTATAAACACCGTCCGGAGTATGCATTTTAATATTAAAAGGCTGCGTTTTCCCATGATACACAATTTCATCCTGCTTTAAACTCCCACCATAAAAAGCGTTTAACATGTGAATTGCAATGGCCCAACAACGCGAATCATCTTCTTCCGTCCTCCGTCCTGTATCATTGGGCCTATCCCACGGAATATTCGGATCATCAACCTTTTCGCCCCAAGTTAACACCAACATCTTAGAATCCTTTCTACCTGCAAATGCAGGGATTCCCAACAAGTGAGTATTGTCAATAGCGGCAGCACTTTTTGTTATTCTATTCCAAAAAGACCCTGCGTCAACTACACGACCTTTATCGTGTTGAACAGACCATAAATAATCACTACCGGTCAGATTTAAATCAACATAAGTTCGACTTGTAGTATCCTGATAAACTATGGAATCACTTGGCGTTTTTACGGTGAGAACGTATCTTCCAGCATTCCTTACCGGATGCCACGCAAATCGGTATAAGCTAGATGTATCATATACGACTTGATTTTCGATAAACGCAACAGGGCTCGGCAATCCTTCTTCGTTATTGATATCGTTAGCGCGATGGCATACCCATATACCATTAATCAAAGTGAAAAACAGACCTTTTCCATTTTCAATTTTAATGCTGTTAGAAGTTATGCTCCCCAGATCATAGGGAATCCTTGAAATTGAAAAATCTGCTTGATGCGAACCGCTTAAAGTTTTATTCGAATCGTTCCATACAATTTGCTGGAACACCATTCCATTTTTGGAAACACCTAAATTTCCGCTTTGTCCAAGAGACAACGTTCCTTTTACAGTCGTTACATCCGCCGTCGGGCATTCCAATGAACTCGACTGGCAAATCCTCACCTTTTGCCCTGCTGAAAGCGTCACATTGCCAATTCCCACGCTGTCACTAGCAGACCATTTCAAATAAAGGTTGCTCAAATTGACATCAGCCGTGTCGTAGTTCTGCAATTCCACCCAAGCAGAACGCGTAGCCGTATTTTCGGGCTGAATGCCCACAAAACGAACCTTGGGAGGTTCTTCGTTTACAGGGTCATTGATAGGTGTCAACCCCGCGACAATGGCTCCGTTTACATAGACCGGGATATTATTCATAATAACAAAATGGTTGGAGTTAGGATAACTGAAGTTGTCCCGCTTGTTAAATGCACTCCAATCCGTATAGTTCATGCCAAGGCTTATCCCGCTTGAATTCGGGAACACGCCCGGAGCAAGGCTTGCCACGTTGATGTTGACGACAAGAAAATCGCCCACCGTGTCAATCGACGTGGTCGCCCCTGCCATGTAGTAAGGGGAGACATTCAACGTTTTGTTCCTGTCAAAACCCAGGAAATATTTTGCATGAACGTCATTCAACGTGTTCGATGTGTTATTTGTAAGTTTCAAGCGGAGCGTCAACTGGCTTGGATTATTCCCTTGTTCGTCAAACGCCTCTACCGAAACGAGATTTTGCGCATACGCACAACCAAACATGGCGCTAGCCATGATTATTTTATGGATTACCTTCATCTTTTCTCCTTTTTAGGACAAGATAAAGCTAATAAAATAATTTTTGTTTTTTTTTGTAAAAAGTTGTTTATATTTGAATAATTTCGAGAATTTCGTACAAATAATACACTATGTTATTTTACTTTTACAATTTTACATACAAAAACATAAATAAACTAAATCAATCCATTTACTTAATTAGAAAGTTCAATAAAACAGATTGATAATTTTCTTTTTCGTTATAAAAAAAAACGATACCACAAAAAAGGTGGCTTAAAGCCACCTTTTTATTTTATGAAAAAGAACTGGATCCTTCACGCATCCGCGTTCAGGATGACAAACTCTAAGAGACCGTCTGAAGCGACCTTGCCAGTCCTAGACTCGCTTGCCTTCGCGTTTGTAGCGTTCGATGCATTCGGAGTAGAAGTCGAACGTCTGCTTGGCAATCGTTTTCCAGCTGAACACGTCAATAGCACGCTTGCGGCTGACTTCGCCCATCTTTTTCGCGAGTTCCGGGTTTTCGAGAATCTTGTTAAGTTTGTGCGCAAAATCCGTCTGGAAGGCCTTCGGGTCAGCCGGTTCAAAGTTCGTCGCGGACACGGCCTTGAGCGGCACGAGGTAACCCGTTTCGCCATCGACGATGATTTCCGGGATGCCGCCGACAGCACTGCCCACGACCGGCGTTCCGCAGCTCATGGCTTCGAGATTGATGATGCCGAACGGTTCGTAAAGCGAAGGCGTCGCAAACACGGTCGCATGGCTGTAGAGCACGCGCAGTTCCGTATGCGGCACGGCATCCTGAATCCAGACAACGCCATCACGCGTCGCTTGAACCTTTTCAATCAAGTGCTTGCATTCGTCGGCAAGTTCCTGTGTGTCCGGGGCACCGGCACAAAGCACCACCTGGGCGTTCTTGTCAATTTGCGGAATCGCCTGGATCAGCTGGCTAATGCCCTTCTGGCGCGTAATGCGGCCCACGAAAAGCACATATGGGCGCTTCGGATCCACGCCCCACTTCTTCAAAATTTCTTCGTCGAACGTCGGCTTGTAAAAATCCGGATCAATGCCATTGTAGATAACCTTCACGCGGTCTTCCAGCACTCCGTACAACTTCATCACGTCGCGCTTCATGCCTTCACTCACGGCAATCACGCCGTCGGCGGCTTCGTATGCCGTGCGTTCAATCCAGCAGCTCATGTTATAGCCACCATCGCCGAGTTGTTCCGCTTTCCACGGACGGTGCGGTTCCAAGGAATGCGTCGTGAGAATCAACGGGCACTGCAACAAACGGCTCGCCACTACGCCACCAAAATGGCTGTACCACGTATGGCAATGAATCACGTCAATATCCTTGAGCGAAGACATCCACTGGAGATTGATGTCCAGCGGCTTCAGGATTTTCTTAAAGCGTTCGTCAGCCGGATTGCTATCCAGCTTCTGGCTAAAGCCAATCGCGCGGATGTTGTTCGCATCATCGTTCTGCGGGCCAAAGCAGCGTGCTTCGATGTGGCAGAGCTTGGAAAGTTCCTGGCTGAGAAATTTGACGTGGATTCCTGCACCGCCGTAAATTTCTGGCGGAAACTCGTTAGTAAGAATAGCAGCGTTCATTATTCAGTAAACAGTGGTTAGTGGTTAATAAACTGCGGATAAGAAGAATATCCGCAAACTGTTTCCGCAGACAATATTAAAAATTTACACAGCGAAATTCAATAGGCTTGCCGTACCGAAACGTTGATTTGTCTCTTTCGTCACTTTACAAATTCTTGCGTTTTTTCAATTGCGCGCACAATCCTTGCCGGGACGCCGTTCTGTTTGGCTAATTTTAGCCATTCCCGTACAGCATTCTCGACTTCGGCGATAATTTTCTTGTAGCGCCCTTGCTTGAGCCCTGCAAATTTCGCAACCGCCTTGAAATCATCAAGCGTAAATCCACCACGTTTGCCGTTAAAAGTCATCTGGTGCGAACCCGTCCACGCGCCTTCCGGATTGTAGGCGTAAGTCATGTCGAACGCCGGCGCCAACGACCACACACCGCGCTTGTCCATGAGGAACCCGATATTTTTCGCATGGTCATCCTGATTTCTCGCACAGATGTTGAACACAGCACGGCGATACATCTGTTCAAGCGCTTCGTAGCCCAAACCAAGACGCTTGACAACGTCTAACGCTTGCTCGTAACTATAGGCTCCGGGCATGTTAAAATCGTAATGGGCAATGCCGCAAAGGGACTGGTAATGCAGCTTCTTTCCGCCATATAAACGGTCAAACCGCCGCGTCATAAAATGCCTATGGCCGCAGCATTCGTAAAGTTTGCATTCCGTCATGTCGATGCCAGCATCCTTCACCATTTGCGAATACGTGTATTCGATGGCGCCGTAACCGAACATGTCCGCGGATTCCTTGTCGCTATTGTTTTCCACATCGTCGAGTTTCAAGAGCCAATAGCCGAAATCGGGCGATGCAGCCACCTGTCCCGAGCGAATCTCGCCCGTCTTTTCGTTGTAAGCCACGAGAATTTTCGCACGGGCGCCTCCCGCCGACGTCCCCACCCGAAGAATCTCCTCAAAGGATTTTTGATTTTTCTTGCTGAGAGACTTCGTCGAAAAACTCTTGCGCTGGTTCAAAACCTCGGCTGCAAAAGACCTCAAGTTTTCCACATCCAAGGATTCTTCTGCTGTCGAATCCGGCCCCTGCAAAGGCAAAAACTCCAACGCACCCATGCCACGGTTCCCCGTATAGCAAAGACGCTCAAGGGCCGTAAAGCTACCAGGATTTCGCCCCTGGCGCATAAGCCAGGAATCAATGACCTTGTTACCAAACTTGTCAGGCAAAGAGTCCGCGAAAAGTCCCGGCAAGCCGTGAAACGTCCGCGAAAGCTGCGGGAACGAATAAATCCGCTTGGACACAGGCATCACAAGCGGCGACGGTTCCACCCCCACACCGATAAAATTCGGGGCGTACTCGAACCTAGCAACAGACTCCCCTTCCATCATCGAAAGGGCCCCGATAGTCGTTCCCCAAAGTTTGACTTCTACCGCAATCATCTCCTACCGTCACTTGTCCTCGTCCCACACCCAATCATTTTTACGGGCTTGCCCGTTTTCATCTACTGCGTCTTTGCCAACTAAATAATCCACGGAATTATCCGAAACCATATTGACATCGCCCACCCTTTTTCTTGACGTTCTTGCACGACGACGGGTTTTCATTTTTCCCATGTACAAAAGTTGCATGGGAGAAGGGGAATCGTCCGGAAAAATGTTCAGGAATACATCCAAGGTCCCGCAAGCTCGTAACACTTTGACCAAATTCAGAACCTGGACAGATTCGCCTCGTTCAATGCGTTCTACGGTTCCCTTGCCCACTCCAGCCTTTTGAGCGAGATCGGCCTGAGTCCAATTGTTCCTAATACGGAATGCCGCCATGCGTTTTCCAAAAAAGGCAAGAACCGCTTCGTCTGTCTGCGCAGAATACATTACCATAAGATATTCCCTCTGTTCATAGGGAATATATAAAATTTTTCTCAAAAAAGCAAATTTTTATTTCATCAAATTAAAATAGAAATATATTGGTTTAATAGTTTACTCTCTAAATTAAGAGAATTAATATTCTTTTTTACACAATCATAGAATACAAAAAAAAAGACACCCCGACCGGAATTGGCCGAGGCGCTTGGTGTTTGGAGTGATTAATGAAGTATTCTAGAAGTTCTTGCACTGGCCTTTCCAACGGCCACGCTCGCCAAGAATTTCGCCATTGATATAGCGACCACTCGAACCGACAAAGTCATCCTTGCGGAAGTCTTCGCCACCGAGGTGCCAACGCATCCAGGCAACCGTCGCAGCCATGCCGCCCCACGGACCGGAACCGTGGCCCCAGCCGCATTCGCCCTGCTGGCATTCATTGCCCTGGCCGCCCGTCATCTTGATGAGGCATGCCGGAACCTTGACGCCGGGGTTGTTGTAGTCGGCTTCGGCGTTCGGGCGTTCCATGCCGCCTTCGCCATACACGATACCGATTGTTTTGCCCTGCGGAACTTGAGACATTGCAGTATGTCCAAGGTCACCGCTATTGTTGAGCATGGCGGTAATAACGCGTTTGTCTTGAATGGCCATTTGTTCGGATTCGAGTCCGCCCATGGAGTGCCCAGAACAGCCAACAACATTCATGTCAAGTTTCTGGTACAAAGGATCGTTCGGATCGTTATTCTTCTTTGCAAGCCAATCGAGAGCGGGCTTGCCCTGCGAAGCATTACCCGGAGATTCGCGGAGTGCAATCACTACAAAGCCATGAGAAGCGAGACGACGGATCATTCCACCGTATGCACCCGGTTCCGTGCCACCACCCGGCCCCCACACGACAATGCCATGCTTTTGAGTCGTAGAAAGCTGTTCCGGATAAGCAAGGATTCCGCCACCATCGTGACCAGTGCGTTCAATGTACTTGACTCGCATCTGGTCCTTCGTTTCGTCCTTACCTTCGGCGAGGAAGATTCCTGCCGGTTTCGGAGCTTCGCTGGAAGAAGATTCAACAGCCTTTTCACTAGAGCTGGAAGCTGGAGCCGCGACACTAGAAGCAGGCGTGGTGGCACTCGACGCCGGAGCTGCAACACTGCTGGATTCCGGATTCGGCGTGACTGTCGCACTGGATGTAGGCGTCACAGCAGCACTGGATTCCGGATTTGGCGTTACACTGGCGCTAGATTCAGGTGTCGTAACTACTGCGGCACTGGATGTCGGAAGCGGATTTGTTCCAGGACCACAAGCATCGGGCAAACTGGACGCCAAACAAGATTCGTCGCCACCCGCTTGCTGATTGGTTTCGCCACCCTGCTGAACCGTTCCGCTAGAAGCCGGCAGTGCAGAACCCGCAGATTCTGGCGAAACAACTTCGCCAGCACTAGACGAAAGGCCCGTTGCATAATCGTTTATCGCAGAAGTGACAGCATCATCGCCGCAATTCAGGAAGACCAGCGAACTGGCCAACACCATTGTCTTGAAGAGTTTAGATTTCATTTTGTTCTCCTATTTAACCTTAACCTGGATAAAAAAGTACCTAATTTTATTTTGGTTTTCCGTCGTTTCGAACAAAGTCTCATTGACAAAAAATCCAAGCAATTAATTTATACAAAACATTCCATTTTCGACACTGTCATTGCCAAATACCCTGAAGCTCCAAATTTTCCTCAAGCAATAACGGCAAACTTTTTTCGCTCACAAACAAAAACGTCTCGACCAAAATGATCGAGACGCTTGGTTGTTGGAGTGTGGATATTAATTAAGATTTAATTGAAATTTTTGCACTGGCCTTTCCATTTGCCTTGCTTGCCGATAATATTGCCGTCAATGTACTTACCGCTCGTGCCAACGAAATCAGGCTTGCGGAAGTCTTCGCCACCAAGATGCCAACGCATCCAAGCAATGGTCGCAGCCATGCCATCCCACGGACCAGAACCATGGCCATACCCGCCTTCGGAATTACGTGGACCACCAGTCATTTCAATCATGCAAGCTGGAACAGTTGTTGCGCTATTGTAATCCCTGATAGCATTATCGTGTTCCATACCCTTTTCGCCAAAGACAACCGCAGCCGTCTTGGTAGCAGGAATATTCTTGAATGCGCCTGCGCCTTTGTCACCGCTGTTGTTGAGGAAAGCCGTGATAACTCGTTTGTCCTTAATCGCAGCCTGTTCGGATTCGAGGCCGCCCATGGAGTGTCCGGAGCAACCGACCTTCGTCATATCTAGCTTACCATAAAGTGGGCTGTTGGAATCCTTGTTCTGCTGTTCCATCCAGTCAAGAGCCTTTGTCGCCTGGCTTGCGTTACCCGGGGATTCCTTGAGGCCAATCACTACAAAACCATGAGAAGCGAGTCTGCGGATGATGCCTTCGTATTCTTCGGGCTTGCTTCCGCCACCTGGTCCCCACACGACAACGGCGTGTTTTTGCGTGTCAGAAAGTTTTTCCGGGTAACAAAGAACTCCGCCTCCATCCCAACCTGTGCGAGTCTTATAGACCACCTTCAGCTGGTCCTTTTCTTCTTCCTTGCCCTCGGCGAGGAAAACGCCCTTCGGGGCCTCACTAGAAGACGAGACTACAGTTTCCACGCTGGAACTTGATTTTACTGATGCCGAACTTGCTGGCTTTGCGGTTTCTGAACTTGCTGGCTTTGCGGTTTCTGAACTTGCTGGCTTTGCCGCTTCAGAACTCGATGCAGGCACAGCCGCGCTAGAAGTCGACGTAACATCGGCACTGGAAGCCGGGGTTGCGATATCTGCACTAGATACAGGATTTGCGACATCCGTGCTTGATGCAGGATTTTGAGCGTCAGCAATCGAAGTCGGCACAGCATCAGCACTGGAAGCCGGGCCCACGCCGCCACCAATCTCGCCCGAAATTGACGAGGAACTTAAGCTGGAATCTGTCAGATTAGCCGCATCGGAACTCGATGCAATACCAAGAATACCACTATTTGGATTTAAATTAGGTGCAGTGGAGGCATCATCCCCACAATTCATAAAGGCAAGGGAACTCGCCACAATGATGCATTTCAAGAATTTTGATCTCATCTTGTGCTCCTCATAATCAAAACTCCACATCCCATACACCTTTTTAGCATCCCTTACGCTATTTCATAAAATACCCCGAAAAAAACGCGGTGATTATCTTCACAAGAAAGGTTTCATGGACAAAAAGTCCAAGCAAGAAAAAACGAGGAGAAAAAAATAGGCGTAAATGTCCCGGAAATCGGAACCTTGTAAACATACATTTTCAATTTTTGGCAACAAAGAATATATATTTGCAACATCCACCCCAAAAATGAGAATGTCCATGAAAAAAATTTTCTTGCTATTGCTTGTTCTTTCTCTCTGCCTCTTCGGGCTTTCGGGCTGCGATGACTCCGCATCAGGCGATGACACTATCTATAAAATCGAACTGGGCGCCATTTCGAACGACACATACAGTACCGCAATGAACAGGATTCAAAATCTCGTTGTTGCCAACTACGACGAAATACATGCCATAAGAAACTATCTGCACGAAAACACCGTTTCGGATTATCAAATCCAAAACGGCGTATCCTCTGTCGATATCGAAGAATTCATGCAATCCAGGAATTTCTCAAACTATCAAATTTCGAACGAAATGGATTTTTTGCAAAGAAACGGAAACGACATCCTCTTCTTCGAGCACGCCTTTGACAAAGGCAAAAAAATCTGGATGTATATAACAAAGTAACGATATTTCAAAAGCAAAAATCCGGCGCGAAACCGGATTTTTTTTTTGCAATAAGCCCCCACAAAACAACGCCGCCCATGGCAGCATTTGCAAGCACTACCTTGGTGCGTAAATCCGCGACATGAACTCGGCGCGGGTCTTTTCGTCGGTCTTGAAACGGCCCAAGAGCTGCGTCGTGACCATCATGGCGCCTGGCTTTTTCACACCGCGCATCGTCATGCACATGTGAGATGCTTCGAGAACCACCGCGACACCCTTCGGCTGCAGCACTTTTTGAATGAGTTCGGCAATCTGGCGAGTCATGCGTTCCTGGATTTGCGGCATGCGGGCATAAAATTCCACCACGCGCGGAATCTTCGAGAGACCGACCACGCAATCGCCCGGAATGTAGGCCACGTGAGCCTTACCCGTAAACGGCAAGAAGTGGTGTTCGCACATGCTCGCAAACTGGATGTCCGGCACGATGATCATCTCGTCGTACTTTTCGTGGAAACGGGTCTTGAGGATGTCTTCGGCCTTCATTTCGCCCGTAAGGCTCGTCATGAGCTCAGCGTACATTTTCGCAACACGCTTCGGCGTATCGATAAGGCCTTCACGATTCGGGTCTTCACCCATGCCTTCCAGAATCATCCGGAAGCCATCTTCCATTTTCTTAAAATCCATCATGACAAGGCACCTTCGGTGCAGTTAATAGTTACTAGAAATTTCCGGTATAGCATAACCTTAACTGGATTCTTCGGCCTTTGGCCTCAGAATGACATATTCAAATTGTCATCCTGAATGAAACGCAGTGAAATGAAGGATCCAGTAAAATTTTCACGCTATCTTTGCGGTGCAAATATAGAAAATCTGCCTGTTACACGAACACAACTTCGTTTCCGACGCGGGGCGATTCCGCACGGTTCGGGAGGCCGCTCTCGGTATCGGCATAGCCGATGGCGACGGAAGCATACACGCGTTCATCGTCCTTAAGGCCGAAGCCGCGCAGGTATTCAAGGAGCATCGCATCTTCGTTCAGCCACTTGAGCTGGTTGATGTAGCAACTGCCGAGGTCGAGTTCGTTTGCGGCAAGCATCATGTTCTCGACGGCACAAGCGACATCGGCCATGTTGTTGCCGTATTCTTTCTTGTTCGCGACTACAATCAAGACAGGAGCGGTGTAACAGAATGAGTAGTTGCCCTTCTGCGACAGGCGAATGGAATTTTGCAAACTCTTGTAGAGGTCTTCACGGAGTTCCATCTTTGCAAAAGCGGACTGCACGAGTTCCTTGAGCTTTGCAATGACCGCCGCATCCGAAATCACGAAAAAATGATTGCTCTGCGCATTACCGCCGGTAGGTCCAAAGCGGCCCGCCTCGACGATGGCTTCGAGCTTTTCGTGTTCCACATTTTTCTGCTGGAACTTGCGCGTGCTGCGACGTGTCTTGATAGCTTCTAAAGTGTTCATTATTTCTCCAGCGGGAGCACCAATATTCTAGACTTACGCTTTTGATTGTAATGTTCGCGTTTGCTCTTCGGCAAATCCTGAACCGTACCATCCTCGAATCCGAGCTGGTAGAACCAATCGAGAGCCTGTGTCGTGAGCAAGAACAGAGTCTTGTAACCCTTCATCCGGCCAAGCGAAATCAGGTGACGTACAATCGCCTCGCCAATGCCTGACTTGCGGTAGTTCGCACCGACTGCGATTCCCGCCACCTCGGCCATGCCATCTTCGAACGCGTGGAGCGCGCCGCAACCGTGGATGCTATTGTCAATGCTATAGACAACATAATCATCCAATTTCTCAGAAATGGATTCTTGCGTGCGTGGCACGAGGTAGCCCTTCGCAATGTAATCCTGCATAATACGCAAGATATCCGGGATATCCTCGATGTTTGCCGGACGGATGCACGAATACTGGTTCGCGTACACCATGGTTCCGTCACCACGGGCGGAGAACACTTCCTGTAATACGCTGCCCTGGAATTCGCCACTCAACAAGTGAACACGGTTCGCCCCCGCTTCGCAAGCGTTGATGGCATTCATAAGGTAGTCCATCTGCGCAAAGTCGAGCACGTCCGAATTGAGTTCCAAAAGTTCCTTTGCCTGATCCACGTCCATTGCCGAAATGAGGCCGTTGTCCGTCGGTTCCAGATACTTGGTATTCTTGCCGGTCACAAGGCCATCGAGCTTGATACCGCTCTGACTACCGATAAAGAACAACTTGCCGACCTGCAAATACTTGCAGAGTTCCGTGGCGAGTTCTGTACTCGAAATATTGTAAGCATGCCCAATCTTGTTCCAGCCAATCGGCGGAATGATAGGCACAAACTTCTCGTTCATGAGCTGTTCCAGGAGGTCGCGCTGGATGCGTTCGATGCGGCCCGTGCGCATGTAGTCGATGCCGTTGGTAACGCCCATGCTGCGCGCCAGAATCCAGTTGCCCTGAATACCGCTGAGCCCGCTTGCCGTCAAATGGCTCATGATGCGCTGCGCAACGCCCAAAGACGCCTGCTCGATAAGCGGCAAAGCCTCTTCGCTCGTAAGCCTCACACCATTGTAGAATTCCGTTTCAAGATCCCAGGCCTTGAGCTGTGCATCAATGCTGTTTCGCGTGCCCGGCACGATGATAATGCGGATGCCCGCCTTGTGCAAAAGGGCAATATCCCGCATCAGCACGGGGAACATCGGATGGTCCATCAGGCTATCGTCGATTTTAAGGACGAACAGCTGCCCCTTGAACCTATCCATGTAACCAAACACTTCCCGGATGAACCCGGCAACTTCGAAGTGCTGAGAATAAAAATCGGACGTTGCGTTACTCATGGCATAAAAAGTAGCAACAGAAAAAGCGAAGGACGGAACATCCTTCGCATTTAAACATCAAAATCGCAATTTTTACTTCGCCGGAACGACGGAACCTTTAGCAGGGGCGAGCATCCCGCCAGCAGGGGCTTCCGCAAAGACCTGCAACAGTTCCACCTCGAACACGAGGAGCGCGTTCGCCGGAATATTTGGCGGAGCACCGGTTTCGCCATAGGCAAGCGCACTCGGAATCCAAGCCTTCACCTTTTCGCCGACCTTCATTTCCAGGAGCAGGTCCTGCCAGCCTTCGATGACCGCCGTCACCGGGAATTCCATCGGGGAACCGCGCCTAATACTATTGTCAAATTCCGTTCCGTCAAGCAACGTACCCACGTAATGCACCCGCACCTTGTCCGACGCCTTGGGCTTGATTCCCGTACCTTCCTTGAGCACGATATACTGGACACCCTTGGTCGTCACCTTGACGTTCGGTTCCTGGATGTTCTTCGCAAGGAACGCCGCCTGTTCGCCCAATGCCTTGCGGGCCGCAGCCGCATCGTCAACATCCTTCTGCATCTGCATCTGGGAAAGCAGGTCCTGCAAAGCAGCTTCGGACTGTGAATCCGTCATGAGAACTTCACGGCTAGGATCGAGAACATCCCGCATAGCGTCAATGAGAACATCCAGCTTCACGGGGACGTTGATATTGGAAACTGCACGCCCGAAATCCACACCAAGCGCATAGCTGTAGCGGTCAACGGCGTTGTCCATGAACATTTTCTGCTCCTGAGACGGTGCCGTTTCCGGAACTGGAGAAAGTTCGGGAGCTTCCACAGGAGCTATTTTTACCCCCGAACCGTTTGCGGAGGTGCCATTCTGATTGACAACGGACTTGCTTCCGCCACACGCAACAAGTGCTCCCCCAGCAATTAAAATCGGCAAAAAGCTGGAAATTTTCATAAAAACGGCTCCAAATCAAAAAAAATTGCCACAATAAAATATGTTTTTACACCCCAAAAGCGTTAAAAAATGTAATAAAAATCAAAAAAATTCACAAATGTAAACGAAAACACACAATACCCCTTTAAAAAACCTTACAAATATACTATCTTTACCTCGAAAGGAAAATATCCTATGAAAAACAGCTTTAAGTGTTATATTGATTCTGCAACAGCCCAGAAAAGACTGTTCGACGAATCCGTTGATAACGTTAAAGATTCCCTAACTAAAGTCATCACGGAATCCTCCTCTCAAGGTTACAGTGAACTACATTTCCAAAACCCTGAGCGAGTCTATTCCACGGGTTGGCTCAAGGGCGCGCTCTCCTATCCATGGGCACTCGTAAGCGTAATCATCCCGTCATTCCTCGAAGACATCTTTTAACTATTATCTTTAAAGCTCTTTCGATTGTCATGCCCGCCACCGCGGGCTTTGTTTTTTTTACAGGACGCCCTCCTTTTTATTTGTCAACCGCGAGCATCCCCTTTTTTAATCAGAAAATCCCTTTAGTGGCATGTCCAATTTTTTTAAATTTGAAAAAAACGGAGATTTTATGGCAGCACTCATTTTGGACGGCAAGGCTCTTGCCAAGACCACTGAAGAAGAACTCAGCGCCCGCGTGGCAACGCTCAAGGAAAAGACCGGCAAGACCCCGATTCTTGCGACGATTCTCGTGGGCGACGATCCGGCAAGCGCTACATACGTCAAGATGAAGGGCAACGCCTGCGCCCGTGTGGGCATGGAAAGCATCCGCGTGGTGATGGACAAGAACACCACGACCAAGGAACTCCTCGACAAAATCCAGGAACTCAACGAAAACCCGAACGTCCACGGCATCCTCTTGCAGCATCCGGTCCCGCGCCACATCGACGAACGCGCCGCATTCGAAGCGATTGACGCCCGCAAGGATGTCGATGGCGTGACCTGCCTCGGTTTTGGTCGCATGTCCATGGGTGAAAAAGCCTACGGCTGCGCAACACCGGCCGGCATCATGAGACTACTCAAGGCCTACAACATCCCGCTTTCTGGTAAGCATGCCGTAGTCGTCGGCCGCAGCGCCATCCTCGGTAAGCCGATGGCGATGATGCTTTTGAACGCGAACTGCACCGTGACCATCTGCCACAGCAAGACCGAGAACCTCCCCGAATTCGTGAAGCAGGCGGACATCCTGGTCGGCGCCGTCGGCAAGCCGGAATTCATCAAGAAGTCCTGGATCAAGCCGGGAGCAGTCGTCGTCGATGCCGGTTACCATCCGGGTGGCGTAGGCGATATCGAAAAAGGTCTCGAAGAAGTCGCATCCGCATACACTCCGGTTCCGGGCGGTGTCGGCCCCATGACCATCAACACCCTCATCTACCAGAGCGTGGAATCCGGGGAATCGTTGATTAAGTAACCTAGTGGTTAGTAAACAGTGGTTGGTGGTTAGTGATTAAGGTTTTCCATCGCGCAAGCGTCATCCTGAACGCCAATGAAAGACCCAGTGTTTTAAACGACTGGATTCTTCGCCATAAATGGCTCAGAATGACGCAATGCAGAACCATTGCAAGAAGCGCCCTAGTGGCGCTTTTCGCTTTGTGCACTTTGTGGCCTGCGCAAGCCACCGCCGCATCCGAATTGCAAAAGCAGATGGTGCGCGACATGAAAAAATGCGGCAGCACCACCGAAGAAGTCACATGCGTCGTCGAAGGCAAGGATGAATGGCTATTCTTGCAAGAAAGCCTCTTGAACGCCACCAAGCGCTGGACCGACAACACGCCACAAATCATCGCATTCAAGGACTCGCTCGAAAGTCGCGGCATCAAGCTCATCGTCGTCCCCGTTCCAGACAAACTACAAATCGTCCCCGAATATTATTCCGACAAGGCTAAAAAAGGCATCAACCTTCCGCAATACAAGAAGTGGGTTCAAAAACTCCGCAAAAAAAACGTCACCGTCATTGACGCCCTCGACAAGTTCAAGGAACTTCATAAAGAACAAGGCAACGAAGCGCCCTTATTCGAGCCGTACGAGAGCCACTGCACAGGCCCCGCCAGGTTCGTGCTCGCCAAAATGGCAGCCGATTCCATCGCGCCGCTCCTCTACGGCATGAACCGCAAACGTTACCCGCTACGCGACACCATTGTCGATGGCACCGGAAACCTCTACGACTTGCTTCACGGCAAAGAAATTGATTACAAAATAAAGGAACAAAAAGTTCTGGGCACCGACGGCTACAAGTACCGCGGCTCCAAAAAAGCGCCCATCATCATCATCGGCGATAGCAATGCCGGGCAAGGAAAATCTTACGGAGCACAAATCGGGGCGTACATCGCATCACTGACAAGCGTCGAGACATTCACCATCAGCAAAGTCGGCGGCGGCAACATCGGCCCGCAAATGTTCAAAGGCAAGAGAAGATTTTTAGAAGGCAAAAAAGCAGTCGTCTGGGTATTCGACGGCCGCGAACTCTACGGGCATTTCAAGGCGCCGGAATTTTAAAAACCGCTGAGTTTTTTAAATGGATTTTGCTATTCTCTCAGCAATTGATCCAATCTTTTCATATGACAGCGCACGGCAGAGTTTATCTGTAAATTTTCCATATTTACGATAAAGAAAATTAAACGTAAAATAAGAAGCTCTTACACTTTTCGATTCTGGACACCGACGTATTATATTTTTCAGGCTATATATTTGCTTGTATATCCAAAGATAACCTTGATACAGTTCCTGTTTAGTCATTCCTTTCGGTTGATAAACCACATGAGCGGTATTGTAAAGCGAGAGGTCTTCAGTCAAAATTCTTCCTTCAGCTTTCATCCTGTCATAGAGAGCCGTCCCAGGATAAGGAGTCAGAATGTGCGACGTAACCGTTTCAATTTTATTTTTCACAATCCAGTCAAGCGTTGTTCTAAACGTTTCGGGAGAATCTCCGTCTAGCCCGAATACAAAACTTGCATTAATCATTATTCCTTTTTCATGAATCGCCCTAATCGCCTTTTCGTATTCCTGCGTATGGTTCTGCACTTTATGAACACCACGTACAGATTCTGGATTGATGCTTTCAAAACCGATAAATAAACTTTGGCACCCCGATTCTTTCATCAAGTCAAGCATTTCTTCGTCAAAGGCGGTATTGATGGATACCGCTGCTCTCCATTTTAAATGCAAAGGCATGATTTCTTTAAGAAACTGTTTCGTCCATTTCGGGTTTCCCGCAAAATTATCATCGATAAACATGATATGCCTTGAACGAACCGCTTTGATATCAGCCAGAACATCTTCGATATTGCGATTTACATATTGATGCGCTTTTGCGCTGTTATAACAAAAATCACAACGGAAGGGGCAACCACGGCTCGTATGCACAACATGGCAATACAAATATTCACCTTTTTTTAGAAAATCGTATGCTGGCGAAACGATTTGATTCCCTTCGAGCGCCTTTTGGCAACGATAGACTGGCTTTAAATTATTTTCCTGAAAATCCTTGATAATCTGCGGCCACATTCCCTCAGCAGCTCCGATACAAAGTACATCAAAAACATTTTCCGGAATGGTATCATAAGCTGTAGTTATATGAATCCCTCCGGCAACAACGATACAGCCTTTTTCACGAAAACGCCGAGAAATCTCGATTGCCCTCGGCAAAGTGTCAACCGTGACCGAAATCCCGACAATATCAGGCGTATCGTCATAATGAATTTGTTGAATATTCTCATTTTCTAATTGCACTTGGTGTTCTTTTCGAACAAGATTTACAATCGTAAGCAAACCTAGAGGAGGCGCCATGTGCAACTTGATATCCGTATCCATCGGACGACGGTACATCTTAGGTTGAATCAATTTAATCAACAAACTCTTTTTCATTTACTTTATTATGGCAATTTAAAGTTTTTCCAAGAACTCTTTTGCGTCGCAAGACTCGACGAGATTTTCACCAAGCAGTTTTTGCAAGCGCTGCAAGTCGGAGCGGTCATTGCGTTCAAACACGACCACTTTCTTGAATCGGTCGCGGTGGCGCAACAGGAATTCCAGATTGTTGACATCCGTCTTCGGGAATCCGTAACCGATAAAGTAAATCTCTTCGGCATTTTTCAGATAGTAATCGGCCTTAGACCATAGCAAGTTGAAAAGGCTCCCGCGCAAGAAGGATTCCTTGGCATGCGCCATCGGAATGAATATCGGAGTATCCTCGCAGTAAATCGGGAAACTGCGGTCTTGCGGCTCGACCTCGCAGACGTTTTTCAAGTCGAGTTCGTCGCTTGCACCCTTGACGGGGAACCAGTTGAGCGAGCCGTGCAATTTGATAAGGTCAATCGTCCGGGTTTTCTTGCCGCGCTTTGCCGAGCGGTCGGCAGGGTCAATTTTTACGCCATAATCGACGGAAACTTGTTCGCAAAGTTCTTTATCATTTGCAATTGCCGTTTCAATCAGCGTGTCGTAATTGAACGAGAGCAGAAGCGTTTCGCGAGAGCCTGATGCGGAATCATTTTCGCACGAAACGAGGAACTGTTTGAGAATCGCCGACGACGACGCGTCTAACACGTTGTCGCTACGGATAACGCTTGCGATAAAGCGCAAAAGCTCAAAGCGCAACGACGCATGGTAAAGGCGTTCCCGCTCGCCCGGAAAAATCTGCGCCGAGAGAATGGACGTTGCCAAAGGCTCGATGCCGAGGTAATCGCTATCGCCGTTGCAAAGCGTCAAAAAACGCTTGCAGTAATCGCGAAAATGCGGAAACTCATCCGGAATTCCAAAAGGGATAAGTTCGTTCAAGTCGCGGAGCGTGGGCATCTGCGGTGAAAAAGACTTGCTGAAACCAGAGCCAAGCACAAAAATACGGCGATAACAATTCGACTGCATCATACTGTTAATGTATAATTTTTTAGATAGAAGTTACTAGTTAATAGTTACTAAGTGCCTTCGGCACAGTTACTAGATACTAGCTGGTAGTTACTAAAATTCTTGATATGAAATTCTCTAGTAACTAGTAACTTAGAACTCTTAACTAGCATTAATTTGAATGATTTTTAGAAATGCAGCCAGCCCGTTTCCATGGCGGTCACGGGAGTTACTTTCACATTGCCTTTTTCGGGCACCTCAAAAGCAAGCCCCGTCAAGAAGTTCATCCAGCATTTCGGTTCAAATTTTAAATTGCAAAAATGCGATAGACACGGCACAATCCACGCGTCGTGCGTCACAAAGATATTGAATCGTGATTGCGCTTTTTCAAACATCATTTCACGCATCTGTTCCGCACGCTCGTGAAACGGCCAAAAAGCATCATGCTCGCCTGAATCCAGCCACTTGCAAATGCCTTCGTAAAAGCCTTCTCGCAAAGTCTGCTCGTATGCAGGCACATCACGAACAAAGAAATCACCGAGAGCGTCAAGCGGCGTGACATTTACTGAAGCACCCGTGGCAACACCCTGCGTAGTTCCAGGAATCGCAAAGTTCCCAAAGCCCGCAAGTTTGCGTCCTTCACCAATGCACTGCGCTGTTTCCACACAACGCCCCACCGGGCTAGAAAAATACACCGCATCGCCAATCGCCGGAATCATCCGCCCAAGCGCTACTGCCTGACGGCGCCCACGTTCCGTAAGCCCGACATGAGCACCAAAGTCCTTATCGCCGGGCGTAATGTGATTACGTTCGGCATGGCGCAAAAGCAAATAAATTCTAGAGTTCCAGTCAACCTGGGCAAAAAAGTCGGAAAATTGTACAAAGTCGTTAGTCATTAGTCAATGGTCATTGGTTAGTAAAGGTGATTGGGCTTTCGCCCCATCCTCAGCGGCTCGGTCATGACAGTCTGCAAGCAGCCTGTCGCGACACTCACCTTGAAGGATGTCCGGCTCGGAGGCCGGAATGACAAGAATCAGGCGGGAATGACAATTAGGCACCAATTGCGGCAGAAATGGGAATCCACAAGGCATGCCCAAATGCAAAGCTTACGACGCCAAGCGCAAATCCGCACAGCACATCCGTCAGCCAGTGCACGCCGAAATACACACGCAAAAGTCCCCACGTGAGCGGCAACAGCATCATAATCCAGCCGTACTGCGGAACGATAAAGAATACCGTACTAGCGACAGCCAAGTTGTTCATCGTATGGCCCGACGGGAAACTGTACTTGTCCAGCGGCGGCACTTCCGCCTTGATTTGCGGATTCGCGGCAAACGGACGTGGACGCTTGGTGCTGAGCTTGACACCTTCGTAAATCACAAGACTCATAACAAGCGAAACAAGCGCCTGCCAAAGAATCGGTAAGAAATTTTCCCAACCGATTTTCCAAATCAAAAACGCAATGAACAAAGCCCAAATATAGCCATCGCCAAGACGCACGTAGAACTTGAGGAACTTCGTCGTCTTCGCGGAAAAATGCCGATTCGTCCAATAAACCGAAACGCGATTGTCAAATTCAGAAATCTTATTGAGCATGGAAACGAATTTAGAAATTTTCACCAAAGCCAATAACACATCAAAATACTATTATTTAAATGTAATAGGTGGCAAGCAACAGGTCTGCTCCACACTTCGTCATCCTGAACGACAGTGAAGGATCCAAACATTTAATAAAGGAAATGACTGGATTCTTCGGCTACGCCTCAGAATGACGCTTCTATCGGGGCCTGCCAACTGTGCCGAATGCAACCTTAATCACTAACCACTAACCACTGACTACTAAAATGCGCGTACTCGTTTTAAACTGCGGCAGTTCCTCGGTCAAGTTCGCCGTCATCGACACCAAGACTAAAGAATCCATCGCAAGCGGCCTCGTCGAAAACATCGGCGTCAACGGCCACACCAAGGCAAAAGGCCCCGAAGGCAAAATCGACTTCAACTTCGATTGCCCCACGCATGCCGAAGCTGTTGACCAGGTCAAGAAATTCCTCGACGCCCAGAAACTCACAGGCACGATTGAAGCTATCGGCCACCGCGTTGTGCATGGCGGTAAGTACATCAAGAGTGAGAAGGTCACACAAGAAGTCATCGACTACATCCGCAGCATCACGCTCTTTGCCCCGCTCCACGAACCAGCTCACGCAACGGGCATGGAATGCGCCACAAAGTTCTTCCCGGGCCTCCCGCAGGTTGCCGTGTTCGATACAGCTTTCCACCAGACGATGCCGCAGAAGGCTTACCTCTACGGTATTCCGTACAAGTTCTATGAAAAGGACGGCATCCGCCGTTACGGCGCCCACGGCACAAGCCACCGCTTTGTGACTGCCGAAGCCTGCAACGTTCTCGGCACCAAGCCCGAAGAAACTTGCCTCATCACGGCCCACCTCGGCAACGGCTCCAGCTGCTCCGCGATTTTGAACGGCCAGTGCGTCGATACCACTATGGGTTTCACCCCGCTCGAAGGTCTTATCATGGGAACCCGTTCCGGTAGCCTCGACCCGGCAATCCTCTTCTACATCGCAAAGAAGTACGGCAAGGAATACGGCACTATCGATCAGCTCGACCACCTTGTGAATAAGGAATCCGGCTTGCTCGGCCTCTCCGGCCTTTCGAACGACATGCGTACGCTCACGCAGGCTGCAAGCGAAGGCAACAAGCAGGCTCAAATCGCTCTCGACGTTTTCTGCTACCGCCTCACTCGCGAAATCGGCGGCCTCGCTATGGCGCTCCCGCGTATCGATGCCATCGTCTTTACCGGCGGCATCGGCGAAAACAGTTTCTACGTCCGCAAGCAGGCTTTGGACAACTTAAAGATTCTCGGTTACCAAGTTGACGAAGAACGCAACCTCAAGAGCGGCAAGGAATCCAACCACCTCATCACGAAGGACGGCACGCCGAAGGCAATCGTCGTTGCAACAAACGAAGAACTGCTCATCGCCCTCGATACAGAAGCACTGGTGCGTTAGACGAAAGACGAAAGAACGCCCGCAAAGCGGGCTATAGACGAAAGAAGGCTCCGCATTCGCGGAGCCCTTCTTTTTGAATTTAGCTGGATCCTTCGACTTCGTTTATCCCGGACTTGTTCCGGGACTCAGGATGACACATTCAACGGCAGGAGAGTAAAACTGTCTACTTCCTACCGTCTACTGCCTACTACTTTATCGTCCATGTCTGGTTGTTGACGCGGAGGAGCTTGCGGCCCTGGACCTGTGCAGAAGCGTTCATCACTTCAGCCGGGTTCACCGGAAGTTTTGCATTCCAGATTACACGACCCTGCATATCCATCATCCTAACCGTTCCGCGCTTTGCCATCACGGCGTTCTGCCAGTTGTTCTTCGGCTTTGCAAGCTGCGGCATCAAACCAGTCTTCGTTCCAATGACAACGTACAAAGGAATCGTCACGTTCGCATTGCTCGGGTCGGAAGCCGTAACACCGAGAGCAAACATCTGGCCTTCCTTGAACTTGACACCATCGACAGCGGTCGCAGTCAGCACAGAACCTTTCATAGAAATCGTCATATATTTCTTCAAGGCGCTTGTCTCGTTCGGCGTAAACGTCAGTTCATCTCCATCGACATCACGGACAAGAGTGTCAAGATCCCACTTGACCTTCCAGCCCGACTTGTCTTTCACATAAACCGTATCGCGACGCAATGCCACAGGCTTGTCGTTCACCGCCGTAATCGTCACGCAGAACTCGAAGCTCTTGGAACTGGACTTCTTGTCCGTCGCAGTCACGACCACATAAGACTTGCCTGTAGAATCAAGAACAGAGTTGATTTCGAGAATTCCCTTGTCCGTAACTTCAACCTTGAGCTTTCCGTCCTTGCTCTTAGCCGTGAATGTGAGCGAATCCCCTTCAGGATCCTTGAACCAGGACGCAATCACGGACCTCGGATACTTCAAAGCCTTCGAAGACGGGAAGTCTTCCGAAACGGTCGTATCCAATGTCGCAGGATTGACAACGACCGTCGGGAGCTGGTTTCGCTTTTCGACTTTAATCGTAACAATCGCCGCCTTGGACTTCGTCTCGTTGATGACGCAGTAGTAACCAAAGCGATCAACGTCTTCAAAGCCCTCGTTCGGCTTGTACGTAAAGCTACCATCCTTATTGAAAGTAAGCGTACCATGGCTTGGCTTCTGGGCGAGTTCGGCAGTCATTCCCTTCGTCATGCCTTCAGGATATTTGTCATTAGCAAGGACACCGTCCTTCGCACTTACAGTAAGAACCGTATCGTTAAACGCCGTGTATTCGTCATTCATCGCCTGCGCAACATCCTTCGGAGAGATGAGCTTCACCCCTATTTTCACACCTACGGAATCAATTCCATCCGAAGCATAGAAGAAGATTGTTGCAAGACCAGTAGCGCCAGTCACAGGCTTTACCGAGATAAAGTAGAAGTTCGCAGTGACACTATCAACGGCAGCGACAATCTTCTCGCCAACCGCACCATAAATAAATTTCTGCGAGCCTTCATTAACTTCTTGGTCACCGAAGACAAGCGATTTCGTAGGAATCTTGATTTGTTTCACCGTGTCTTCGTCAAAGTCCATGTCAAGAGCCAACGTATCCTTGAGGAACGTGCTATCGACAACAACAAATCCCGGCGGGTCATTGACTGGTTTCACGTGGATAACCACTGTAGCCTTCTGGCTCCTGACGTTATGATTTGCCGTTTCAACAAGAATGTAGGTCAAAGTGTCGTCGCCATGGAAATTCTGTTCCGGCTTATAGTTAAACGAACCGAGAGTAGAGAACTGGGTCAAATTGCCATACTTGGTCGAGTCAATGAGGACAACGATGAAATCATCGCCATCCGGATCACTAGCCTTTTTCCCGATGGTCTTATCACCACTAACTATAAAGATTTCATCTTCGTTAGTTTCATATTCAATGTCAACAGCAACCGGAGGACGGCTCAAATCCTTGATGGAAACGATAAAGCTTACCTTGACCAAATCAGACTTTGTATCTGTAGCAGAGATAGCCACAATAAGAGATGTATCCTTCTTGACATTCACCGGAATAAGAGCCAGCGAATCTTTCAAAGTCACCTTGTCCAAAGGAGTCAAGTTTTTCATCAACGGAGCCGATGTTTCAACAACAAACATGAGCTTGTCGTTATCCTCGTCAGCAAACAGCTTTGCAAGAGGAATCCACAATGTATCCGATTCGGGTATTGTATCCAGGACAACGGCTCCAGTATCGTAAGGAGCAAGTACCTTCGTGGGGTGGTTCTCAGGAGGAGGAGGATTGTCCGGGCAGCTAGGATCACCCGGGCAAACAGGACCAACCACCGTAGAAGTATCGGGGGTTATGTTAACGTTTATCTGGACCGATTTCGATTCCGTACCCTTCACACCGAAAATTATAAGAGTGGCGGACGTATCCTTATCAACCGATGCAGGAACATACACAAGAGTATCGCTCAGCGTCACCGCACCAGTAGGCTTAACCTTCGTCAACAAACCCGTCGGCGTTGTTGCCGACGTAATCGTCAATGATTCACCTACACCAACAGAAAAGACCTTAGAAAGGACAACCTTTAACGAATCCTTCGCCTTGAGAGTCACGGACTGAACCTTGTCGTATGGTTCAAGAATCTTGAAACTGGTATCTGCAACCACTACTGAAGATTCACACTCGCCAAGAGAAATCGCTTTAATCGTAATCACATTCTTGTTTTTATCGGCGCCATCAACAGCTTCGGCAATACCGGTCTTGTAGTTCATCTGAACACCCAACTGCTGGGTAAGATCCAAATCGACCGTTTTTCCCCAGCCAACTTCCTGGGCAAGATTTTTGAAATCGATGAACGACGATGTAAATTCGTCTTTAGCCTGTAAAACTACGCCATAAAAGTTGTAATCCGTGACAGAGGATTGCTTAAAATCAACACGGAACGGATTAGTCGCCTTGTACGTGAGGCAAAGGCCTTCGTACGAGGAAAGATCTATAGGCACATCCTGTCTGTTGGTCTGCTTCCATGCTATGCCAAAACCCGTGGCACTAGTCTTGCCTGCTCCCAAATTCAAGTTCAGCGTTGCCGAGAACTCCTTATAGCCATCTGCAAGGTCCTTAAGTACACCATATGTCTGTGTCGTGGAATCCTGATAGCTATACCAATAAGCAGGCTGAACGTCATTGCCTCTTTGCTTATCAAAACTCCAAACCGACGCACCGGCGAAACTCGATACCGTGCCAGCCAAAACCATCAAAATTGACAAAGATAACGACTTCATTTTCAATTCCTCCATCATATCTCAATAATCCATCAAGATAAATCTATAATAGATTTGCACTTATGTCACGAGGAATAGAAAAAAAATTAGCCTAAATTGTCCAAAATTTCGAATCTTTCGTATAATTTTTCAAGCAAACCCTCGTCATCGGCAATTTTTTTCTGTAATTCGACGATAAGAGAGGCGTTTGTATAGACTTCGGGCTTTGAAAGTTCCATCTGGAAACCAGCGATTTCCTGTTCCAAATTTTCAATTTTTTCGGGCAGGGCAGCATATTCGCGTTCCTCGTTGTAGCTGCGCTTTTTCTTTCTGCCGGGCGTGGGGGCCGCAGAGGCGGCGCCTATGCCCGGATTGGAGCGGGCCTGCTTTTCGGCTTCTTTTTCGGCAGCGATGCGGGCGGCGTTAGCGGCTTCCTTGTCGCGAATTTTCTTGTTCGCCTCGTAATCGGAGTAGCCGCCGACCGCCTCGAAAACTTGCCCGTTCTCTTCGATAGCGAGGATGCCTGTCGCCACAGAATCGAGGAAGGCACGGTCATGACTGACCGTCAGGACGGTGCCGTTGTAATCCGCGAGGAGTTCGGCAAGGAGGTCGAGCGTTTCCATGTCCAAATCGTTCGTCGGTTCGTCAAGCACCAAGACGTTGCTCGGGTGGCTAAAGAGGCACGCGAGCAAGAGTCGGTTGCGTTCCCCGCCGCTAAGCGCGCTAATCGGGCCGCGGGCGCGATCGGCAGAAAACAGGAAGTCCTGCAAATAACTTAACACATGGCGCTTGACGCCGTTCAAGGTAATGTAAGCTTGTCCGTCACCGATGTTCTCGATAAGCGATTTGTCTTCGCGCAGGCGGGTGCGCATTTGGTCAAAATACGCGATATGCAAATTGCTGCCCAAACGCACAGAGCCCGAATCCGGCTGGAGTTCACCAAGAATCAAGCGCAATAGCGTCGTCTTGCCGGAGCCATTCGGCCCCACAATGCCGATGCGGTCGCCACGGCTAATTTCTGTCGAAAGGCCGCTAATAAGCGGGCTCCCGTCATACGAATAAGACACGTCCGTCAGGCGCGCAACGAGGCGCCCGGAACGGTCGGCTTCCGTAATCTGCATGTTCACATTGCCTGTACGGGAGCGGCGGGCCGCGCGTTCTTCGCGCATCTTGATGAGGGCGCGGACTCGCCCCTCGTTGCGCGTACGGCGGGCCTGGATGCCCTTGCGGATCCAGACTTCTTCTTCGGCCAAACGTTTGTCGAAAAGCTGGTTCGCCTTTTCTTCTTCAACGAGCGCCTGATCCCTAAACTGAACAAACTTGTCGTAGGGGAAATCCCAGCTGCGGACGCGGCCACGATCAAGTTCAAAAATACGGGTCGCCGTACGGCGGACAAACGCACGGTCATGGCTCACGAACATCACCGCACAATTCAAGCGCGAAACAATTCCCTCCAGCCACTGGATAGCCGGAATATCTAGATGGTTCGTCGGTTCATCGAGCAACAGCAAATCCGGGTCTTCGGCTACGGCACGTGCAAAAAGCACACGGCGTTTCTGTCCGCCGCTCAAGCTGTCGTAAGGTGCATCCGGATCAATCCCCGTCTTGCCGAGAATCGCCTCGGCAGTCGCATTATGCGCCCCATCGTCCAAACTTTTTTTCGAAATCACGGAACCGCCGCTCACCACGGACACACGACCCATCACAATGTCACGCACGGTCCCGTCAAAATGCGTCGGGATTTCCTGAATCATGCGGGCCACTTTGAGACCCGACTTCTTCACAATTTCGCCGGAATTCGTCTCCATCTCGCCGGTCAACACTTTCAAAAGAGTACTCTTGCCTTCGCCGTTACGCCCGACAAGGCAAATGCGGTCACCAGCCTCGATATCGAACGAGACGTTATCCAAAAGCGGCGGGCCGCCAAAACGAAGTAAAATATTCTGTGCAGACAAAATGGGCATACGCCTATAAATTTAGCATCTGCAAAACAGATACAACAAATGCCGCGCGTTTCCGCACGACATCTTGACAGAAAAATAGCCTTTCGCTAGAATCCGACGTTATTGATTACTCTAGTTGCAAGCCGCATTCCCGTGTCATTTTCAATAATGATAACTAGTCTGCCCTTCGCGCGCACCGGAAGGATGCCACCCGTGGCGCCAAGTTTGCCAACCAGCATACCGTTGACATCATAAAGTTTCACACGTGCTCCCGATGGAGCCCCGGAGATTTCCAGACGTCCCTGAACCATACGTACGCCGATATCGGGCATCGCCAAACGCATATCGCCACAATATGTTGTCGAATCGCCTTTAACAACAGAATCTTTCTTCGAAGTATCGGCAACCGTCGTATCCTTCTTGGCCGTATCGGGATTCGAAGCGGTATATGGGAGATTCGGCGTTTCCCAGTCAATCCAGTCGCCATAGTTGTCAATCTTGAATCCCTTGCCGTTCGTGGGCTTCACGTGGATATCGGTATTCGCGTCCTTGTTGCGCAGGAACTTGTCCACGAACGCCGTCACAGACTTGGTCTGGCTCGAAGCAGCCTGGCAGTGCTCATGGCCACCAGTAAAATCAAAACCGATACGGTCTTCGATACCCATGGCCTTCCACACTTCGGTCGCCGCCATCATGGACTTGTAGCCCGACTCGTCGCCCAGCCATTCGTAACCGGGGTTACCGAGCGCAATCACCGCACGCGGGGCAATCATGGCGATGAGTTCGTGGTGGTCGTGCGGGAGCTTGT
>CAMKLO010000007.1 GCA_946413655.1 uncultured Fibrobacter sp. | reverse complement strand
TAAGCGTTTTGTCGCTAGAAATTGTTAATGCCGGCAAGACACTGAAATTGCAAACTCGAGAATAAGATTGCCTCCTCCTGTCATCCCCGCTATACGAAACTTGGCAACTTGTTGCCCTAGTTGAGTTATCCACTTTGTGGACGAATGGGGGGAATCTCCCTTGTTGATCATCCCGACCTTTCGTAACGATGGTCGGTTTTTTATTGTCAAAATTTAATGCAATTTTATGCAGTTTGCAGAATATTAATTAATTTTGCATTATATTTATTAAAATTTCTTGCATTTTGCAGTCAATAAATGTATATTTGTAAGGTAACAAAGGAGCATTATATGGCACAGGCAACGATATCCGCACGCATCGACAGCAAGGACAAAGAAAGCTTTGACAAGTTCTGCAGCAATGTAGGGCTGTCCACTTCTGCCGCCATTTACATGTTCGTGAAAAATGTCATCAACGAGCGCCGCATCCCCTTTGAAGTCCGCGAACCCACCCCCCGCTACAACGCTGGCGATATCGAAGCCCTCAAGAAAGGCATCGAACAGCTCAACGCCGGGAAGGGTGTCGAACACGAACTCATCGAGGTGGATGATTAATGAAGAAAATTTGGTCCGATAAAGCTTGGGATGATTACCTCTATTGGCAAGCACAAGACAAGAAAACTCTTAAACGGGTAAATCAACTTGTAAAGATCATTGAACGCAGCAATTTTGAAGGCATTGGAAAACCCGAAGCATTGAAGGGCAACCTCAGCGGATTCTGGAGCCGCAGAATCGACGACGCAAATCGGCTAATCTATCGTATCAACGGCGAATTCATCGACATCCTTTCGTGCAAAGGACATTACGAAGACGTTTGATGATTACATCAATCCTTTGATGAATTCGGGGGCGAAATCGACGCCGTTCGACCATGTAATCGTGTGCGCTTGCAGCGTGAAATCTTTAAAAATGTTGATATCTGTAAGTTGTTGTACGATGGTCTGACTTGATGACACTTTCAAAATTAGCGACAAAACGGCATCCGTCGTTGAATTCAACGGATATCCTATAATCGCCAATATATTTCGCGCCAATCACGTGAAGCATTCTCTTGTATTCTCCGGTGTTCCTTCCATTATACGAAGCGCTGCTTGAGTTCTGCGAAAGCGTCGTCCAGGGGCGTGACGCGGCCATTGCGAGCGTCATCTAAGCCTTTTTGCATTTTGACAATTCTTTGTATTTTTTCTTGACATCGGAAAGGACCATCGCGGCTGGGCGGGTGCGACCTTTCAGCATGTCATTGTAGCCCTTCTCGAGTTCCGCATCGAGGCGCTCTTTAGACCATTTGGCGGAGTTTTCGGGAGCCTTGGGTATTTTCACGTCAAAGGGAATACCCTGTTGCAGAATAATCTGCTTGTAGAACATGTTGATGGCGCTGGAAACGGATATGCCGAGGGTTTCCAGGACGTTTTCGGCTTGTTCCTTAACATCGGGCTCTATGCGAGCGTATAAATTTGCAGTCTTGTTCATGTCACTTAATATGCATTTTTGTGCGCACAAAAGCAATACATTTTGAAAACTTCTTGAAATTCACCAAAACGTATATGAGCGTTGTAGTAAAAAGCGGGGTTTGTGGTTTAGTGTCTGCTGAAAAAAATAAATTTATTGTCATGTCATATTATGACAAAATTGGGCCTATGCGGAGTGCTTGGTCACGGGGTGGTTGTTTTGGGGCGGGGTTTGGGTTATATTTAGGGATGAGGTTTTTTATGCTGAAGAAGTTTGTTCTGGGGAGAATAGTTGTGGCGGCAGTGGAAAAAAATAAGGTTCAAAATGTTTAGATTTTTGCTTTTAATACTATGTGTCTTTTTATTCGGCTGCGATTGCGAGGAACAAAATATTTATAAGTATAAAAGACTGAAATTTCAATTGCCTCAAAATTATGGTATAGAGGACAGCAATGCGAAATTTGAACATTATAGGTGGGTAATTGACCAAAATAGTAAAAAAGTTCTTCGTTTTTTTACTGGACCTAGAACTCCAAATTCAAGTAAAGTACTAGCCGATCCTAAAAAAGATAATGTATTCACGGAAGCTGGCCGATTCGATTTAATTGAGTCAAATAAGAGAAAGGTTGTCGTTATTCTTGCGGCTAGAACAAGAGATCGTTATGGAGACAAGTTTATAACTTATGCTGAATTTGGGTACTACCCAAAAGATTCTGATTCGACCCTTTGTGAAAAAATCATCTCGTCGGCAAGGGTTAATTTCGAAGAGTAAGAAAGCTGGGGCGTTACGGGCCGGCGTTTGAGGGCCCGTTCGAAGGGGTGGCGGCCCTTCGGCAGGCACTTCGGCAAGCTCAGTGTGCCACTCAGGGACCTTTGTCACGGAGACTGACGATGGAAGCCAGGGGGACAACTGAAAAAGGCGAGTGTCGTAGTCTTGCTTGCAAGACTATGATCGAGCCGAACAGTTGGGACTTGAACGAAGTGAAAGTCCAGCCTTCCCCCCTTACTCCCTATAAATTTTACATGAAATTCACTTCCTACTTCCGACTTCCAACTTCCGACTTTCCTATATTTTCATCCGCAAAAATTTTTAACAAGGATATTGTTATGGCAAAGATTGCTATTCTCGGTTACGGTAACCTCGGTCGCGGTGTGGAATGCGCCGTGAAGCAGGCTCCGGATATGGAACTCGTCGCTGTTTTCACACGTCGTGACCCCGCTACGGTTAAGATCCAGACGGCTGGCGTTCCGGTGCTGAACGTTTCTGAAATGGAAGCCTGGAAGGACAAGGTGGACCTGCTCATCATCTGTGGCGGTTCCGCTACGGACCTGCCGGTGCTTACTCCGAAGTATGCCGCCATGTTCAACGTGATCGACTCCTTTGACACGCACGCCAAGATTCCGCAACACTTCGCTGCTGTTGACGCTGCCGCCAAGGCCGCCGGCAAGATCGCGATGATTTCCGTTGGTTGGGACCCGGGCATGTTCAGCCTGAACCGTGTTTATGCCCAGTCCATTCTTCCGGAAGGCAAGGACTACACGTTCTGGGGCAAGGGCGTTTCCCAGGGCCACAGCGACGCTGTCCGCCGTATCAAGGGCGTGAAGAACGCCAAGCAGTACACCTGCCCGGTGGAATCTGCTCTCGAAGCCGTGCGTAGCGGTTCCATGCCGGAACTCACCACTCGCCAGAAGCACACTCGTCTCGTTTACGTGGTTGCCGAAGAAGGTGCCGACAAGGCATACATCGAAAACGCCATCAAGACGATGCCGAACTACTTCGACGAATACGACACCACGGTGAACTTCATCAGCGAAGAAGAATTCAACAAGAACCACAGCGGCCTCGCTCACGGCGGTTTCGTGATTCGTACCGGCAAGACCGGCATGAACAAGGAACACACCCACGTGATCGAATACAGCCTGAAGCTCGATTCCAACCCGGAATTCACGACGAGCGTTCTCGTGGCCTACGCCCGCGCCGCTCTCCGCATGAAGGCTAACGGCCAGACCGGTTGCTTCACCGTTCTCGACGTGCCGCCTGCATACCTCAGCACGCTCAGCGACGAAGATTTGCGCGCACACTGCCTGTAAACAAGTAGGCAGTAAACGGTGGTTCCGGCTCGGAGGCCGGAATGACATGTAAAAGAAAATTGCCTCGGATAAAATAATCCGGGGCTTTTTCGTTGTTTTAGTTTATATTTAGGGGTATGAAAGTGTTTAGAAAACTTTGTATGCTTGCCTATGTATGGCTGTGTAGTTGTTGTTTGTTCTGTCACCTTGAAGAAGATTATGATTACAAACCGGGGTATGTCAAAGCGCTCAAACCGATTAACGTAGATTCGTTGGAAATGCGCGTCTACAGCAATGACTCGCTGATAGTTTCTGAATACTGCCGTTCGTCCGAATATGGCGAGGAAGCTAGTTATTCTTATGAGGAATTTTGCGGTGGTAAGGACCGCGCTGATAAGAACTGTGATTTGACAATCGCTATCACGTTCTTCTGTAATGACAAGAAAATCGAGCTACCTACTTATACTGTCAAAACAAAGACGGATTCCCATGGCTTTGCTGATGATGTCAGAATTTATATGGCCGAATTCGACGAACGAAAGGTCAGCGGCGATTACACGCTTGAAACATTCCTTGCTCCCGAAGATACTTCTTGCGGTAAGCTTGTGAACTACGCTGTCCTCAATGTTAAGGAGGAATGATGAAGCGTGTTGCCGTTTTGATTTTTTGCTTAGTGGCGTACTCTGTAGCGGGCTGGTTTGAGCTTTCTCCGCTAGATCGGAAGATTATTCAAAATACACGTTTTTATTTTGAACTTTCTGCGGGTGGTATGTACTCTGTTTCGGATTACAAGACGAAATCGAAGACAAACTATTATCACGATTTAGAACGTGATGAAATGGTCTATGATAAGGACCTTTATTACGATATTTATTCGTTTGAAGGTGGTGGCCCTTTGCTGGATTCAAAGGTGGGGTTCCTCCTTTTTAAAAGAGTCGCCTTGTTTTTGAATTTAGGTTGTTTCTGGTCTATTGGGGAATATCGCTATAAAGTATATTCGCACGACGAAGATGAATTTTTTGAGGATGATGTCCGCTTTAGATCCTATTGGGGTCTTGGCATCAAGTGGTACCCCAGTATAAATGAACAGAATCCCTTCAATGGCATTTTTATCGGGGCAATGGTTAAGGGCGTGTTCCTAAATGGTAATACGAAATCTTGGCAAAAATATGGAATGCACTATACGAATGAAATAAGTGTTTTTGAATTTGAATTAGGGAAACTTTGGAAAATTTCTGAACGTTATTACGTGGGCTTTTGTATAAAGCTGGCGGGCGGTTCTGCTGGCGATACGAAGTCGGTTGATGGCTTCCGTGTCGATGCGAACCGTGAGCAGGACGATGACGATATCTCGCTAAACAGCAAACACATCGGTGCTGTAATTACGTTGGTTAGAAAATAGACCTTATTTGAATTAATTTATTTGTCTGTTTACTTTAACTTTTCTTTCAGTGCAGAAATTTCTTCTGGGGTCAATCCGAATTTCTCCAGGTATTTCGCTGTGGCGGTGGCCCAGTCAATATTGTCTGTGTCGGGGATGTTGACACCCTCGGCGCGATAGACGGCCTTTAGATTTCTTAGAACAACGGCTTTGAAAAAGTCCACCTGTTGCTCGTTCAAAATAATTTGCTTGCCATCGGTGACGTAGTAGTAGTTGCTGAATGTCTTTGCGTAATCGGCTTGGATTTCTTCGGTCGTTGCTCCCATCAGCGCTTCCAGTATGGCGATTGTAAAGCCGGTACGGTCCATTCCGTAGGTGCAGTGTATCAGGTACGGCCCTTCGTGCTCGATCATGTAGCGGAACCCTTTTGCAAGTCCCTCCTCGAAGGGCTTCGAAAAGAATTCTACAGGCAATGCCAAAAAGAGGGCATTCTGCGATGCGTAATAGGAACTGTCGAATCCGTTGAAGGCTATGGCGTATTCTTCTGCATCCGCGAGGTTGATAAACGTGGCGATGCCCGCTTCTTTCGCGAGAGAATCTGCTTTGAGATTGCGTCCGAGGCAGGGATCGATGGGGCTGGAGGAACGGTAGAGTTTGTTTTTCCCCATGCCTGTGGTGTGGACTACTCGGAAGTTTGCGAACTCTTCAATGGAAAGTGTCGGATAATTTTCTACGTAAACGTCCAAGTACTGGACGTTGCGCATTTCGAGGCCAAACTTAAAGCCGCCCTTCTCTTTCATGGACACTACGACTTCTATGGGAGTCTTTGCGTCGGAGATTCCAATGACATCTGCCAACTCCCCGTTATGCATGGCCAAAAGCAGGTTGTCGGAACCGCTTATTGCCGAAAGCACGAACCATGCGATGGGCACGTCACCAGAGGATTCCGCTACCGGCATTTCAAGGGTGTCGTAACCGTTTATCGCCACAGTCACAATATCGCCGAGTTCGAATTTGGTCAGGAAGGAATCCGCCGGAAAGTCCAGGTATAGCCTGCCGGAATAGAGATGGCCTGAATCGTCTGCCGAAATGTAGGTGTGGAGTACGTTCTCCTCGTCAAAACCTGAAAAGCGTTTTGTTGAACCCTCTGTTGTGGAATCGGGTTTTGTTGCCTCTTTTGCTGAGGAATCGGGGTTTGTCGTCTCTTTGATGGTTGAGTCGGGAGTTGCAGTCTCTTTTTGTGTAGAATCGGGCTTTGTAGTCTCTTCCTGTATTGGCTTGGATTCTGCAATCGCTTCTGCCGGAAATGGCGGATTTGATTCGGTACATGCCAGAAACACCTGCGCACAGAAAATAAATGCCGCAAGAATAGATCTATTCTTTTTTATCTGTAACATAATTCCCCTTTATTTGAACGTGTTGCCGTTCTAGCCCCTATCCCTTAAAATTTAGACTAAATCCTAATCATGTATAGCGTTCTTCAAACTTTCAATTAAGCGTGCAAAACTCGGGTCGGTTTCCATCTCTTTCTTGACGCTCTTGATGGCGTGAACGACGGTGGAGTGGTCCTTGCCGCCAAAGCGCGAGCCGATGCTCTGCAGGCTGATGGGGGAGAGTTCGCGCATGAGGAACATGGCGACTTGCCTTGCCTTCGAGATTTCCTTGGTGCCTCGGCCCGGTTCGATGAGCTTTGTCTCGGGAACTTCGTAGTGCTGCGATACGGCATGGAGCACGGCGTCAAGGCTTACGCGGCGGCGGAGTGTCGGTGCGATTTCGGTGACGACTTTCTGTGCGATGTTCATGTCGATGTCGTGGCTCATGAGGCTCGACTGGAGCGTGAGCTTGATGATGGCGCTTTCGAGGCAGCGTACGTTGCTTGCAATATTTTCAGCAAGGTAACGGATAACGTCGTCGCTGATTTCGAGGTGGCGTTCTTCGGCCTTCTTGTGGAGGATGGCTTCGCGCGTTTCCACGTCAGGCGGCTGGATATCGACGGTGAGACCCCACGAAAAACGGCTCACGAGGCGGTCGGAAAGGTTCTTGACTTCGGCGGCGGGAGCATCGGAGGTAAGTACGATTTGCTTGCCGGCCTGGTGCAGTGCATTAAAAATCAAGAAAAATTCATTTTGCGTTTCGTACTTGCCTGTCCAGTTCTGGATATCGTCGATGAGGAGAATATCGACTTCGTTGCGGTAGAAGTCGGACATTTCGGAGATGCGTTTTTCTTGCAGGCACTTCATGTACTGCTGCGAGAAATCTTCGGATGTGAGGTAAATCACGCGCTTGGTCGGGTCTTCTTCGAGGATGTAGTTGCCGATGGACTGGAGCAAGTGCGTTTTTCCGAGACCGGAAGAACCATATATAAACAGCGGGTTGTACTGCGTTCCGTCCGGATTCCTTGCTACGGCGAGTGCTGCGTTGAATGCGAGCTGGGCCTTGTCGCCGGGGACGAAGTTTTCGAAACGGAAACTGCCGGAGAGCGGAACGCTCGGCTTGATAAATTCGCGGAAAGAGTTTTCTGTGGAGTTTGCGTGAGGCTGATAGACATCCTGCGGCTGGAATTCGAATTCGACTGGGGAGTCGTCGTGCGATACGTCTTTCCAGGCGAGGCGGATAAGGTCTTTGTAGGCGGAATAAACTTTGACATCAAGTCCGGGCGGCACTGCGATAACGGCGTGCCCGGGGGTCTGGCTTACAAGTTTGGTCTGTGCAAAATATGTCTTGAATACCGTGTCCGACAGCATCCCGTGGAGGTAGTTCAAACATCTTTCCCATTCAACCTGCATCTTCAATCCTCGTCCGTTCTGGTTCAAAATCTATCAACAAGTAGGTGTAATAATTTAGCTAATTCTTTGGGATGTTGATAGATTTTCCGAAAATTAAGTTAAAAAAAAGAACCAATTGTATGTAAATGAAAATTAACATTTGTGTTTTGCCTATGTTTTGCAGGCTTTGTCCTTAATTTTGTGCAATTTTTTTATTTTTTACTATGATGGATTTTGAAGCTTTTTTGCAATACGGTTTTTGGGTGCCCGTTCTTTTATGGGTTGGGCTTCATTTTTGGTTCAGGAACATTTCCTACGTCGTCTTTATGAAAAAAAAGGTGAATGGTGGGCAAAAATGGGCCTATGTCTCCGAATCTTATGTCAAAAACCCTAGTCGGGTGAGTTTTTTAAGATTTTGCGATGTGATTTTTTCGCTTCTCGTTTCTTTGGTGACTGCTGTGGTGGTGGTCGGCTTTTTGAAAAAAAATGGGCTTGGCGAGTTTGCAAATTACGGGATTGTGTCGGTAGTGGTTTTCTTGGGGCTTGCCTACTTGATGGTGCGCAGGACGGAATTCAAACTCACGGACTTGTTCCAGTCGGCTTTTTATCTGGAGTACCGTTGGGTGAATTATGAAATCCAACGCAAGGGAATTGCGATGTCGGAGGAAAATGTAAGGGACCGTGCTGGTTTGAGTTTTGCGCACAAACTTCACAATGCCGAGGTGCATCACCGTTTTTGGAAGTACGTGAAGGCGATGGCTCGGTCAAAGAAGGTCCCGCCTGAAATGTTTGAGGTGTACTGATGAGGTATGAGGTTGTCAGGTCGGGCTTCGCCCTTTCGGCTCGCTACGCTTTGAGCTATAGCCCATACCCCAGAGGCTGCGTAAGCTGCCGACCCCATAGCTGATGATTGTTATTAATGAATTGGTTGAACGAGTATGATAGATAAATTGGATGGATCGTACAAGGTAGAGGAAATGCTCGAGGGCAAGGCGGCGTGGAAGTACGCCGAGGATGCCTTGCAACTTGTTTCGCGCACGTTTGCGCTGAACATCCAGGTTTTGCGTGGCAAGCTGCATCGCAGTATTTTGCTCGCGTACCTCTACTTGCGCATTGCCGATACGGTCGAAGATGACCCGGACATGAAGGCGACCGAAAAGGACCGTGTGCTTGCGCTGTTTGCCGATGTGTTCAAGACGGGTGCTCTGGAAACCGAAAAAATCCGCGCGTTCGTGGCGGCTCTCCCGGAGTCCTGGCATGGTTCAGAAGACCCGAACAAGGATCTTTGCGTCAAGTCCGAAGTTGTGGTGCCGCTTTTGAAGTCGCTCCCGGATGCGTACAAAAAGCCGGTTTGCGATGTGGTGGTTGAAATGTGCGGCGGCATGGGGAAGTTTGCGCTCCGTCAGGAGGCTGCGCTTTCGTCGGGCTGGTTCACGCTGGAAAATGTGGGCGAACTAGATGAATACTGCTACTATGTGGCAGGCATTGTCGGCAAGCTTTTGACGAAACTTTTCTCTGCGGACACGTGCCTGATTGGTGCGGAACGCGAGGCTGAACTTTCGAAGCTAGACGTGAGTTTTGGGCTTGCCTTGCAGGTCGTGAATATCGTGAAGGACTGTGTCGAAGATTCTGGGCGCCGCGTGTGCTTTATTCCGGAAGAAATTTGCCGTCGTCATGGATTCGCGCATTCGAGCGAACTTTTCAAGGATGGCGCGGACGCTCAGAAGTGTGGGGCCGTGCTTGCGGAACTTGTCGAAAAAGCTTGGCGTCATTTGGACGATGCGATTGCTTACACAAAGCTCATTCCGAACATCAAGATGCGCACGAGGCTTTTCTGCCTTTGGCCGCTATTTATGGCTGCGGAAAACTTGCGCTTGATTGGGGATGGCGTGTCGGTGTTTACTTCGGACAAGAAGGTGAAAATCACCCGCGACACGGTGAAGCGGATTGTCAAGGAAACGTCGATGCACTTCTATTCGGACAAGTGGATTGATGAAGCATACGCAAGGATTAAGAGGCGTGGTTAGACGAAAGACGAGAGACTAGAGACGAAAGACGAGAGTGGTTCGACATAGTTCGACAGGTTCACTAACCGAGCTCACCAACCGATTGTCATCCTCGACCGTTAGGGAGGGGATCCAGTGATAAAAGGATCTACATTGTCATTGCGAGCCCAAGGTCACTGAGCGTAGTCGAAGTGGGGGCGAAGCAATCTATAAAAAGGAATTTTATGCAAGATAATACGAAGTTTTATAATAAGTGGCCGTTTCATGTGGCGGTGATTGTTTTTAGCATTGTTGCGGATCAGTTGACAAAGTTGTGGGCGTTGTCCCGTTTTACTGATGAGACCGGTGCTTTTACGTATGAGAAGATTCCTGTGATTGGTGAACTTGTGCGGTTCCAGCTTGTGTTCAACAAGGGGGCTGCGTTCAGTAGCAGACCGCAAGACCTGATGCCGTTCCTGCCGCCGTGGCTGTTCTTTTTGCTGATTTCGATTGTGGCTGCTGTTGCACTTGCGTGGTTCTACAAGTCCATCGACAAGCGTGATTACTTGAGCCGCCTGGGCGTCGTTATGATTATTGGCGGCGCTGTCGGAAACTTCATTGACCGCATGCGCATGCAGCAGGTGGTAGATTTTATAGACTGCGATTTCCCGGACTTTATCATGACGCGATTCCCGACGTTCAACGTGGCGGACTCGTTCGTGACTGTCGGTGTTGCCCTCGTGATTTTGTCGCCTGTGATTTTACGCAAATTGCATAAGCAAATGAAGGAAGAGAAGGAAGCCGAGAAAAATGCTAAAGAAAAGGAATAGCTGTCATTCCCGGCTTAGACCGGGAATCTCCATCGAGCTGAATGTCGCAAAATATACTTGTATATTTTATGACTGAAGCGAGGGGAGATGAGCTTTGCTCAATCTCCTTCTTGAAAATGAAATAGAAGAGGAGATGCCCGCTCGGTGGCGGGCATGACATGAAAAAAGTTAACAACCTCACACCTCAAAGCGGCATCGCAGCCCTAACCCCTATAACCTAACACCTAATACCTAAAAATGAATTACATCGTAGAAGAACAACATAATGGTGAACGTCTCGACAAGTTCCTTGCCGGCGTTATGGAAAATGTTTCCCGCACGGATGTGCAAAAGCTGATTGACGCGGGCGAAGTCAAGGTGGGCGGTAGCAAGGTCGTGAAAAACTTCCGCGTCGAAACGGGGATGACTGTTGTCGTCGAAAAGATGATAGAAAAGGAATCTTCGACGCTTGAACCTGAAGATATTCCGCTTGATATAGTATATGAAGATGACGATATCGTGGTCATCAACAAGCCGCGTAACTTGGTGGTGCATCCGGGAAGTGGCGTGAGCAAGGGTACGCTTGCCGCAGCGCTTTTGCATCACTTCAAGGAAAATCTTTCGACGGTGAACGGCCCGCTTCGTCCAGGTATCGTGCACCGCTTGGATAAGGATACGCCGGGGCTTATGGTGGTGGCCAAGAACGATGTTGCTCACAGGCACTTGGCGCACCAGCTCGAAACGCGTACGCTCCACCGCACGTACAATGCCCTTGTATGGGGCTGCCCGCGTGACCTCGAAGGAACGATTGACGCTCCCATTGGCCGCAACCCGAAGAATCGCCTGAAGATGGCGGTGGTGAAGGGCGGTAAGGAAAGCCGCACGCATTATACCGCAAAGCAGTTCTTTGCGATTGCAACGCTTTTGGAATTGCAGCTGGAGTCCGGCCGTACGCACCAGATTCGTGTGCATTGCCGTTACACGGGCCATCCGGTTGTGGGCGATCCGCTTTACGATGGCCGTGAAGAAAGCTTGAACCGCGTGCCGCCTCTGATGAAACCGGTGGCCGAGAAGGTTCTTGAAATTGCTCCGGCGCAACTTTTGCAGGCCGTGAAGATTGAGCTCATCCATCCGCGCACGAACAAGAAGCTTACGTTCAAGGTTCCGATGGAAGAGCCGTTTGCAAATGTGCTCAAGCTTTTGAAGAAGGAATGCCCGGCGTCCGCTCCAGTCTATGACGAAGACGAAGGTTTCCGCGATTTCGATGCGCAGATTCGCTTTGAAGAAGATGACGATGATTTCGACGAATACGATGAACCGCTTGCCATTTCTCCCGAAGAAGCCGCTCCAGTAAAGGTCCGCAAGACCCGTGCCGAACGCCTTGCCGAAAAGGCTCAAACAGCCGCCAAGCGTCGTGCAGTGGCCGCCGAACGCAAGCTCATCAAGCAGATGAAGGCTGCTCGCCGCAAGGGAATCGCCCCCGAGGACTTCGTTGAACCAGGATATGAACCCACAATCGACCCGGAGCTGTTGGAATAGACGAAAGAACGCCACTGCGTGGCTACAGACGACAAATGCTAAAGGCGAATGTTGCAGGGCTGCTTGCAGACCTATAACTGAGCCTAGCATTTGGGACTTGTCCAAAGACGAAAGAGGTGTCATTCTGAGCGAAGCGTAGCGGAGTCGAAGAATCCAGTAAAGTCTCGAATTGCTAATAACTATTGACTAAAGACTAGTGACCAATGACTAATTCTTACTTCTTTATCGGTGTTGCTGGCGTGGGCATGAGTGCCATCGCGCAGTATTTGGTGGGCAAGGGCGTTGCTGTGAGCGGTAGCGACCGCCAGTTCGGCGAGTTCCTCAACGGAAAAGCCGAGAAGCCGCTTGTCATGAGCCAACTCGAAGATTGCGGAATCAAGTGCTTTGCGCAGGATGGTTCCGGCGTTGTCGAAGGGCTTACCGCAGTCGTGGTGAGCACCGCGATTGAAGATACGAATCCGGATTTGAAGCGTGCAAAGGAACTTGGCGTCCCGGTGATGCACCGCAGCGAAATGCTCGCGAAAATTTCGAAAGAAGCCCGCACGATTGCTGTCTCAGGCACGAGCGGAAAATCGACCGTGACCGCGATGATTTACCACATCTTGGAATACGCTGGACTCCAGCCGTCCGTGATGACGGGTGCAGGTCTTGTAAACTTGCAGGCTCAGGGCAAGATTGGCAATGCTGTGAGTGGCAAGGGGCAGTGGCTCGTTGCCGAAGTTGATGAAAGCGATGGAACGCTTGTTCGTTATGAACCGGAAATCGGTGTTATTCTGAACATTGATAAAGACCACAAGGAAATTGCGGAACTCGAACAAATTTTCTTGAAATTCAGTCAGAATGTTTTGAGCGCAGGTCACATCTTGATTGTGAACGATGCACACCCGCTCGCAAAGAAGTTTAGCGCTGGTCGTGAATTTGACTTTGGTTATGAAAGTTACGTGAGTGTTCAGGGGATTGACTTTAGGGCCGTCGGGACGCATATCCAGTTCCGCGTTCGCCATGGCAACGAACTTGTGAAGTTCGAAATCCCGATGCCGGGCAAGCACAATATGGAAAATGCCTTGGCTGCGACTGCTGCAGCGCTCCGTGCGGGTGTTTCGCTCCACACGTGTGCCGATGCGCTTGCGTCTTTCCCGGGAGTGTTCCGCCGTCACCAGATTCTCGGAACGTTTAACGGCGTGACGCTTGTCGATGACTTTGCACACAATCCGGCAAAGATTGCCGCGAGCATCAAGAGCGCCCAGGACTTTACCGAAGGCCGCGTGATTGCCTGGTTCCAGCCGCATGGCTTTGGCCCGACGCGATTCTTGCGCAAGGACCTGGTCGATTTTATCGCCAAGACGCTCCGCCCGATGGATATGGATTTTGACCGCAAGAACGACGTGATGTTCTTCAGCGAAATCTATTATGCTGGCGGGACGGTCACGCGTGATATTAGCGCGGGCGACCTTGCGGATGACTTGATTCTCAAGGGTTGCGAAGCGATTTATATTGCCGACCGCAACGAGTGCGCGAAGAAAATGCTTGAGTACGCCGAACCCGGCGACACTATACTTTTGATGGGTGCAAGGGATCCTAGCTTACAGGAATTCGCATTTTCCGTGAAGAAACTGCTAGAGGAACGTTAACTAGATTGTCGTTCCGGTTATTGTGCAGGATATTCGCTATGCAAAAAAAGACTATTCTAAAATCCGTTTTCTTCGATGGCGCAAAGCGCGACATCTTGATTGTCGGTAATCTCTTTGAAAAGGTGACGCGTCCGCTGGAACCCGCCGATTACGAAGGCGCAGAGATTGTCGATTGTTCGCATTTCGCAATTATGCCCGCGTTTTACAACGGCCATACGCATGCGGCGATGAGCCTGTTGCGCGGCTTTGCTGACGACATGGAACTTGGCAAATGGCTCCGCGAATACATTTGGCCGACCGAAGCGAAATTGACGGATGCCGACATCCGCGTCGGGAGCCGCTTGGCTGTTCTCGAAATGATTAAGTCGGGGACGGTCTTTTTTGCGGACATGTACTGGCATCGCGAGCAAACAATGCGCGTTGTCGAAGAAATGGGAATCCGTGCGGCGATTGGCGTTACTTTTGCTGAATCGCTGATGTCAGCAGAAGCATGGGCGGCAAATGTCGAGTTCTTGAAGAATCACACGGGTGAATCAGAACGAGTGCAACTTGTGGTGATGCCGCATGCCATTTACACGGTGGGCGAGGCGAAAACTGCGGAACTCATTGAAATCGCTCATTCCGAACATTACAAGATTCATACTCATTTGTCCGAAACGGTGACTGAAATCAAGGAATGCGAAGAAAAGTACAATTGCACTCCGGTGGAGTTTTGGCAACGCTTGGGCGGGCTAGACGAAAATTTCTCGGCGGCACACTGCACTCATTTCACGCCATCTGACCGTAAAATTTTTGCAGAATCAGGCGCTACTGCCATTTTGAATCCGTGCTCAAACATGAAACTCAATAGTGGTATCCCGCAAGTGGCCGAAATGCTCAAGGACGGCTTGAAACTTGGGCTTGGGACAGATGGCGATTCGTCGAACAACAACCTCGACATGCAAGAAGAAATGAAAGCCATTGCGCTTTTGGCGAAATACTTGGGAACCGCAGAAACGCTCCCGGCAGAAGAGGCTTTGAAGCTTGCGACATGCAATGTTGCGAAATTCTTCGGACTCAAGGCTGGTCGTATCGAAGAAGGCTACCTTGCGGATTGCCTGCTAATCGACCTCAACAACGAACGCATGGTGCCGTGTTACAACGTCTATAGCAACTGGGTCTATTCGGCAAATTCAAATGCCATCGATTCCGTGATGTGCAACGGCAAGTTCGTAATGCGTGGCCGACATGTCGATGGGGAAGAAGAAATCCTCCGCGATGCCCGCGAATGTGCGGAACGGCTTGCAAATAAAAATCCGTAAGCAAAAAAAGAGACCATTCGGGTCTCTTTTTTATATAAACGTTGTCTAGAAGTTCGAGATTAGTCCATCAGACAACGGAGATAAAGATCTTCAACGGTTTTGTACTCTCTAACGGTTTCCAATTGGATTGTTGAACCTCCGATGTCATTGAAAACCATGGTTTGTGTTTTTGCACCTGTATTATCGAGCATGATGAATTGAACATGGGTTCCATTTGCGGGCTTGAGTACGTTAAAACCGTATTCATCTGTTCCTGAATAGCCTGGCTTTACCCAATCTTTAGAGAGTAACTTATATAGATGTTGGTTTGTTGATTCAATCATTATTTTCCATTCGTCTAAGCTTGGAATATGCCATCCTTTGGGACAAATTCCTTGAAAGGGTAGAGGATAATTTTCACCACCAAAAGAAATAGCTTCTGACATATGATTGCAAGATATCCTTGTTGCCTCAATCCATGAATAGCCTCTTCCGTAAGTATCCAGTGAATCAGGTTTTTCTCTTTCGTCAATCCATCTGAGATCGCAATCATCGACAAAATCTTTTGGTAGATATCGTAAATTCTGTCCCATCCAAATCTGGTCGCCGATCTTTGCCGTCTTGTAAACCTCTCCGTCGCGTTCGTCCGTTAGGACGCCCGTTTCGGGATTGTAGTTTGTCGGGTAACCTTTTTGGGCGGCGCTGCTACTGGATGCAATTTCTTTGCTGGAACTGCTTGTTACAGCGGAACTGCTTTGTACAATGGAACTGCTGGAAGCATCTTTTGAATCGCTACTCACTTTAGCGGATGATGCCGGTATGCTTGCTGTCGAGGAACTGGAGATCTGCGAATCCCCGGTGTTGTTGCCAGGGCTTGTGGAAGAGTCGTCCCCGCAAGCGGACAGGATGCATGCTGCGGCAATGCAGTAGGCGAAAAGTTCTTTTTTCATGTTTGATACTCCTTAACCTTATAAATATAATAATTATACAAAGCCCCATCTGTAAAAATGAATGAACAGAGAATTTAATGGATTTTGTTGAAAACGCGCAATGAGGGCTAAGATTTGCAAAAAGAGAGATAGCTAGTTGCATTTGTGCGTGGATTAATTTAGATTAAATCTATGTTTGTTTTGAAGTCGGTGATGGTTTTACCCTGGATCGTAGTGGAACATTTGGCATGACTGTCCATGCGGAAGCTTACGTTACATATGCCGGTGTACGTGCATCTGTCGGAGCCGAGGCTGGATTCTTCGGTGCCGAAGGACGAGGGCTATATGCTGGCGGTACTGTTGCTGGATTGCATGGGGAAGTCTCGCAGCGTGATGGCGGTAGCTGGGGATTTGAACAAAAGGTTTATCTTGGATTTGGGAACAACACCGGCATTGCGGCCGCAGATGGTAAGACGATAAGCCTTGTCTCGGCTGAGCTTTGGTTGCCTAGCCTTGGAGAGTTCGGACATTTTACCTTCGGTAACGGATATGACGTGAGCAGTGAGGGAATCCGCAAAAAGGAGTTGGAAGAAGATATCTCCATATTACAGAATAGTTCAAATCCGGAGGATGTTGCTGTAGTGGGAAGGTTGGAGGCCCTTTTGAAAGATAACAATGAAAAGATCCAAACAAGAGACTTTCTAAGAATAGGGCGCGCCTTAAGGAGAAACGGATTTGAACCGGTTGAACGTCTAGGAGATCACGCAGATGGCGCCACCAAGTTTACGTTTAGGAAAGCCGGTTCAAGGGAATATGGTCAAATTGAGTTCATGTCAAAGGTGATGAAGGATGAGGCGTATTCCAGCTACAATTACGGTAACAATTTTATTACGTATTTCCTGATTGATTATCTAGGCTGGAAGGGCAGGGGGTATTGATATGCGAGCCTTTATTTTGTCAGCCGTTCTATGCATGTTTCTTTCAGGATGTTTTTTTGATACTCATATTCCAGAAAAACCTTCTGCACAGCCCCTTTACTCAGAATTTGTTAAGCCTGGTACTTTTTCTCCAGATTATCATTCATTGAAAGAAGATTTTGATTTGTTGTTCAATGCAGACGATATAGAATGGGAAAAAGAAAAGGATGTATTTAATGTTCATTTTTACGATATTTTTGATGGAGATGAATATGTCCGTTCTGAATATATCCTTTCTTTGCCTCAAGATAGTTCCGATGCTCTGATTTATATGCTGTTCTCAATTGATGAGGGAGGATTAGACGCTAAAAGATATGATTTTGAACGTTGCATGGAAAAAAATATTAGGGAAAGGATATCTACGGTCTATGACCTGTGCCGAAAAAGGGTTCCCATGCCGCCGGCTTTGATTGATAAGATGAAGTCCTTCTTGCTGGACGGCAAACAATCAATCGATAGTCGAGATTGCGCCCCAGATTTAGACATGTTCATTTTTGATGGCGAAAAGTACCACTATTTCAACATGCCTAGGCCCACATGCATTGCTGACAATATTAAAAAAGACCCCCGCATTCTCGAATACATCGAGTTCTATAACGAAATGGCTGCTTTTATAAAGCAGGACTTCAGCGCCTGCCGCTGGGACAATTTCGGCAACAGGGAAAAGATGATCCGCGAGTGCGGCAAGTTCAACTGGCGCTGGAAAGAGAAATATCCGGATCTGGTTGAATGATTCCATGCTTGCTAACTTGGGATGAATAATTTATATTCATCCTGTGAGCATCCAGAAAAAAGAAGATAAATGCCGTTGGAACGCCGCTTTCACAAGTGGTCGATTCCCGCTTGGCTCAAACCCGCGATTGGCGGCGTGTTCGTTTCGCTCTTGATTCTTGCGTATCCGGAAGTTTCGGGCGGTGGCTTTGGCTTTATCGATGATTTGATGTGCTCAACAAGTTTGCGTCTCCGGTACATGTCGCGACATGGACCGCGAACTTATCCAAGCCTACGACAAAATCGCGAAAGAGTAAATACTTTTTTTGCAAAAAGTTTTCTACATTTCCCACTATGCTTACCATTTCGGAATTCCTTCAAGAAAATTCGTTCCCTGCGATTTCGCTTTTTGAAAAGCCCGCATGAACTCAGAAAGAATTATACAAACATTCCAATATAAGTCTGATCCAAAGTCTCAATTGACACCGCTCCGTCCTTTTTATATATTCAAGGCATGGGTCTTTACGTCAATCCGAATAACGCAAATTTCCAAAGGAGTCTGAACTCGTCCATCTATGTGGACAAGTCATTGCTCATTGCCGAGATTAACCGTTTGGTCAACACGGAAAAATGTTTTGTGTGCGTGTCCCGTTCGCGCCGTTTCGGGAAGACCATGACGGGCAACATGCTCAGCGCCTACTTCAGCAAGGGGTGTGACAGTCGCGAACAGTTTGCGAACTTGAAGATTGCAAAAGATCTCAGCTTTGAGAAATACTTGAACAAGCTGAATGTCATCAAGCTGGATTTGAATGCGTTCTACTCGAACCGTACTCCTCAGGAAATTGAGACAGGTGTGGATCCGAAAAAAAGAGATGTTGTTCCTATATTCACGAGAGCTGTTGTTCTTGAATTACGATCGATATTTCCAAATTCGAATATTATCGGAAATGAGAGCTTGGCGGATGCCATTCTGAAAATTTATGCCACCACTGGCGAACAGTTTGTTATCATCATTGACGAATATGATGTCCTCATTCGCGAACGAGTTTCGGAACAGGTTTTCAAATCGTACTTGAATTTCATGAATGCCATGTTCAAGAACGACAACTTGGCTCCGGCGATTGCTCTAGCCTACATCACAGGCATCTTGCCAATCGTCCGCGACAAGGTCCAGTCAAAGTTGAACATGTTCGATGAATACACCATGCGGGACTCTTGGTCGCTTGCCCAGTTCGTGGGCTTCACCACCGACGAGGTGCAGGCTCTCTGCGATGAGTACGGCATGGATTTTGAAGAGTGCAGGCGTTGGTACGATGGTTACAACATCAATGGTATCGAAACCTATAGCCCGGAATCTATCGTTTCCACGATGAGGCGGAAGTATTTCCAAAGCTACTGGACGCAGACTGGTTCCTACGAGGCTCTCAAAGATTTCATCTTGATGGACTTTGAAGGAATTTTGCAGGACGTGAAGACGATGATCGGTGGTGGTCAAGTCGATGTGAACGTGAATAGCTACCTGAACACCATGACGGACTTTCACAGCAAGCATGATGTGTTTACCTACTTGGTCCATCTCGGGTACCTGGCATACGATCGTGAGAAACAGCAATGCTACATTCCGAACCGCGAAGTGCGCGATCAGTGGATTCTTTCTGTGCAGCAGTCTCCCGATTACAAGGGCTTGATGGAATTGGTGAATTCGAGCAAGCTGCTTGTGGAATCCACCATTGAACGTGATGCGTCTGCCGTTGCCGAAGCCCTGAACAAGTCCCACGAGCAGATTTGCAACAACTTAAACTACAACAACGAGGGCGCCTTCCAGGCGGTAATCTGCCTTGCGTATTTCTACGCAAACCTGAAATATACGATTGTTAAAGAGTGCCCGGCGGGCAAGGGTGTCGCCGACGTGGTGATGGTTCCGTATGTGCCGAATACGCCTGCGTTGATTATCGAACTGAAACGGAACTCTTGCGAGAAAACAGCTCTCACGCAGATTCGCGAAAAAAATTACGGTGCCGCCCTCGAAAAATACTCCGGCGACTTGCTATTTGTTGGTGTGAATTACGACGAAAAGACCAAGGAACACCGCTGCGTCATCGAAAAGTTCGTGAAGTGATGCTTAATTAACATCATAGGTGTTCTTCAGCACTACTTCTTCACTTTGCTTGTGTCCTGGGAGGCGCTGGACTTGCCTTCGTTGAATTTCTTTACGGCTGCGTCCTTGGCGGCGATGGCGGCGTCTTTAGCCTTCTCGGCAGTTTCGGTGACTTTGGTCGCAACACTATCTGCGGCGTTCTTGACGGCTGCTTTTGCGCTGTCTGCGACTTCTTCTGTAGAGCCTTTTGCTTTGTCTGTAATCGTCTTGGTGAGTTCGCTTGCTTTTTCTTTTGCCATTTGGCGGAGATCCACTTCGTCGGAGGAATATCCCATCGCTACGATGGCTGACTTGTAGATGCTGTAGGCTATGGAATTGTTCCTAGTTTCTTTAAGGTTTCCCTCTACAGGGAGAAGGTGCATGACGAAGAGAAAAGCAAAACAAATCAGGGAAGCCTTGAGGAGCCCAAAGAGTAACCCTAAAACGTGGTTTGTCTTTCCGACGATGGTGTCCTTGATGGAATCGCCGACCAGATGGCCAATAAACGAGAACAATAAGAATGGAATCAGGAAGCCTATGCATGTGCAAATAAGGTGAGCCGTAAAATCGCTGAATGAAAAATTTTGTACAACATAGTCGCCGAAAAGACTTTGTGCAAAGTAAGCGCCTAAAATTGCAAAAACCCATGCGCATAGCTTGAATACGCTATTCAACAATCCTCGCCAATAACCGATAACCCCCAAAATGATGAGGCAGGCAAGGCATGCAATGTCTATCCAATTCATTGGACTAATCCTTCTAGACCACGAACTTGATGGCTACAAAAACCACTGTTGCAACTAAAACACCAAGTATGAATCCTATTCCGTACTTAAATGTAGTTTTTTGCGGCTTAGGGGATATGATAGAATCGGTCGGTTGGTCCTCGTTCACGGCATCGGCCCATTCGGCGATGTATGGGGTCATGTCGCGCGGGTATTCGTGCATGAGGTCGGCAAGCTCGTTTGCGGCATCGCATGCCGAAGATGGACGTTTGCTAGCCCTTTTGTTCAGAAGCTTCAGCACGAATTTGCGGAGCGGCTTGGGAACATCGTCGGGGAATACTTCCAGCTTGAATTTCATTTTGAGGATGTTTTCGCGGGTTTCTTCGAAGTCCTTGCCGCGGAAGAGGTTTTCTCCGATGAGCATTTCGCTTGCGATGATGCCTACGCTAAAGAGGTCGCTGGCGTAATTGACTTTTTCGCCCATGATTTGTTCCGGGCTCATGTAGGCGGCGGTGCCGATGATGCAGCCGGTCTGCGTGAGTTCCTTGCCGATTTCGAGTGGCGTTTCGGTGTGGGCGATGCCGAAGTCGAGGAGCCTCAGACGCCCGTCCTTGTCTATCATCATGTTCGCGGGCTTGAGGTCGCGGTGGGTGACGCCGTTGCGGTGGGCGTGGCTAAGCGCACTTAAAAGTTCGTAGAGGATTGTCTCGACGACCCAGATAGGCGGTCGCTTGTTTCTCAGGAGCAAATCCTTGAGGCTTGAACCTTGTATGTACTCCATCGACATTGTGTAGTTGCCGTCGCTGTCTTTCCAGAGGGCGTAGGGCTGGAGTATGTTCGGGTGGTTCAGGTGGGCGAGGATGCTGCCTTCTTGCAGGAATCGTTTGATGTAGATGTCCTGCTGGTTCAAATTTGCGTTCAGCCTCTTGGCAACGACGAGACGGTCCAGCGACGGGTCCCTGCAAAGCCACAGGCTGCCCATGGCTCCGCTGTTCAAAGCTTGTATCGGTTTGTACCCGCCAATCTTTGACGGTAGTTGATCCTTGACTTTCCTTCGGGACTGTGTTGCCTTGAGCTCTTCCATGCGTTCCTATATAGAAAATGATTTATTTCTTGTCGCTCAGGTAAATGCTTTGGTGCTTCGTTTTCGGGTCCTGGTTGGGGTAGTCCAGAATGTAGTGGAGTCCGCGTGATTCCTTGCGACGGAGCGCGGCAATGAGGATCATCTTGGAAACTTGGAGCGCGTTCAAAAATTCGAGGAAGTGCAAGTTCTCCGTTTCTTTGTTCTTAATGGCCGTATCGACGTCTTTCTGGAGTTCGTCGATGACCTTGAGGCCTTGGTTGAGACCTGCGACGGTGCGCACGATGCCGCAGTGCGTCCACATCATATCCTGGAGCTGTTTCTTGCGCTTGCGCCAGTAGGCGGCCTTCGCGAAACTGACGCTTTCTTTCTTGGGTTTGGGAACGTTTAGTTTGTCTTTGGTAAGACCGTTCTTGTCGATGTCATCGACGGCGCGGATGGCAAACACGACGCTTTCCAGGAGCGAGTTGGAGGCGAGGCGGTTGGCTCCGTGCACTCCAGTGGCCGCGACTTCGCCGCAGGCGTAAAGTCCCTTGATTTCGGTGCGGGACCATGTATCGACGAGTACGCCGCCGCACATGTAGTGGGCTGCCGGAACGACCGGAATCCATTCCTTGGTGATGTCGATGCCTGCGTCCATGCACTTGGAATAAATGTGCGGGAAGTGGCTCTTGATGTCCTTGGGGGTACGTCCGGAAAGGTCGATGAACATGTGGTCTTTGCCGAGGCGCTGCATTTCGCTGTGGATGGCGCGAGCCACGATGTCGCGGGGGGCGAGGGAGTGCAGCGGATGCACCTGGTTCATGAATTCTTCGCCCTTGTCGTTCTTGAGGATACCGCCGAAACCGCGTACCGCTTCGGAGATGAGGAAGGGCTTCTTGAAGCTCGGTGCGTACAAACTTGTGGGGTGGAACTGCATGAATTCGATGTCTTGGAGGGCGGCCCCTGCACGTGCTGCAATGGCCATGCCGTCGCCGCAACTGTCAGGCGGACAGACGGTGTATTGCCAAATGCGGCCTGCGCCGCCGGTCGAGAGAATGGTCGCTTTCGCGTAGATGCTTTCGACTTCGCCGGTCTTCTGGTGGATGACCTTGGCGCCGATGCAGCGCTTGTTCTTGCCTTCGCCTTCGCAAATCAAGTCCTTGATGTAGCAGTTTTCAAGGTAGTCGATTTTCTTCTGCTTGTGGAGTTCGCAGAGGAGGGCACGCATAATCTCTTTACCGGTAAGGTCCGCGGCGTGCAAAATGCGGTGGTGGCTGTGTCCGCCTTCGAGGTGGAGGTCGAATTGTGACTTGTCTTCGGGCGACGGAGTGAATTGGACGCCCCATTTGACTAGTTGCTTGATTGTGGCTGGCCCACTCTTGGTCAAGATGTTGACGGGTTCTTTTTTGCAAAGGCCCGCGCCCGCTTCGAGTGTGTCGGCAATGTGGAACTCGAATTTGTCTGTCTTTTCGGTCACGGTGGCGATGCCGCCCTGCGCATAGTTCGACGAGCCGTCCGGTTTTGCTCCTTTGGTTAATATGACTACGTGAAAGCCTTTTTCTGCCGCATGGAGGGCTGCACTTAATCCAGAAATGCCAGCGCCCAAAACCAAAATATCGTACATGAGTTACTCCAAAGGAATAGATGTAATTTTTTATCCCATAAATAGAAAAAAAAGGGCTTTTCGGCATTATATTTGGCTTTAATTGCGATAAAATAAAATGCAAACATTTTTTTTTGCTATTTTTCCGTCCGACAAAATTTTAATGGAGTTGTCCCTATGTTAACGTGGATTAATGAAAAAGCCAAGTGGGTAATTGTGATCTTTGCGGCTGGTATCGCCATCGGTCTTTTGGCGATGGACCGTGTTCCGAACCAAGGACATAGCTATCCGATTGGCGTCGTCAATGACACCAAGATTTCTTATACTGACTTCGATTCTCGCGTGAAGATGATCGTGCAGAACCAGTATCAGAATCAGCACTTGGACGACGAACAGTATTCGCAGCTGCGTAGTCAGGTGTTCTCGAGCTTCGTCCGTCAGGCACTTTTTGCCGAACAGTTTGAAAAGGCCGAACTGAGTGCCTCGGTTGCTGAACTCAAGAACGAATTCAAGCGCAATTCCGATGCCGTCCGTGCCCGTTTGGTCCAGGAAGCCCAGGCTCGCCTTTACGCCATCCAGCAGCAGGCTACCTCGCAGGAAGACTTGATGCAGCGTTCTCAGGCTTACATCGCTTCTCTCCCGAAGTTCCTCACGGACACGACCTTCAACAAGGCCGATTATGACGCCTGGATTGAAACGCCGGCGGCTTACCGCTGGAGCGCCATGTTGATGCTCGAAGACGAAATGAAGAACAACACCATTCCGGCTCGTCAGCTTCAGGCTTTGGTCAGCGCTTCTGTCCATCCGACTTCCCTTGAAGCCAAGTGGGCTGTCGAACGCCGCATGACGGATTACGAACTGCAGGTGGCGGTCGCCCCGAATTCTGCATTTGTTGTGGATAGCAACTCCGTGGATAGCGTGGTTGTTTCCGGTTATTTCAAGGCTCACACCCTCGACAGTTTCTTTGTGCAAAAGGACGTGGCTCAGTTCCAGTACGTTTCCATCCCGGTCGAAGCGACTGCAGGCGACGATGCTAGTATCCGCGAATATGCCATGACGCTTTACTACCAGTTGACGGATTCTTCTTCCACGACGACTTTCGAAGACATGGCTCGTGTTTCTTCCGAAGATCCGGGTAGCGCTGAAAAGGGCGGTGTCTTGAGTGATGACTTTGTCGGTCGTGGCACATACGTCAAGCCGTTCGAAGATGTCGCTTTCGCTCTTGATTCCGGCAAGATTTCTGAACCGGTTCGTTCCCAGTTCGGTTACCACATCATCAAGTCTTACGGTAACGTGAAGAACGATAAGGGTGAAGTCGAAAAGGTCAAGGTCGGCCACATTCTCCTCACGGTGACGGCTTCTTCGAATACGATTGATAGCCTCGAAAAGATTCTCACGAACATCAAGAAGGATGTCGATGCAGGCTCTGATTTGGTCACTGAAGCTAAGGCCCGTGGCCTCGAAGTCAAGGTTTCTGAATGGGTTCCGCGTGACGGCAACATCGCTTCTCTTGGTTACATCAGAGGCTTGGCTGCCTTTGCATGGCCGAACGAAAACCTCCCGGACGAAGAAAGCGAAATTTCTAGCGTGCTCAAGAACAACAAGTGGGTCGCTATCGCCAAGAAGGTCGGTTCCTTCAAGGCCGGTGAACGTAGCCTGCCGCTGTACTACAACGATATCAAGGAATCGATTCTCAAGCAGAAGGCTGGCAAGGCCGCCGAAATCTACTTGAATTCTGTCGCAGCCCAGGTCAAGGCTTGGAACCCGACGGATACAGCAGCTAAGACCGAAATCGAAAAGGTTGAGCTCGAAACCAAGAATTCTTCTGTTGATGGCTTTGTTCCTGGCTTCGGCTACGGCAACGCTCAGCTTGGCAAGGTGATTGGCAAGGCTAAGGTCGGTGAATGGACCGCTCCGGTTGTCGCCGAAAATGGCGCCGTGATGCTCAAGGTTGTCTCCAAGAAGACGCCGAAGGTCGAAGAAGTCGAAGACGCCATCAAGCAGGATATCGATAACGCTTACCGCTTTGGCATGATGACGGCATTCAACGATTTCGTCACGAATCTCGAAGCCTCTACGCCGGTCAAGAGCAACCTCGACCTCTACTATAGAGACTAGCCGCTTTGCGGTAGTTCCTAGTTCTGAGTTACTGGTTACTGAGGTGCCTACGGCACAGTTCTAAGTTCGAAGTTGCTAGTTACTAGAAACGTTCTTGTTGCAATCTCTAGTAACTTCTAACTATTAACTAGTAACTAATATCTAGTAACTAAAAAACAGTTGACGGAAAACGCGTAAATTGCTATAATGTGCCGCGCTTGCCCCCATCGTCTAGTGGCCTAGGACTCGGGATTCTCATTCCCGCAACAGCGGTTCGAGTCCGCTTGGGGGTACTAAAAATGACCAACAAAAGTTGGTCGTTTTTATTTTCCGCCCCAGGGGTACTAAAAATGACCAACGAAAAGTTGGTCGTTTTTATTTTCCGCCCCAGGGGTACTAAAAATGACCAACAAAAGTTGGTCGTTTTTATTTTCCGCTTTTCATCATTCTCGAAGCTGTCATCCTTCCTTTTTGAACCGAGTTAAAGAAGTTGGGGCTCGCCTTCATTATTTTTGCAGGTTTATTCAAAAAAAGAAGAATAACATGTTTTTACTGATAAATACGGCTTTTTGCAGGTAAACTTTTTTTGAAAGCTTGACTTTGCTATTTGATTAAATTATTTTCATGACAAATTCTTAATTACAAGACAAGATAACTGAAATGTTGTCTGTTCTAAGGCTAATAAAATGAAAAAAATTTATTTCTTACTTTTGATGGCGAGTATGGCTTGGGCCTCTGCCATTCAGGTCGAAGTGAAGGATGAGCAACCGACTAACAACGATATGCTTGGATTGCGCTTGCGTATCGTCAACAATTCGGGCCAGCAATACAACGGTGCTCAGATTAAGTACTATCTGAAAAAACAGCCGGCAGATAGCCTTGTCGTAGATGAATTCTACTTGAACGGTTTTTCAGTGCAGTTGGAACAAATTGACAGTGAAAATGTCGTACTGAATGTCGGAGTTCCCGTTCTTGGCTCGGGGAACGTTCCGAATGCCGACGGCATTAGCGTCGGAATACATCGCTTTGGTTGGGGCTCGTTCCATAAAACGAGTTTGCCAGGATACCCAAGCGGCATTTTTACGGAAGCTCCTAACTATGGAGTGTATGTGGGTAACGATTTGATTGCGGGAACGCAGTTGTTTGTTGACCCGCCAGAAGAAATTTTTGATGAACCATCTGAGAATGACGTTCGGCTTCGCTTTGTCGGTTTTCGGCCCGAGACAGCCGATTCTGCATCTGCTTGGGTCCAACTTCAGAACTATGGCGATTCATCCGTTTCCTTGAACGGAGTGAAAATCAAGGACGCCTCTGGTAGCCTGTATTCTCTGGATAGTTTGACGCTTGGAGCCAAAGCGACTTTACGTATTTGCAATGGTTCTGTTTCAAATTGTGCTCAAGACAGTGTCGTGAAAAGCATTTCGTCGCTTTCCTTTGGAAATGTCGGCGAACTCGTTTTATACCACAATTCCGTGCCGCTGGACTATATCGCCTGGGGCGACCGCGGCAATTTTGCGGATTCCTTAAAAGTTGAGAATGGCGTAATCGACCCTGATTATTTTTTCAGCACCTCGGAAGCCCCTGTTGTGGGACCTGTTTCCATCTATCGCAAAGGTGATTTTTTCCGAGCAATCATTGATGACGCAACCGATTCCATTATCAGCTGGAATAAATTCCGTCAAAATATGGTTGACGCCCCGCTTACGCAATTCCCTTATGCCGAACCCTTTGTTTTGGGTGACGGAAGTTCCGTTTTCAAGCGCAGTGGGGAAGAATCCGTGTTGGCATGGATTCCTGTAATTGGTGCCAAATCTTACGAAGTCACCATTGTGAGGGTGTCCGATAAAAGTGAGGTGTATCACAATTTTACAGGAAAAACAAAATTGCAGTTACCATTACCCGCGGGAGAATACCAGTGGGTTGTGCGTCCAATTGAAGTTGATGAACAACATATTTCACAAAGGCCTGAAGATTATATTGTTCCATGGGAAAATATTCCATCAGAGTTTTATTGTAAATACAAAGTATTTGAGCTTTCTCCTTCTGTTATGCCTACATATAACGTAAATGTTACTCCTCTTGCGGCACGCAAAGACTCGTACATGCTTGATCTCAAATGGGGAGAACATATTCTTGACGCGGAGTGGGATCGTCCACATAATACTTCGGGATATATAGATGAAATTGGTAACCTTCGATTTAATGATCCAAAACATCGTTATCATGATGTAGAAGAGAGCTGGCGGTGCTGGGCTGTTGCTATCGCTGAGTTAAATCACAAATACAATGGAAATCTGACGCAAGATGAAATAAAATTTTACTATAATACCTATAGAGATAATCTTTTTTCTAATCCAATTCTTGATGCTTTTCCGCATGATGAAGAAGGAAGTGGTGATCCATTTAATCTCCTTTCTTGGGCATTAAATTCGCCTCAATCAGAAATTATTTTACATGATTGGCGTATTTTAAGCAATGAAATAATCATAGATGCTTTAAGGAATTATCATCCTGTCATCATTTGGGAAAAATCTCATATTATGGTGGTTGATGCCGCCATAGAAGTTGATGGAGAACCCTACGAAGTTCAAGGAAAACTATGGATTTATCGGTTCCATAATATTGATAATGATGGAACAATAACATGGAAAGGATTAAATCAAGGGGATACGCAACGGTTCTTTATTATAACAAAGGATTTGAATGAAAAGGCAAGAACATCAATGCTTTATGACGATAAGAATGACAATAAAGTCATGGAATCGGGTGAAATATATGATGCCGATGAAGATGGAATTTTAGATTTTGATGAATTTTACCGGTTCGGCACATATCATTATAGTTATGATTACGATACAAATAAAAATGGAGTGCTTGAATTTGATGAATACTGCCGATTTGCTGCAGAAAAAAAGGAATACAATAGGGATTATGATCAAGATGGCATTGATGATAAAACTGAAATCATGTCATACACTATTCGTGAAAAATACCCAAAACCAACAAAAAAAGGTGATTTTGGTGTAAAAAAAGAAGTTTATGCTGATATCGATGGCGATGGATTACGAGCTGAGAAAGATCCCGATTCCGATGGTGATGGTTTAGGCGATGGAGATGAAGATGTAAACAATAATGGAAAAAAAGACAATAATGAAACTGATGTTTATGTCAAGGACTTCAATCAAACAATACCACCGGGTGCTGCAAACGTGACGCTTTATGCTCGAACTGAATTAAATTACAACGATGGGGTCGTCTGCTACAACGAAAGTACGCCGACTGGATTCTGTAGTATAGCCTCTGCAGCAGAAGATATCAATGGAGAGTTTGCTACTAAAGTGGGGGCCCGTGCAACTGTTGGCGATATATATTCAAAAGGCAAAGTGCTACTTCGTAGCAATACCCGTATAAAAGGAGGCATTTACCTCACACCTCCATCTAATGTAGATGACATTTACATGCAAAACGGATCGACTATAGATAACGGAATAACAAACTTACCTGAAGAATTTTGGAATATCAATTTTTTGCAGCCAAATTATGATTTAGCAGATTACACAATTCTACCAAACTATGGTTTGGAATTGATTGTTAAAAATAAATATTCTGCAACACTAAATTCCGGTTACTATACCTCTGTGAAAGTTGAAGCAGGAGGTTTCCTCAATATTCCATCTGGAACGTATTACATAGGCTCTATTCAGCTAGAGCCTCGGTCGGAAGTCTCTTTTTCGGAACCTGGTTATGAAACGGTGATGCATATAAACGGAGATTTCACATGGCGAGCATCGATGACAAACAATGCTGCGGACTATTCCATAGTTGCTCAAGGTTTCAAATTAATTCAGCATGCTCACGGGAAAAGAATGTATATAGATAATATGGTTGCAGGGAATATTGTTGCACCTTACTCAGAAGTGGTTATAGCCCAATCGAGGAAGTTGTTCTATGGTAAAATCTATGCAGAAAAAATTTCAGTACACCAATATGCTAGATTTTACCATGTTGACTTCAATCCAATTCGCAGCCTAGATGTATGCATGGGAAAATTATGAAAAAATTCGTTTTAGCAATTTTTACAAGCCTTTGCGTAGCGGTTCAACTTCATGCTCAAGAATGTGAGATTATTCCATTCAAAACTCTTGACATGATGTATCCTGCGACACAGTTAAATCTACAAGGAAATTATTATCTGGATTTGTCGAAAATCAATTTGCTAGACCCATCGGTAAAAAATCTCAGTTCGAATGCTGCATACAAAGCCTATATAGCTCCTTCGGATTCGAGTATTATGGTGTTTCTTGTTGACAATCAAGTTTCATTCTTTAAACTTTGTTCATCAAAAAAAGAATGCGATAGTTTGCAACGTGAATTATATATAGAACAAGTTGTTATAAAAGAATTCAATCGCTTACAGCCTGCCGGTGTTTTTCGGGGATCTGCTGCTGAAGCCGACTCGTTAATTCGCCATATCATACACGCAATAAACAATCTGTATAATTCGAAGGAATCTTATGACATTTCTTTATCCAGTGCCGTCTATTATGGGTCCAAAAAAACAGAAGGACAGAATGAAGCCGGATTTGTCATCCCTGTATCTTCGTTATGCATCAATAAAAGTATTGGACAAGAAATTTATTTCTGCGGTCTTATCGATACAGTCCGCCAATGCGGTGCGGATTTTGTGAATGAATCTTCAACAGCCCTGAAATTTCCCGTGCAGCGAGTATTTTTGCTGGGAATGCGATTCCATGCGTTTGACATGAATGGTAACCTTATCCGTAGCGGCCGATGGCACGAAGAGTATGCCAATGAATTCCGCACACCGGCAGTCGTTCGATTTGAAAATGGCGTTTCAGTCCGTTATTCCAGAGCGAAATCACGTTGATTTAAATTTCAAAAAGCCAGGGATTGTACCCTGGCTTCAAATGCTTTGTGCGAATTGCGCGCAGTTTAAATTGTTGTTTGTATCCCGCGCTTTTTAGAGTTTGTTCGATTACTTGAACGTGGTCGTCAGGCGGAATGCAAGCCCGAGGTCGCTGATTTCATTTCCGCTGTAGAGGCTGAACTGAAGCTTGGACTTGCCGACTTTCTTTGCCCATGCGAAAACCCATGCCCAGTCATCCATTTTATCTTTGGAAATGTGGACTTTTTGACGGTCACCGATGCGTTCCCATTCAATATAAAGGCTGCTCATAAGCGTGTTCAAGAGGCCTTCCTTCGGTGTGAATTCAAGACCGAAGTAGAACGGATTATATGTTTTATCTTGAATCAAGTAGCTGCTTTCGGGTGCTACGTAGTTCCTGGGTTTCTTATCCATTTTTATGCCATCATCTTGTGTGTGGATGTTGGCGAATTCACCGTAAACGCGGAGAGCCGGTGAAAAACTGTAGCTGATGTAAGTCGCAATGTGATGGGTGAGGGCTGCTGTATTTTGTATGCGGTCGATGGCATTGACTCGGTAGGCGAGCTTCAATTCGAGCGGAATGTCAAGGCTGTTAAATTTCAGGTCTTCTTCGAAGCGGAGGTAGCCGGTATTTGCCTTGGTGTCCCTGGTGGCAAGCATCGCGTTGAACTGGGAAATGCCTGTTTGCCAGCCAAATTCGATAGCGTCATGGGAGTAGTCGCGCATCCAAAGGCCGCGTGCTGTAAGCGCCTTGTCGATGTATGTACCGAAGTGGGTGGATTGGGACCAGTCCGTTTTCCAGTGACCGATTTTGAGATTCAGTTTGTAGTTTTCGAAATTCCACTTGTAGTTTGCCCAGTAGAGGTCAGCGAGAATCTTGTTGCCGACCTGCGGGGCGAAAATGCGCAACATGATAAGTCCGTCGAGGTTTTCGCTTTTGTACTGGCCGCCCACGTTGGCTCGGACCCAGAGCGAGCTGAAGTTGCTGCTGTCATCGGCAACCATCTTGGTGACCTGCGTCTGCACGTTGCCCTTGAGACTGAATTCTCCGTCTGCTGCGAAGGCGGCAGTGGCCAACCCTGCTACCAGTAATGCGCTTGTAATTTTTTTGAAGTTCATAAGACTCTCCGTTGAGATCGTTTGCACGCAAATTTAGAAATTTCACGAAATATTTAAAGATAATTTGAAAGACGTCGGTTCATTTTTTATTTTTGGGGCACAATAATTAATATCACGATTGGAGTGAAAGAATGAGATTGGTTTCCCGTATTGCGCTGTCGGCATTGGTCGCATCGTCTTTTGCCATGGCCGGCAGCTTGGCGCCGAACAAGACGCATGCCGTTTTGAATGTGACATACACGAACAACGACGATGTTCCGCATACAAATAAAAAGCTCACGTTTGTGGGGCAGAACAAGGGTAAAAAGGTAGTCATCACGACGGATATGTACGGCGAAGCGAGCTTCCATATTCCGCGTGAAGATACTTATACGATTCTCTGCGAAAGCTTGACTGGGCCGTTTGAATGCGGCGAAACCCCGTATGTATCGCTCACGGCAAGCACAGGTGGAATCACGGTCGTTTTTGACGATACGCGTTCTGAACTCACGGGTGTTACGTTCAAGGCGGGGAGCGCTGAACTTGTTCCGAACTCTTTGAAAACATTGAATGCCGCTATAGCGGGGCTCAAACGCAATCCGAAGGCGAAGGTTGAAGTGGAAGGCCACACGAGCAGCGAAGGTGGTGCTGAGCTGAACCAGCAACTTTCAGAAGATCGTGCGAACAGTGTCCGCGATTACATGATTGAGAACGGAATCGAGGCGGAACGCGTGACTGCTGTGGGCTATGGCCCGAGCCACCCGAAGGGTGACAACTCGACGGAAATGGGTCGTCGTGCGAACCGCCGCATCGAAATCCGCGTTCTGAACGCCGACGAAGTGAACTTCTAAAAATCGAGATGCGCGGCCGTTGAGTCGCACGAATCTTGAAAATGAAGAAAGCCGCAAATCGCGGCTTTTTTGCATGTATGGACGCGCCGATTAAACAGCGCGGATTCCGTCTTCTTCGATGACGATTTTTTCTTCGCGGAAGAGCGCTCCGATGATTTTCTTGAATGCTTTCTTGGACATGCCGAATTCGCGACGGATAGTTTCCGGGTCGGTGTGGTCGCCGTAGGGGAGGAATCCGCCTGCTTCTTCGAGCTTTTGCAAAATGGCATTGGGGCTTTCGCTCTTCATCATGCCTTTGTATCCGACCGGAGTCAAGTTGAGCGTAATCTTTCCGTCGCTGGTGAAGCGCTGGATGAATCCTGGCATCGTGTCGCCGATGTAGATGCGTTCCATGCCAGGCGTCACCATGATGCGGCCCGTGTAGCGGTAATCGACGAGGCAATCGACGTAGTCGGGCGTGACTTCGTAAGCGGCGAGTTCTACGCGCTGGCCGATGTGCAAGTCGTTTGTGTCTGGGTCGATGAAACTCTTGATTTTTTCTGTGGCGATAATGCGTCCGCTTTTTTCGTCTTCGAGCACGAATACAACGCAGCGGTCGCCTTTCTGCAGTTCGTCAAGTTGTTGCTTGAAGGGGAGGAACAAGTCCTTGTTGAGACCCCAGTCCAAAAATGCGCCCACGCGGTTGACTTCTTTGACCGTGAGCACGGCGAATTCGCCCACTTGCGCGAGCGGCTTGTCGAGCGTGGCGATGGGGCGGTCTTCGGAGTCCGTATAGACGAACACGTCGATGATTTCGCCTTCGACGAGTGTGAATTTGTTGCGGTTGCCGGGGAGGAGCACGCTACCGCCGGTTTCAAGTTCCAGGTAGTAACCTTGCGGGGTGATGGATTCGACACGTGCGCGGTTGATTCTTCCAAGTTCCATAATTTGCCTTTCCGTTCAAGTGTGCCGCGAACAATCGCGGTTCATTAATGTCATGCCCGCCTCCGAGCTCTTTGATCACTTAGTGCTTTAGCACTTACGTGAGCATGATCCGCGAATGGGGAGGGCATCTCCTTTAAATATACTTTTTCTCTGGATTCGTCATCCTGACACCGTAGGTGGAAGGATCCAGTGATTTTTACAAATATACCTTTTTGCGCTAGTTGTCGCAAGGGCTCTCGTAGTTCGAAAGCTTTGCTTTACTCCGTCGGCAGTTCCTTGCAATGCCGCATGAACCGGAGCGTTTCTTTTTCGCCGTCTTTCGCGAGCTTTTGGAGCAAAAACAGCAACTTCTTGTAAGTCGTTTCCGTCATTTTTTCGTGCGCAGTACTCTTGGTCAAGTACAGGAGCGGAGATTCTTGCGTATAAGTTTCCTTATTGTACGTCTTGGAGGCAGCAACGCGGTCGCAGAACATCTCCTTGATGTAACGGTCGGGCATGTCCATCGGCACGATTTTCTTTGTCTTCATATCGTAATCGTACCAGAATTCAAAGTGGTGCTTGTTGCGGCCCTTGTGGTGCATCCATGCGAGGCTCATGCCCGTGTCGCGGCGCTCGCCGTTGTTTGGCGATTCTTTGCCCGTGTAGTATTTTGCGCCCGGGATAAATTCACTAGGGCTGTACTTCGACAAATCGTGGAACAGCCCCTGCCACCCGATACCGGCCTTAAAGCAAAGCCTGACGACTTCGTTTCGATGTTTTGTAATCGTGATGAAATGCCGGATCGGATGGAACATGCGCGAAAATTAGTAAAAGCCGGGAATCCCGGCAAATCAGTTGAGATTTTTTTCCTTTTTACCTATCTTTTACAAACCGAACCTTGCCAAAATAGGGGCGTATTCTACATTTCCTCTTGCGGTTCGAAATAGTGCGCCGAGACATCCAAAAAAATTTGGATGTTTTTTCTTTTTTCGGAGAGCGGAGCATGAAGGAGAATCGTAAAAAGAAACTATCGGCACTGTTTGAGGCGGAGTCCAATGAATATAAAATATGCCATCCGGATGAGCCGGATGGCATTGTAAAACCACATTGTGCCCCAGTTGGCGCTTCGTCAGCCATACTAGCGAAGAGTGCTTACTTGGATAGGTGTTATGCCTCTGAAAGTTCTAGTTCTTGCGTAATGGAAGCAATTTCCAACCCACATAACTTGCCTAATCGGGAAGAAAATAGTAAAAAAGCTCGGCCCGGTCAAGCGGAAGACGCAAAATTTATTGACGGACGCATTCTTTCACGTCGAATTGACTCGATTCTCAATAAAACATCGTTGTTAAAGATGGTTTCTTCGTCAAATGGGTCATATACAGAAATAATTGGAAACGCACTAGGGATGAGTACCGGAGCATCACGATATAAGTTGTTCTATCCGAACTCGGATAAGACCGACAAACGAGAAATACGTGTTAGCTATCATAATGTAGTTCTAACAAACATTCCTATAAACATTGGCAAGGCGTTTTGCATCACGTTTGTTCGCCCTGATAAAGAACGTCTCTTTCAGCAAGAAAATTTGCTTCACAACACAATTCGGTATCGCAATATAGATGATACCGAATGTTTAGAATACATATTGTACCATAGCAAACTCAAATCTGATTTTCAGTGCCATGTAGATGATATTACCCAATCATTGTTATATCAAATATTGAAAGGTATCCAAGAAAATTTAACTACCGGTGCGGTCAGTCAATTAAGTAACCATTGATTAAATAACAAAAATCCCTGCCACTTGCTGTGACAGGGATTTCAACTTTGTCATGCCCGCCACTGTGCGGGCATCTCCGTTTCAAAACAGAGAACTGCTAATTACTTCTTCTTCGTCTTCTTGGTTTCGAGCCATTCGTCGAAGGTGATGCTGCGGTCAACAACACCGTTCGGCGTGAGTTCCAAGACGCGGTTCGCGACAGTCTGGACAAATTCATGGTCCTGCGAGCAGAAGATAACCGGACCCTGGAACGCCTTGAGACCGTTGTTCAAAGCCGTGATGGCTTCCAAGTCGAGGTGGGCCGTCGGTTCGTCGAGCAACAAGCAGTTCGCGTTCGAAAGCATCATCTTCGAAAGCATGCAGCGCACCTTTTCGCCACCGGAAAGGACGTTCGCCGATTTCAGCGCTTCTTCGCCGGTAAAGAGCATACGGCCGAGGAATCCGCGGATGAACGTTTCGTCCTGTTCCTTGCTGTACTGGCGCAGCCAATCCACGAGGGAGAGGTCCGTCTTGAAGTAAGCGTCGTTGTTCTTCGGAAAGTAGTTGTAGCTGATGGTGTTGCCCCACTTGAGCACGCCTTCCGGAGACTTGATTTCTTCGGCGATGAGCTGGAAGAAAGCGGTCTTGAGCGTGTCGAATTCGCCGACGAGGGCGACCTTGTCCTGGTTGCCGAGCGAGAACGTCAAATCTTTGCAAATGATGCCGTCGCCACCGTCGATGGTGGCGTTCTTGACTTCGAGCACAATCTTGCCCGGTTCGCGGTCCATTTTGAAGTTCACCCACGGGAACTTGCGGCTTGATGCCGGCATTTCTTCGACGGTCATCTTGTCCAAAAGTTTCTTGCGGCTTGTGGCCTGTTTGGCCTTGGCGGCGTTAGAGGCGAAGCGGCGGATGAACGCCTTGAGTTCTTCAATCTTTTCTTCAGCGCGGCGGTTCTGGTCTTTGCGCTGTTTCTGGGCGAGCTGGCTTGCCGCGTACCAGAATTCGTAGTTACCGCCGTAAATGTTGATCTTGCCGTAGTCGATATCGCAAGTGTGCGTACAGACGGCGTTCAAGAAGTGACGGTCATGGCTCACCACGATCACGATGTTTTCGAAGCGTTCGAGGTAGTCTTCGAGCCAGCCGACGGTTTCCAAATCAAGGTGGTTCGTCGGTTCGTCCAAGAGCAAAATGTCCGGGTTGCCGAACAAAGCCTGGGCGAGGAGCACGCGGATTTTCTGGCCACCATCGAGTTCGGACATCAAGTTGTAGTGGAATTCTTCGGGAATGCCGAGACCCTTGAGGAGCACCGCGGCGTTCGAGTCGGCCTCGTAACCGCCGATTTCGCCAAAGCGAGTCTCGATTTCCATCGCCTGCATGCCCTGTTCTTCGGTCATTTCCGGGAGCGCGTAAAGTTCGTCGCGCTTTTTGCCCAGTTCATAAAGTTCCGGGAAACCCATCATCACAGTTTCGAGAACCGTGTTGTTTTCGTAGGCGAAGTGGTCTTGCTTCAAAACGGCGATACGTTCGCCCGGGTCCTTCGTGACTTCACCCGTATTCGGTTCGAGTTCGCCCGAAAGAATCTTGAGGAATGTGGACTTGCCGGCACCGTTTGCGCCGATAACACCGTAACAATTGCCGCGCTTGAAGGAAAGATTCACTTCCTTGAAGAGAACGCGGCTACCATACTGGAGACTGACATTGGATACATTAAGCATGGCGCCAAAGATAGTAAATTATGGGGTGGGTTTGTAGGGGCTTGCTTGCGGAATCGTTTGAAATGAGGTTGTCATGCCCGACTAGATCGGACATCACCTTTTTTAAAATGTTATTATTCCAATTAGAAAAATTTTTTAGGAATATGGGGTATTTATGTTATTAAAAAAATCTGCAAGATTTGCCGCCGCCGCTCTAGCGCTAGCTTTATTTGGCTGTTCTGATGACGATGGCGTGAGTGCGAATAATCACATCGTGTTGACGAGTTCTTCTTCTGTGCACGCTCCGGGAAGATATTTGTCTTCCTCGGCAGCAAAACCGGCTTCATCCGCGACTTCTTCCTCTGCGAAAGCTGTAAGTTCCTCTTCGGCGAAAATCGCGAGTAGTTCTTCTGCAAAAACGGCAAACAGTTCTTCCGCTAAGATTGCGAGTTCTTCTGCGACCGCTCCGAAATCCTCTGCTGCAGTTCCGCCGCAATCTTCCTCTGACGTTGTGGCAAGTTCCGCGACAGTTCCGCCATCCTCGTCTTCTGCAAAAATCGCAAGCAGTTCCGCCACGAAACCCGTGAGTTCGTCCGCGAAGGTCGTGGTGAGTTCCTCCGCAACGGCGCCCGCATCTTCCGCTGCGGCGTCTGGCTTTTTCAGCGACAACTGGCGTCAAGCTTGCCTGGATAAAATCAACGAATACCGTGCAACCGAAAACCTTGGACCATTGACGCTTGCACCTGAAGAAAAGCAGACCTGCACCGACAAGGAAGCCGCCGATGACCTCACGGAAAATAAGGCTCATGGCCACTTTGGCAACTGTGGGGAATTCGCGCAGAACAGTGGTCCAAACTTCAACACCTCTTGGGTAAAAACTGCAATCGAAGCCTCCGATATGTACCTCAAGATGATGTGGGAAGACGAAAAAGCGCTTGTGACGAGTGGCGAACGTGATCCTGATAAAAAAGAGGATTATCCCTACATCGGCCATTACCTCAACATGAAAGGCAACTACAAAACCGTCGCCTGCGGCATCGCCCTCTCGGACGATGGCAAGAAGGGATGGTTCAACGTGAATTTCTTCTGATTGTTAACCCCCTCATGTCATTTTCTCCCCAACTTGGGGAGTAATTTTTGTAATTGTAGGTAAAATTCTATTTTTTACATACATTTGCTAAAATACATCATTTTGCGTATAGATGCGAATTATCTTAAAAACGCAAAAATGCAAAATATTATTGAAATTTGATACATTTTGTATAGATTTTTGATAATTTTTATCAAAATTAGATACTTTTAATAGAAAAATTGCTATTTTTTGATAAAAAGCAAGGTAGAAAGACAATGCCAGTCATCCAGATTCAATCCATAACGTTGAAGAACTTCAAGAATGTGGTTTCCGGTTCGGTAGAATTCAAGAACCACATTTTGGGTGTATATGGCCAAAATGGCTCTGGAAAAACGGCTCTTATCAATGCTCTGGAGTTTTTGCAAATATTGGCCATGGGAGAATCGCTCTATCCTTCTATGGTGCATTTTATCTTGCAGGGCCAAAAATCTGCTGAATGCACCTTCTTGTTCAATGTTCTTGAGGGCGAAGAAATAATTAAGACGTTAAGCTATACATTTAGCATAGAAAGGCATCCGGAAAGTGGTTTACAGGTTGTTGCAGAACAACTTGTCGAAAAAAATGCGGACAAGAAGAAAACTACTGTAGTTAAGTACGAAAGAAACAGTGATTCACAATGGTTGACCCCTGCTGCAGATTGGAAAGCTATATCTACCAACAAGGAATACGCGATTAAGCTTGGCGTTTTAAAAGAACTTGCCGGCAAGGAAAGGCACTCGTTTATATTTTCGAAGGAATTTACGCAAATAGTCAAAGAGTCTAAACTTGTTGATGAAGAAAAAATCAACTCCATCGGTCAACTAAAACTTTATATTCAAAAAAACGTTTTCGTCGTTAGAAACAACGGGAACGGGCCTTACTGCTTTGACGTTGCGTTGCCGGTTAATTTTAAGCACACAGAAAATCAAGTTACCATCTATGGCAATATGATGTTGTCTCTTGGAGAACCGAATGTTTTGCCAATGCCAGAATTCAACATTATCAACAAAACATTCAGTGAAATGAATATCGTCTTGCAGGAGATTGTCCCTGGATTAAAAGTCGTTGTTCTCAACGAGGGACCCCAGCATTTGCCAGATGGAAGAATAGGAACCCGTTTCGAGCTCCTTTCCCAAAGGGACAACAACCCGGCCATTCCCCTCTTGTTCGAATCCGAAGGCATCAAGAAGATTATTTCCATTCTCAGCCTGCTGATATCTGTTTACAACAACCCCTCGACGTTCCTTGCCGTCGATGAACTCGATGCGGGCGTTTTCGAGTTCCTGTTGGGCGAAATTCTCGAAATCATCGAGGAAAAAGCCAACGGCAAGTTGCTGTTCACCTCGCACAACTTGCGCCCGTTGGAAATGATCAAGAAGGATTCCTTGATTTTCACGACGACGAACCCGGAAAACCGTTATACGCGCCTTTCCGGATTGCAGACGAACAACAACCCCCGCAGTGTGTATTTGAGAAGCATAAGCCTTGGCGGGCAGAAAGATCCCATCTACCAAGAAACCAACCATTTCAAGATTGCTAGAGCCTTCAGGAAAGCGGGGAAAGTGGTTAATGGGGAAAACTAAAAAGGTCATCTTGTTCATTGTCGAGGGGATTACCGACAAGACGGCGCTGGGCTCGGTCCTAGACGCCATTCTCAGCAATGAGAAAATCCACTTTGCGATTACCGAAGGCGACTATGCCGAGACATGGGCTTTCATTGAGAGCGGTTTGCATTCCCTGGAACGCTGGAGCAACTTTCACCTGTATTTTGATGGTTGAACTTTGCTCAAGTCTGGTTCAGTTCACGCTCCAACGCCTTTGATTACTTCTTAACCAAAATCTGTATATCCTGCAATTTTTCCCAATCTGCAATAGTCCGCTGTTCGCGGGGGATGCTCCAGAAATTTTCCCATATCTGGTGATTTAATTCGTCGATTGCGATTGCTTCGGCGTCGGTGACTGGGCCGTGTGTGGTTTGGTACATAAAACCTCCTTGCGCTACAGGCGAGAAAAAGCGCATTTATATCCTTACTACTGTACAAATGTATATCTATTTTGCAAGGTTGTCAAGAGATGCGAGATTTTTTTTCAGAATTTTTCGAAAACAGAAAATATATTTTGGATTTGTCATTTTACTGACAAAATTGATATATATATATTTGAAACAGAGCCATTGCTTGCAATGGCGGTTTTATTGGTGTAAACAAAGGAATATGTATGGCGAAGAATGATTTTAATGAGGCTACGCGAGTGCAACTTACTGCGCTTGTCCATTTGACTCGTATCGGCTATACATATTACGGCAAAATTCCGATGGGAGCGACTGGAGTTTACGACCCAGAAACCAACATCTTAAAAAATATTTTTGAAACGCAGTTCAAAAAGTTGAACCCGGCGGCAGTGGCTAATGGCGTCACTCCAGAAAGCGTTCTTTCCGAAATCCGCAAGGAACTAGATGATGATGATTTGGGGCGTCAGTTTTACAAGCGTTTGACTTCGGTCTCTCCGGTGCGCTTGGTGGATTTTGAACATCCCGAAAATAACACATATCATTGCACGGCTGAATTTACTTGCAAGAATGGTGATGATGAGTTTCGCCCGGACATTACGCTGTTTATAAATGGCTTGCCTTTGGTCTTTATCGAAGTCAAGAAGCCGAACAATGCGGGCGGCATGGTTGCCGAGAGCAAGCGGATGAACGAAATCCGTTTCCCGAACAAGAAATTCCGCAGGTTCATCAACATTACGCAGTTGATGATTTTCTCGAACAATATGGAATACGATGCCAAGGGTGGCGTGGTTCCGGTGGAGGGCGTTTTCTATTGCACTGCGGCTAGGAACGAGGCTAAGTTCAACTGCTTCCGCGAAGAGAATCCGGCACGAGCTGCTGTTGCGCCTTTCAATAAGAATTTTCCGTATGCTCCAATTGATGCCGATGTTGAAAAGCGCATCTTGATGGATTTCAACGTTCCTGTTCTTCGTGAAAATCCAGAGTACCAAACAAACCTTAACATAAATTCGGCTACAAATCGTGTGCTTACGTCGATGGTGAGCCCAGAGCGCTTGCTGTTCTTGCTCAAGTACGGCATAGCCTACTTGCACGAAGAAAAAGAAGATGACGACGGAACCATAGAGATCAAAGATGAAAAACACATCATGCGATATCAGCAAATGTTCGCGGCACTTGCTATCCGTGAAAAGTTATCGGCAGGTATAAAGTCTGGCGTGGTGTGGCATACTCAAGGCTCGGGAAAAACGGCTTTATCGTTCCACTTGACAAAAGTCTTGAAGGATTACTACTCCAAGAAAAACATAGTGGCCAAGTTCTATTTTATTGTGGACCGCTTGGATTTGTTGGAACAGTCGAGCGATGAGTTTGCAGCCCGTGGTCTCAAGGTTTCAACGGCGAATACACGCGATGAACTGATGAAACAGTTCCGTGAAAACCAAGCCTTGGAAGGAAATTCTGGTGAAGATGAAATTACAGTCGTGAATATCCAGAAGTTCAAGGACGATACGGAAAAGGTGGACATTCCGGGTTATTCGACAAACTTGCAGCGCATCTTTATTATGGACGAGGCGCATCGTGGTTACAAGCCAGAGGGATGCTTCCTTTTGAACCTATTTAATGCTGACAAGGGTTCTGTAAAGATTGCGTTGACCGGTACCCCGCTTATCGGTAGCGAAAAGGCTAGTTGCAAGGTCTTTGGCGATTATTTCCACACCTATTATTACGACCGTTCCATTCAGGATGGTTACACGCTCAAGATTATCCGCGAAGAAATCGAGACCAGCTATCGCAAGAAAATCACGGAAGCGTACGAAAATGTAAAGACGCTTGTTGAAAAAGGTTCGGTTTCCAAGAACCAAATTATTGAACATCCGACTTATGTGAGAGCTTTGCTCCGCTATATTATCAATGACTTGATTTCTTTCCGTGCTATCCAAGACGATAATTCTTTGGGTGGTATGATTATTTGTGAATCTTCTGGGCAGGCACGAAATCTTTATTCCGCTTTTGACGAGGTTCTCGAAAAAGTCAATGCAGAACATTCAAAAACATATAGCTTAAAAGCAGGCTTGATTCTTCATGATAGTGCTGATAAGGAAACTCTTCGCAAGACAATTCTTGATTTCAAGAAAAATTTTAAGATAGACATATTGATCGTTTTCAATATGTTATTGACGGGCTTCGATGCTCCTCGCTTGAAACGTCTGTATTTTGGCCGTAAAGTTAAGGATCATAGTTTATTGCAGGCAATTACTCGCGTAAATCGCCCTTATAAAGGTATGAAACGCGGATTCTTGATTGACTTTGCCGATATTAAGCAGAATTTTGATGAAACCAATGCTGCCTACTTGCAGGAACTTAATCGTTATAATTCCGACCAAAATGGGAATGACGAGTCCACGGAAGAAAAACTTCCTGACATGTACCGCCAAGTGATGGAAGATAAGGATGAATTGATTCGTCAGGTGCGTGAAACTCGGCAGGCATTGTTCGAATATTCAACGGATAACGCCGAAGTGTTTTCTCAAGAAATTTCCAGCTTGGAAGATAAGAATGTCTTGATTCAGTTACGCAAGGCGATGGAACTCGCGAAGGATGCTTTCAACTTGGTTCGTACTTTCGGCGATGACCAGTTAAAAGAAGAATTCAAAAAGTTACAGATTGAAAAACTTCCACAGATGCTTTCTGAGGTGAATCACCGCATTGCCATCATTAATCAGAAAGAGGCGATTGAGCATAGTGAAGCCTCCCGTGCTGCGATTAATGACGCTTTGTTGAATATTGAGTTTAATTTCAACTGTATCGGCAAAGACGAGTTGAAAATTATTGATGGTGGCTCAGAACTACGAGATAAGTACAATCGCGTAGTTCGTGGTTTCCTCGACAATTTCGACCACGATGACCCTGAGTTTATAAGCCTTGAAGACGCCTTCTACGAAATCTTCAAGAAACATGGATTTACTCCTGCCAATATGGCAGAATACAACGAAGAAACCAAGGCGTTGAATGAAATCTTGAAACGCCTAGAACAACTGCGCAAAACTAACGAAGCTATACTAAAGTGCTACAATGGCGACTCTAAGTTTGCCTATGTGCACAAGCGCATCCGTGAAGAAAATAAGGCTCGCGAGCCGAAACACAGGGCGCCTATCATCTCCAAGTATGATGAAGATATTGTGAAGGCTTTGGTGACGGTCAAGACGACCATTGACGAGAAGGTTTATAACAAGAATGACATTCTGAAACAGGATGATTATTTTGGCCAAACAGTGATGCAGCAGATTGCCTTAGGGCTCGGACAATTTGAGGGGTTGTCTCCTGAAATGGATGACTATATATTTATCCAGAAACGCATCGCAAAACAGTATATCGACCAGTACAACAACTTCTATAGGACTTAAATGAATATCAAAGAAAAAACAATTGAACTTATTGATGGATTGAAAGCTGTTTGCCAACAAAAAGGCATGGGTAACGATGGTAATGAATATAAGGTTATTACCCAGGTGTTTTTGTACAAGTTTATGGCAGACAAGTTTGGCCATGAGTTGAAAAAGGTCAAGTTGCCTTGCATAAAGGCTTTGGTTGATGCTGGAAATAAGTGGGAAGAAGCCTATGCGAAGCTTTCCGAGAAAGATCGCCAGAAGATTTTCTTGTTTTTGCCACCCGAAGTTCCGCGTTTGGAGCCAGATCATCTGATTGGAACTCTGTGGAACAAGCAGGCTTTAGGTGAGTTTGATGTAATCTTTGACGATACCATGGTTGATATCGCAGATAAAAACAAGCAAATATATTATACCAAGACCTCTAACGAGAAAAAAATCCCAATTTTTGAAAAAATAACTGTTTTTGTAACTGATGAGGCAGAAAGAGCGCCTTTTGCCCGTGCGCTGATTGATAAACTAGCAAAGTTTAGCTTTGAGGAAACCTTCTCTGAACATTATGATTTTTTCTCGGATATCTTTGAATATCTTATCAAGGATTACAACACTGCGGGCGGTGGCAAGTATGCCGAATATTACACTCCCAAGGCGATTGCTAAAATCATGGCTCGCCTTTTGGTAGGTGATAATGCTGACTTGCACAACATGGAGTGCTATGACCCCAGTGCTGGAACCGGTACGCTCCTTATGGCGCTTAGCCACCAGATTGGCGAAGACCGATGCACAATCTTTTCGCAGGACATTTCGCAGCGTTCTAATAAAATGCTTAAGTTAAATTTGCTTTTGAATGGTCTCGTTTCTAGTTTGGACCATGCTATTCAGGGCGATACGTTGCAGTATCCCTATCACAAAAGTGACGATGGTAAGAGCCTCCGCACATTTGATTTCGTGGTGAGTAATCCACCGTTCAAGATGGATTTTAGTGATACACGTGACAACATTGAAAGTAAGTGGGGTAAGAGTCGCTTTTGGGCCGGCGTTCCGAAAGTTCCCAATAAGAAAAAGGACTCCATGGCGATTTACACATGCTTTATTCAGCATGTGGTCAACAGCATCAAGGATGGTGGCAAGGGCGCCATCGTGATCCCGACCGGGTTCATTACTGCAAAAAGCGGAATCGAGAATAAGATTCTAAAAAAAATTGTAGATGACCGTATAGTCTATGGCGTGGTGAGTATGCCTAGTAACGTGTTCGCAAATACTGGCACTAATGTTTCGGTATTGTTCTTTGACAAGACTGTAAAAAAGTCGAACGGCAAGGTAATTCTTGTTGACGCAAGTAAACTCGGTGAAGAATATAAGGACGCAAACGGTCTCAAGAAAGTTCGTTTGAATGATGGTGAAATTGAGAAAATTGTCTCTACCTTCCGCAACAAAAAAGCGGTTGAAGACTTTAGCGTAGTCGTGACCTACAGCGAAGTCAAGGAAAAAGGCTACAGCCTGAGCGCCGGCCAGTATTTCGACATCAAGATTGACTACGTGGACATTACCGCCGACGAATTCAACGCCCAGATGAAAGCCGACACCGAAGAACTCGCCGCCATGTTCGCCGAAAGCCACAAACTCGAGAAGGAAATCCAGAAACAACTTGCATCATTGTCATTCCCGCGAAGCCGGGCGGACAGCACTTAGCACTTTAGTGCTTAGTGCGCGTGGCCACCAAGGTGGGAATCTCCTTAACGACGGTGTCATCTTGAGCGTGGTTACCGGATAAGGTCCCTGAGCTTGCCGAAGGGCCGAATGTAAAGGATCTAGAAAAGGTTTAGTAAAGATGGGAATAAATATGAGTTTGGAAAAAGAAATCAAATTGGGTGAAAGCCGGACCTTGGAGTTCAAACAGGAACTCCCTAGGGAATCCCACAAGTGGCTGAAGACAATCGTCGCCTTCGCAAATGGTGCCGGTGGCAGGTTTGTTGTAGGCGTCAATGATGAACGACAGGTTGTCGGCCTGCCCGCCCATACGGACATTTTTAAACTCAAGGACTCAATCGCAGATGCCATTGCTCAGGCCTGCAACCCGCAAGTTGTATTCGACATCTATCAGGAATCGGTAAATGACCGCGTTGTCTTGGTAGTGGAAGTTTTTCCTGGTAACAGTACGCCTTATTATCTCAAAAAACTTGGTATCGAAAGCGGGACGTTTATTCGCCTTGGAGCCACGACCCGATTGGCCGATGCCAACACGCTGTTTGAACTGAATTTAAAGAAACAGCGCCGCTATTATGATGAACTCCCTCATGCAGAACTGAAAGTATCCAGAAGGGATGTGCAGCGACTGTGCCGGAATTTTGAAAGCCATAGCGGAAAAAAGATTCCCAAGGATTTTCTTTTCAATACGGGCCTACTCCGTGAAGACGGCGGGTCTTTGGTTGCCACTAATGCCTATGCGATTTTTGCAGGAATCCCTGATTTCTTTTGCAAGATCCAATGTGCTCGTTTCCGCGGAAAGGACCGGGTAGAATTTTTAGACAAGAAGGACTTTGAAGGCCCCTTGCTGGATCAAGTTGACGGAGCGTTTAAGTTTGTACAAACTTATCTCAAGACGATTGTCAAGTTTGAAGGACTTTACCGTCGGGAATCTTGCGAATTGCCGGAGAAGGCTTTGCGTGAACTAATCCTAAATGCGGTTATCCACCGCAATTACATGATGAGTTCCTGCGTGCAAGTCGCAGTTTACGATGACCGCGTGGAGATTTCGTCGCCTGGGGCCTTGTATGGAACTTTGACTCTGGAAGAGGCTCTTTCTGGACGGTCTTCTATTCGGAATAAACTCCTGGCATCGGTCTGTGAAAAACTGGGCGTGGTCGAAGGTTGGGGCACTGGACTCAAAAAGATTATTGATACTTGCAAGGAACTTAAAATTAGACCACCCGAATTCCTTGAAATCGGTGATTTGCTTAGGGTTAACTTTTATAGGGCCAAAATGAGTGACCCTAATAATGATACAATAAATGAAAATACTAGGGAGAAAACTAGGGAGAAAACTAGGGAGAAAAACAAAACTAGGGAGAAAATTATTCAGGCTATAAAAAACAAGCCTGACATAACAACGGCGGAACTTTCGAGCTTGCTAGAAATTTCGTCAAAAGGCGTTGAGTGGCAATTGAGAGAACTAAAGAAAAAAGGAGTGATTAGCAGAGTTGGTGCAGACAAAGGCGGACACTGGGAGATAATTGAAAATTGAAGTTTTTGATGCCACACGGATTGTTCAAGGAAAATGTATGATAATTAACGAGAACGAAACGGGAAATATAATAAAGGCTTGTTTTGAAGTCCATAATGAACTAGGTCATGGATTCCTTGAAGCCGTGTATCAAGAAGCCTTGGAAGAAGAGTTTAAAATGCAAGGCATCCCGTATGAAAGAGAAAAATTGCTCCCTGTATTTTATAAGGGAAAACCGCTGAAGAAAGAATACTATGCGGATTTCATCTGTTATGATAAAATAATCGTTGAACTAAAATCTGTGAGTGTGCTGTCGAAACCGCACAAAGCTCAAGTATTGAATTATCTGAATGCAGCAAAAAAAGATGTTGGATTGTTGGTGAACTTTGGGGAAACCTCGTTAAAATGGGAACGTATAACGAATTTCAAAAAGGAAAATTAACCAGAAAAATAGATGGTTTTAATAAGGCCACACGGATTCGATTTTCCTAACGGAAAATCAAGGAGAGTGATATTATGATTGTAAACGCAAAAGGAAAAATTAAAAATCAGGAAAATCGTTAGATTTTCCGAATCCGTGTGGCAATAAAGAGAATCTTGGTGAACTTGAATATGGAAATGACGAAATACAAACTAGGTGATATTGCGACTATTTATGATGGACCGCATGCAACTCCTAAAAGGACTGATAATGGCCCTGTTTATTTGGGTATTGACGCGATTACTGAGGATTGTAAGATTAATCCTAATGAATTTACTTTTTTGTCTGAAGAAGATTATAAAATATGGACCAAGAGAGTTGTTCCCCAATTTAAAGATATAGTCTTTTCATATGAGGCAACGCTAGGACGATATGCAATTATTCCTGAAAATTTTTATGGATGTTTAGGTCGCCGTTTAGGAATTATTCGTGTAAAAAGTGACGCTGTTGATTATAAATGGCTGTATTATTTTTTTCAGTCTCCTCAATGGAAATGTTATATAAAAAATCATATAATTAAAGGCAGTACTGTAAATAGAATTTCTGTGGATGAAATGCCTGGTTACGAAATTCCGGCATGTGGTATTGCTGACCAAAAGAAAATCGCTTCCGTTCTTTCCGCATTAGACGACAAAATCGCCCTGAACAAAAAGATGAACCAGAAACTCGAAGCAATGGCAAAACGCCTATACGACTACTGGTTCGTCCAATACGATTTCCCCGACAAAAACGGCCACCCCTACAAAACCACCGGCGGCCCCATGACCTACAACCCCACCCTCAAACGCGAAATCCCTGCAGGATGGGAAGTTGATGTTGTAGGAAATGTTTGTGAAACGGTCCTTGGGGGAACACCATCTACAGAAAATGAAAGCTATTGGAATGGAAATATTCCGTGGTTAAATTCCGGTGAAGTTGCAGAATTTCCGATTTTAAATGCGGAAAAACGTATTACAGAAGATGCAGTAAAAAATAGTGCAACAGCGTATTTGCCTGCAGGTTCTGTCACATTGTCTATAACGCGACATTTGCGTCCTAGCATTATGGCGATAGATGCGTGCATTAACCAATCTGTGGCTGGAATTAAAGAAAATGGCATTTTGAAAAACGGATATCTTTACCCATATTTGGTAAATGAAATTCCTCGTCTAAACACATTAAGGGGTGGAGCTCAACAACCGCATATCAATAAAGATACCGTGGATAAGTCGCCTGTCGTCCTTCCTACACAAAATGTTTTACACCAATATTATGAAAAGGTAAATCCGTTGTATAATGAAATCATTGAAAAAGCGAAAGAATCACAAAAACTCACCACCCTCCGCGACAAACTCCTCCCGCTCCTCATGAACGGACAAGTTGTGGTAGATCTATAACTTTTTTAGTAAGAAATCTTTTAATAAGGAGTAGTATATGAAGACTTCAGAAATGTTTAGAGAAATCATTATAGATTTAAGTGTCTTGCGATATGTTGTTAATTCATGTGTTAAAGAACAGCGTTATGATATAAATCATGATTGCGAAAACTTTTTTTGTGGACTATTAAACATTTTGTGGAATAAGAGCTTTATAAATACCAATTCTGTCAAAAGAAATAGCGTGGGAATTGATTTGGCTGATGATGCAGCTCATATAGCCGTTCAAGTGACGAGCAACCAAAGTTCTAAAAAAATTCATTCAACACTTGATAAAGTTGTTGATAACGGTCTTCGAAAAAAATATAATGAAATATACATGTTATATATAGATTCAAAACCTGTTTTTGACAAGACTAGAGTGAATGCGGTTCAGTTTAAATTTAAAGATAATGATCAAATTTATGATGACGATAAATATTTGATTGATGTTCAAGACTTGTTGCATGAAATAGAACCTCTTGATGCAAAGAGAATGGAACCAATTGTGAAATATGTCAAAGATAACCTTGGGTATTATAAGAAGTTTTTAAAAGATGACTCTTCTTTACTTGATTGCGATGAATTTCAGTCAAGGAAACACAAAAGCCTTGCGGGAATCGTAAAAACCATAGATGATGACATTAGAAAAGAATTTGATGATCTCTATGATGTTTTGGAGGGATATTCTTCTGAAGAACGGAAAGTAATATTGTGTTTTATGAAGATGTGTAAGAAAAATCGGACGAACTATTATGTTATTCCAAATACTTTGGATACTACTGCATTTGCAGTAGGCTTGACTCGCTCTGATTTAGATGCTGTAGTGAATAAGCGCGGAGATGTTCTTTGGTATAATGGCGAGAATATTGTTTGCTTATACTTTGAAGCTTTTAGACGGCTTTTAGCGATTGATCAAAAATGGTGGCATCGCTTAATTGTTCGTCTTGATTTTTCTTTACTTGATTCAAATATTGAATTTGATGAAAGTAGATTTTGATTTTCATCAAAGAAAACGATTTTAAAAAAGGAGTTATATTTATATGACCGAAATGGAAGTGATAGATCTTTTACTTCAAAAAGCAAAAATTTCAAAAAACAAAGGGGGAAGGGGGACTGAAATAGGGTTTGTTCCGCAAAATTATTCACAATATTGTTTAAATGGATGTGGAGAAAGAGTTGTCAAAAAAGCTATAAATGCTACATATGAAAAAATTTTTGAATTAGGAAAAATTCAGGCGAATAAAGAAATCGCAGAAAAAATTTTTTCTGTGTTAAAAGAAAATCTTGGATATAGTAAAGCTACAGAAATTGCTAAATTATTAAATTGTACGGATTCAATGGTTTCTCAATTGAAACGAGGAATCCCTTTTTCGAAAGACATGCTAAATTCTGTTTTGTCTCGTCATTCATCACAAATTTTTAGATCGATATTTGAATTTGAAGAATGTAGTCCAATTTGCATTTCAAAAAAAAGAAATAGAAAATCTCGTTATCCCAAAAATAGCTGGAAACTTTTTTCGAAAGAACAATCCGCTGAAGAAAAACGAATTCAGGATCTCTTGAAAAATAAAGATGGTTCGCAGAAGATTGGTGTTTATGCAATGTATGACAGTGCGGGCAGAATATTGTATTTTGGTCAAACACAAGCTCAGACGGGTTTGTATGGCGAAATTACACAGCAGCTGGATAATAAAATAAACAGATCTCTTTTCCTTCCAGAAAATGGAAATTTAAAAAAACGTGGGGCTTGGGATTTACGAATGGGTGATTTAACTAGATATGTATCAGCTATTGAAGTTCTTGTCCCTGAAGCCATAGATAATATTGAAACTTTCGTTTTACGATTGATTCCCAATGATGATGCAAATACAAATTTGGGAAATTATGAGATAATTAAATCGCAAGAGTAATGTTGAGAAAAAGGATATAATATATGATACGTCAATTGGTTGGTTGTTTAAAAAAGGATGCATTTACCTTTCTTCCAGAGGATTTGCAAAAAAAATTTGAGACGATAAATATAAATGTCTGTTATGATGCTAATTTCATTATAGAAACAGATTGTAGAAGAAAAGTCACGATATCATTGTTTGCAATAGAATATATATGGTCATGGATTGCTTATACTTATACGATATATGACTATTGTCACAAGCAAGGTTTGGTGTTATCTGATGTTGAAGCGAAATGGAATACAATAATCAGATCGACCCAAGTCTCAGAAACATTGAATTTGCAAAAGGTCATTGATTTTAATGATGGAAAAGAATTGCAATTTCAAAATCCTTGGCCCAAAAAATTTAAAAATATTAATCCAATGAATGTTGATCACCCTTCTGTAAAACGTATTAATTTGTTATTCCATTACGTGATAATTGCAATGATTTTGCATGAATTTGGTCATATTGAAAAAAATCATGCAGAGGATTATTCTTCCCCGTCATCCCACATAGAGCAAGAAGCGGATCTTTTTTCGTTTAATAAATATATTGAACATGTTTCTTCTTGCCAAAAAGATATATTAGAGAATGATGCATGGGTGGGGGTCATTTTCTCTCAAATGATATTATTAGATAGAGATGGGATGAATCCTGAATACCGTAAGATATATGGAAATCCATGGCAAAGAATATCTTTTGCTATTGCAGAAATAGAGAAAAACGGCAATTTTGGGGATGATGCTTCGATGTATGCATTTTTGTCATTGTCTTTTTGGTTATTCCTAAAAAAAAGAGGTTATGACGGACCTATTGATGAAAAAATATCGTTTAAAGATCAATATGATTTGTTATCTAAATGCATTTATGATATGGTAAAGGCTTGTTAACTGTACAAAAGAAATCTCAAACCAAAAATCAGCATTATGTTCCGCAGTTTTACTTGCGGAACTTTTCTGAAGATGGTCACGGGATTCGGACGTTTAATCTGTCTTCAGGAAAAATAATCCCGCATGCCAAATTGAAATGTCAATGTTCTAAAGATTATTTTTATGGAGAAGACGGTTCTCTTGAAAATGCTTTAGGAGGGATGGAGACGGCTTTTTCATTAACATTTAAGAAATGTTTAGAATTGAATTCTAAAGAACGTATTTCCAATGAAGACTTCTATTTGCTATCCATGTTTGTTGCCGTGCAATATATGCGCACAAAAAAGATGATAGATGTTATGGAACAATTTGGTAAAGAAACCTATGGAACTCTTGCCAAACTATGCATCGAGGTAAATAAATTTAACGTGCCTCTGGATCAAGTCAAGATTGAAACGGATAAAGATTTTCCTCGATATGTCCTTAGATTTGGAGTTCTGCAACAGCCTTTACTGATGGATTTAGAATGTGTTATTTTAGAAAATGAAACGAAAGAAGATTTTGTTCTTTCGGATAATCCAATCGTATTTCAAAATCCTCTTTTAGAAGAGCATGTTAAATATAATTGCAATGGAATGGCTTCTAGGGGACTTCAAATATATTTCCCGTTATCTCCAAGAAGAGTGATTTGTTTTTATGATTATGATGCTTATAAGTTTGCTGGGAAAAATGTCATCGGCTTAAGATTGCCCAAGGATATTGAGCAACTGAATCGATTACAATTTATGAATGCGGAAAAGAATATTTATTTAAAAGACGACAATGTTGCTTGTGAGAAGTATTCCCTATTTAGAACAACGCATATTGATGCGCAATTAGACCCCGTTGGGAAATATGAAAATCCGCTCAAACCGAATAACTTTTTGTTTAGAATTTCGCCATCATCAATTAACATTGGCTTTAAACTATCAGTATTTTCTATAAAACCGGTTATGCTTAGAGAGGCTTATCAGGGAAACCGGGATTTAAGAAAATGGGTGCGAAATGAAAAAACAAAATTTTTAGTAAGAGAATTCGCCAAAGCCGTTGATAACGGTTTGTGTGAAGGCGCTGATTATGCCAAGTTTCGCGAACAAAAGATTAATGAAATACTGAATTCAATTAAAAGAAGTGAATGGATGAATAAATTACGTTTAAATAAAAAAACATAATTTGTTATTTTTTTGATTGTTGATTGGGGTTAGTTTATCGTCTTTGGGATAGCAGGTTCTTTATATCAACAATCTCTATTTGACTAGGTAAAATAGGTTTCTGCTGATAGATGTCACGGTCACATTGGGATGCATCAGGACGCAATAAACGGTGATATGACGATATCGCAACTTTAGCTATGTCTTCATAATCAAAAAGTTTTAATTGGCAAGGATCCAATGTTGCCTTGATCAGAAGTGGAGAACCTATATTTTGGATTTTCTTTGCAATAGAAGGGAAGCCTTTTAAAGGCATATAAACTTGTTCCCCACCATAATATTGCAATAACGGCTCTGCACCACTGTCAAAAAGGGCTGTAGTGGTTAGGTTAAAAAATATCCGATAATCTCGGCAAGAAATCATATTCTTGTTAAAGTAGGCATTCCACGCATTTTTGATTGTATCTAGTTCTTCAGATGTAAACAATTTTCCATAACGAGATAAAAAAGTTTCCCTGATTTCTTGACCAGTTCTTGATTTCAGACCGCCTTTTATAATATCGTCTTTATCGGCTCTAGTGTAGTGGTAGCCAATGATTTTACAGTCTTTGGAGAAATCTGTTATTCTATCAATCAAATCTTGAAAGACTGGATTTTCAACCAATTCATCTTCAAATTCTGTGTTCAACAGTAATTCTGTATGTTTTTCCATCTCTTCAAAGAAAAAAGAGGGAAAGCCGGCTAAAGTGCAGAGATTTAGAATTTTCATGATATGCCCCCAAAAAATTATTGTTGAATATAATCTGTTAAATCATAGAGATCTTTTATTATTGATATTATTTTTGCTCCCATCACCATTTTTGTTAAAAGACTTGTTTTCTTTGACTTAACAACTGCATCGTGAATTTCCTGCAGCAACTTTAGCGCTTTAGCCCTGTCAAGTTCAACGGTGTCCTTCGTCTTTTCGTTTTCTGTTCGAACAAAGATGATATCCTTATTTTTCTTGAAGGATTCCTTCGCTCGTTTGACATATTCGTTATCGACATTCGGTAGGCAAAGGCGGTCGTAATTAAGACTTTCTTTGCTATTCTTTTTTATGAGTTCCACATCCTTTATTGTAGCGAGAGAAGAATTGATTCTTTTGAGTAGCGAAGGTGCTGCGTTCAGTTCTTTAATAGTAATTCCGGCTTCTTCGGCAAGGCGGATGATAAGCGATGTTCCCTTGGGGCCTTCGCCTGGATAACCCGAAGTCAGTCCGCTTTTAATAAAGACAACGAGGTCCCGATTTTCAAAGCATAGCATTAAGGCGTGATAATTTTGGCAAGTTAAAATGGTCATGTCCGTAATTTTACGACTGCCGTAAAGACGCTTCATAAAATCGTCAATGCAATACTGGGTCGCTCTAGTCGAACCTTCGTATTTAATATCAACGCTGCGTATGCCGAGTGGGTCGTTGTTGAGGATCATTGAATGAGTCCTTTAGTGGCCTGAGCTTCCGTTCTTTTCTTCTTCCCGAACTTTCTCTGCCGTCAGTTCCGGATTTCTCAATTCAAATACAAGTTCATCGACGTGTGTGCAAGGATTTTGTGATCTCGGCGTATTTGTTGAATCTTTGAAATTATTTCTAAGCGTTTCGGCCCGTGTAAATGCATCCGCTTCATTGCCGAGTTTTGTTATGTGCTCATAGATTTTTTCATCGCCTTTAGAATAATCATAGAGGGCGTTTGGATCTGTTTTGTGCAATTCATTGCGGATGGCAGTTTCTAGCATGTCGCAAAGATCTTTGCGACTCGTGTGTTTAGAAACTTCTTTGAAATGCAATAACAGCCAAAGTTCAAAACTTTCGTTTGACCACGCGCAATTGATTTTGTGTTCTGCGGCTTGTTGGATGGCTTCGTCAAAATCTGGGAATTCGTCCCTGTCAAAGACGACCCAAACGCGGTCGTATTCCTGGTGGTTGAATTCTATTTGACGATGAACTTTGCCGACAAGTGCGGTCGTTGATTTGCCCTTGCCTTCAATAGAAATATCAATATTAAAACGGTTTGACTTTTCAAGTTCCGTTTTTAGTGCTTTAAAATAATTCGGTTCAGTTTGAGTGCCTTCGGTAGCAATCAGAAATGTGAGTTTTACGAATCGTTCTTTAGGTTGCGATTCCTGCTCAATTCGTTGAACTCGTGTCTCTTCTTCTTTGGCAATTTCTTCTAATGAGAGTTTTTTCATCTTAGCCTCTCAGGTAAGGAATTGCACCGTATCTGCCGTTGATGTAGTCCTTCTCGTAAACTCGATCTTGTCTTATCTTTTCTCCATTTTGTTCCTTGATTTCGCTAAGCGGATAGATGTCGGTTGATTCGTCTTCGCGGTTCTTTTCTGCAAACCAAATTTGGTCTCTGCGGAAAATTTTGTTGCTGAGCAGGTTTGTGTCGTGCGTGGCGAATATTAGCTGGGCGTTGTTTGGGTTGGTGTTCGGTGAATTGAATGTTGTGATGATTTTTTGGGTAAGTAATGGGTGCAACTTTGCGTCAAATTCATCTACAACGATTGTTCCGCCTTTAGATAGGGTGTCTATGATTGGGCCGGACATATTGATGATTTTTTTTGTTCCTTCAGATTCCATTTCGTCATTTGAGAAGAATGTTTCTGTGAAGGTTCCATCATTGTTGCGGACCTTGTGCCCTGTTTTTATTTTTGAGGACCAGACTCTATCCCAATTTAAGCTTATTAAGCTTTCCAATGCGGTCTTAGGTTTGGAACCAAGGTTGTACAGATTCTCTTCCGGCTCGGCTTTTTGTATGTTTGTAAAGCCTAAATCCATGGAGTCGATGAATTCTTTTGCCTTCCTGGACTCATTGGTGCCTGCAAAAAGGAAATCTCTAGAAAAATCCCTGAAATAGAAATCTTCGACACCTGAGATGATTTTAAGATTTTCGAACCAGCTCATAACGGAAAGCGAAATTTTTCCATTGAGTTGGGCAACTAGAGATAAAAACAGGCGGTTCTCTGCCGTGGAGTCCTCTTTTCCGTTGCCTTCTGGGAAATCCTTAGTTACTCCAATTCCTTCATTGTTTCTGACGAATAAGAGTTTTTCACGATCATTTTTTATTGAATACAACCATTCGCCATTAATTTTTTTTTGACTATACTCGAATCCGTATCTGTAGGTGTAGTCATCCGAGGTGAATACAGCTTCGAACAGCGTTGGCTTCTGAAAATATCGCTCATCAAGTTTGAATGTATCCGTTTTTAAAGTTTCGGTTGGGTTTGTTTTGACGGATGAAAGCAGAACTTTCTTCATCATTTTTAAAGCCGATAACAAGTTGCTCTTGCCGCTAGAATTTGCGCCATAAATGGCAACCGCTGGCAACAGCTTTACACCATTGTCTTCACGGACAAATGTCTTGTGTTCTTGCATGGATGAAGCTTTCAAAGAAAATGTCTTTTTATCTTTGAAAGAACGATAGTTTTCTACGGTAAATGAAATTAACATAATGTGTTTAATTTGAGAAGTTTTTACTAAAAAATATATTATTGTTTAACTAAAGTCAATAAATTTGGTTTAAAATTTGAGAAAAAGTCTCAAATTTTGAAAAATGTTAACCTTTTTCAGTGAAATAGCAAGTTTTGACAGAAAATGGTAAAAAGCCTCTTGTATTTTTGACACGATGTCCCAAAAGTTTTTTTTGTGCCAAAAACAACCATTTTGCCAACGTCGGCAAAATGCTTCCGGGTTTTTAAGGGCGGAGCATTTAAGCCCCCCAGACTCTTGCTTAGGAATGCCAATATTTCTATCTTGCGCCGCGTGAAGCGGATTCATAGGACTATTGCGAAACTTTTCGTGGTTAACGGTTACTTGCCGAAGCTTGGGCTTGCTGCGGTAATCGGTTTCGTGACGGGACTTGTCGCTGTCGCGTTCCATTGGGGGCTAGTGCACGCTGCGGATTGGGTCCGTTTGCCGTGGACGCTTGGTCTTTTACCGTGGTGGTCTTTTGCCGCAGTTCCCGCGCTTGGCGGCCTTGCTGTAGGCATTTTTATTTACAAGATTGCCCGAGCTCCCGAAACGGCGGGGCAGGGCACCGACAGGATGATTTATTCATTCCACCACCAGGGCGGTAACGTGCGTGCCCGCGTGGCTCCGGTGAAGTTCTTTGCGAGTATCGTGACGCTTTCGACGGGCGGTTCCGCAGGGTACGAAGGCCCGATTTCGCAGATTGGTTCCGGCATAGCCTCGACGATTTGCAAGTTTTTCAAGATGCCGCGGATGATGCGCGGTCAGTTCTTGCTGGCGGGTACGGCGGCTGGGCTTGGCGCAATTTTCAAGGCTCCGTTGGCGGGGGCGCTCACGTCGGTCGAAATGCTTTACCGCGAGGATTTCGAGTCGAATGCTTTTGCGACGTCCGTGGTTTCGTCGGTGGTGTCGTTCGCGGTTTATGTGGCGTTTGTGGGGACTGCGCCTTTGATTGGGGGCGTGCCTGCGTTCCCGTTCACGGGGGGCGTGGAGCTTTTTGCTTGCGCGTTGCTTGGAATTATCTGTTTCCCGTTTTCGTATTTGTATGTGCGCTGTTATTATGCATCGGAACGCCGCTTTCATAAGTGGTCGATTCCTGCTTGGCTCAAACCCGCGATTGGCGGCGCGTTCGTTTCGCTTTTGATTCTTGCGTATCCGGAAGTTTCTGGCGGTGGCTTTGGCTTTATCGATGATTTGATGGCTGGTCTTGTGCCGCATACTGCGTGGGGCGTGTTGCTTTTGCTCGGTGTCGTGCTTGCAAAGATTGTGGCAACCGCATTGACGGTGGGTTCGGGCGGCTCAGGCGGTGTTTTTGGACCGTCACTGTTTATTGGTGGCGTTGTGGGTGCGATGTTTGCGGGAATCTGCGAACTTGCATTCCCGGGCGTTATCCGCATGCCGGAAATGTTCATTCTTGTCGGTATGGCTGCGTTTTTTGCCGGTGCAGCAAAGGCTCCGTTTGCTGGCGTCGTGATGGTCTGCGAAATGACTGGAAGCTACAGTTTGCTGCCGGGGCTATTGATTGCCTCTGTCATGCATGTGGCGTTTTCTCGCAATTGGTCAATTTACAAGAGCCAAGTGCTCAACAAGTTTGCTTCGCCGGCGCATCGTCGCGACATGGACCGCGAACTTATCCAAGCCTACGACAAAATCGCGAAAGAGTAAATTATCGAAAAATATTAATGTTATTTACTGTAAAAGAAAACGGACTGGAATTGTCCAGACCGTTTAAATAATGTAAAATTTTCATTACTTTTGTAAACGGGCTTTGATGGCGAGAACATCGGATTCAGGGAGCTTGGAAATTCGCACGACCTTTTCTACGGAATCGCCATCTGCAAGCATTGCTGCAGCCATTTCGCGAGCTTTGGCATCAGCACCTTCAGTGAGACCTTCCGCACGTCCTTCCGCACGTCCTTCCGCACGTCCTTCCGCACGTCCTTCCGCACGTCCTTCCGCACGTCCTTCTTCGAGGCCTTCCTTACGGGCGTGTTTCTTTTCAACGTAGAGTTCATACTTGTGGTCGCTCATTTTCATAGCCTCGCTTACAAGAAATTCCTCTGTAAATATACTCAATTGGGTTTTTTCTTGCAATAGAGCGAATGGCGAGCCTTCGGGGACGGCTACGGGCGTTTCGTTGTTCAAACCATCGATTACACGGAGCCATTCTGCGATTCTGCTGTTGTCGGTGGCGAAGTTCCCTTTCAAGAATTTGGGTATTTCAACAAGCGTGATCGTCTGCTTGTCGTAGAATTCTTCGTTTTCTTGATTTTTGAAACGAATACTGTGCCTGTAATTAGGTGAATTGGGGAATCCATCGAACATCTGGAGACTGATGAGGTTCAAATTCTGCAATGCGTAATCTTCACCTTTGATGCGGCTTGCAATGGTGTGCTTTGCCGTGTAAAGAACCAAACGTGCGTTGTACGAATCGTCTTCGACATGCTGTACTTCGAGCACAATCCGGTCGAGACGCTGGTCGGTTGCTACGATGTCCGAGGTGATGCTTTTACCGAATGCGTCGGGCAGGGCAGGGTTGATGTAGGCAAGGTTGTTGATGCAATCGCTTCCGATGAACCCAAGAACGGCATTGAGAAAATCAATAGTGATTTTTTCGTTCTCGGGACTCCCGAAAAGAATCTTGAACACATTGTCATTGTAGATGTACATGAACTTGTAACGTTCGTTGTATTTTGCAATGCAAGCGGCCGTGTCGCCACCTGCTTTGTGGGTTTCGCTGATGTCCTTGAGCATTGCAGCGTATTGTTCTCTATTCATAGAGCTCCTATTCTGTTAAATAGCGGAAGAATATGTACGTCAAAAAACGTACACGGTTAGAGTGTATCTTGAGGTTGATTAATCTTTTAAAGCCGACACTGAGCAGTATCGGGATATGTATCGCAGCGTATTCCGCATGGGTATTCCAAGGCCAAGGCTTTCGCCAAGTCAATACCGGACCTACAACTGCGAGAAGGAATGTTCCCGCCCGTGGATGCGTACGCCTCAATCAGCGGGTCTTTCTCGTCGTATAATGAAAAATAAATAATTAAAAAACAACGTGCAATAGGTCGAGTTGCAGGTGTTAAAACACTAAAAATGTACTTTTTTTCGTGAAAAATTGTATCTTATTTTATATGCGTCTCCGATTTCTGATTTCGTTGATTTTGTGCCTGTGTGTTTGGGGCTTTGGGAATGATTACCTCAAAGCGATAGAATCCCGTGAGGCTCTTTGTGCTAAACTAAATGGAACTCCCCATCAATTGATTGCGGAGACTCGCGACTCTTTATTACAGTCTATACAAATTAAAGATTCTGTCGCTGTTGCACGTTATATTGGTGTTCTGACAGATTCCGCATATGAAGAATATGCCTTGGACAAGTACGAACTTTTGCAGATTTATCTTTTGATGGATCAATTTGATTCGGCAATTGTTACGTTTGTTCGTGATTATGATAATCATTTGCGTTCTTATGCACAAGGAGCATATGCTCATCAATATCAATGGTATTCTGCATTTGATGATAAGCTAATTGAATATCTTGATGCGAATATGGATTTGACAAATCGGGACGTTCTTCAGGAACAGTTGAATCGTATCTCGAATTCGGATATAAGCCAAGAACTCAAGGATTTGGCTGAATTGATGAAAATGGAGTTTTCGCGTAATGTTATCAAAAATAAGTCTATCGCTTGTTTTTCTGAAGAAGTGAAAAAAGGAAAAATGTCAGAAGTGTGTAGCCAAAGAGATGAAATTTATCAAATGCGTTATGGTGTTTGGAGTGAGGATTTCGTTGATAAGGATTCTGTTTATTACGATTCGTTGTTTTCCATGTTTGCTAGTTTCCAAAATAATTATCCCGATTCGGAGTTTAGAAGTTGGGCTATAAAGCACAGACATTTGGCAAATCAAACCCGTGAAAGAGATTTTAGACGTCAGCATTACTATTTGGATCGTTTATATACTGGAGGCATCGGCGGAGAATTTTTTATCAGTCCGTCGAATTCCGATTGTGAATTGAATATTGTTCTTCAATATAAACGTTTTATTTTAACGGCTAATCATGGGCAGGATCCTGATTTTCTGGATGGTTGGAATGTCTTGCTAGGTGTAGATGCTTTTGAAAATAGGTTCTTCAAAATTGTTCCGTTTGTGGGTGGATACAAGAGTTGGATGGCTGGCATGCAATTTGAATTTAGACCGTGGATTTCTGAATTAGGGGGTGAATTTCCAATAGGGGGCTATTTATCTCTTAAGGCGAAGTATGTGTTTAAATATGGCGAAAATGGTGGTGAAGCCGACGATTATAAAAAACATTCCAAGCATAGATTCTATTTAGGTGTAGGCTTCCACATTTGGTAGCGTTTAGAGTTTTTTCTAAATTTCCCTCTATGCTTACCATTTCGGAATTCCTTCAAGAAAATTCGTTCCCTGCGATTTCGCTTTTTGAAAATGCTGATAACGAGGCCATTCACGTCAATGGCGCGTCGGTTCCGCTAGCCTCGATGATGGTGGCGAACCGCTTCTTGAAAAGCCCGCAGAACATTCTGGTGATTGCGAAGGATTACCGCAGTGCCGAAGTCTGGGTCGAGAATCTCGAAAGCATGGTGGGCGAGGAGTTTGTTCGCTTTTTCCCGTCGCTCGGCTTGAAACCTTACGAAATCAAGGTGCCGTTCGAGGGCGTGCTTGAAGAACGTCTGAAGTTCTTCCGCGATGTTTCGCATACCGAAAAGCCGTTTGTTGTCGTTTGTCCGCTGGATGCATTCTTGATGAAACTCCCGGAACCGGGCGAAATCATGCGCCAGGTGCGTACGCTCCGCGTTGGTGACCAGCTGGAGCCTTCGTCTTTGCGCCCGTGGTTCCTCGATCACGGCTTTACGGAACAGCCGATGGTGAGCGGCGTGGGCGAGTTTTCGATTCGCGGTTGCATTGTCGATGTGAACTGCTTGCTTTATCCGCATCCGATCCGTATTGAATTTTACGGCGATGAAATTGAATCCATCCGTGCGTTCGATATTTTCTCGCAGCGTTCGCTGGAGCAGATGACGCACATCGAGTTCTTCCCGATGGGTGAATTCACGGTGCCGGAATCGGTGATGGCGGGTGAGGAATGTTCCGCGGAATCGCTGTGGTGGCATCGTCCACATCACCAGCGTTTGGTGGCTAGCCTCTTGGATTACATGCCGCGTGCCTCGCTTGTATTCGAGGAACTTTCGTTGCTTTCGGAAACTGCTTCGAAGATGTATGGCGCGTTCCGAGGCGCTTATGACGAAGCTCGCGTGACGGATGCGGGAATCGCTGCTCCTGCGGATTTGTGGTTCAAAATAGGCGAGCTTTCGCGTTTGTTCGTTGGTCGTGCATCGCTCGATATGACGCGAGTCAAGGTCGATGACGGCAACTGGCACGAAATGCACATGCGTGCGCAGGACTTTACGTCGAACGGTACGGACGCGGTTGCCAAAGAAATTGAAGAATTTTACGACAAGGGCGGTCGCGTCTATGTGATGGCGCAGACGCTTGGCGGTGTGAACCGCTTGCGTGAAATTTTTGACGGTCTGCCGGTCGAAGATTATTTTATCGGCAACTTGAGTGAAGGCTTTTGGCTCGAAGATGACAACGTTGCATTCCTCACGGAATCGAGAATTTTAAACCGCCATGCGAACAAGGCTCGCAAGCACAAGATTGCGGGCTCGGTGACGAATGCGTTGATGGTGGAATCGCTCAATCGCGGTGACCTCGTGGCGCATGAAGACCACGGCATTGGTCGTTACTTGGGACTTGTCCGCGTGGAAGTCAATGGCGGTATGGTCGATTGCGCGTTGCTCGAATACGATGGCGGCGACCGCTTGAAGTTCCCGGTTTCGGACTTGCAAAAGATTGAGCGTCTCGACCGCTCGGACGATGTAGAAACGAAGCTCGACCGCCTCGGCAGCAAGACTTGGGAAAACATCAAGAAGCGCGTCAAGGAAAAGGTTATCAAGATTGCGCGCGATCTCGTGGAACTTTATGCGAAACGCGAACTCGTCGAAGGTTTCGGTTTCCCGCCCGATGGCAACATGCAGAAGGAATTCGAGGATTCCTTCGAATACGATCCGACGCCGGATCAGTTGCGTGCTACGGCTGACATCAAACGCGATATGGAAAGCCGCCGCCCGATGGACCGCCTCATTTGTGGTGACGTGGGCTTTGGTAAAACCGAAGTTGCCATGCGAGCGGCGTTCAAGTGTGTCGCATCGAACAAGCAAGTCGCCATTCTCGTGCCGACGACGATTCTTGCGGCGCAACATTACGAAAACTTCTGCGAGCGCTTTGCCGCCTATCCGGTCAACATTGCCTTGATGAACCGTTACAAGAGTGCGAAAGAGAAGAAGGAAATTTTCAAACAGATTGCTGATGGCACGGTGAACATCGTGATTGGCACGCATGCGCTCTTGTCGAATAAGAGCGAGTTCAAGGACTTGGGACTTTTGATTATCGACGAAGAGCAGAAGTTCGGTGTGAAGCAAAAAGAAAAACTCCGCCAGCTCCGTCTTGCCGTCGATACGCTCAGCATGAGTGCAACGCCGATTCCGCGTTCGCTGCACTTGAGCATGACGGGCGTTCGCGACATTTCGCTTATTAATACGCCGCCCATTAACCGCTTGCCGGTCGAGACCAAGCTGATGCAGCGTGATGACGAAGTCTTGAAGAATGCGATTCTCGATGAACTTGCTCGCGGTGGCCAGGTGTTCGTGGTGAATGACCGCGTGCAGACGATTACCAAGCTTGCCGAAGAGATCGAGGCGATGGCGCCCGAAGCGAAAGTCGCAGTCGCACACGGCCAAATGGAAGATCACGAACTTGAACGCGTGATGGACGCTTTCCTTTCGCGCAAGTTCGATATTCTCGTGAGCACAAGCATTATCGAATCGGGCTTGGATGTGCCGAACGCAAACACGATTATCATCATGAACGCACACCACTTTGGCATTAGCCAGCTTTACCAGATGCGTGGCCGCGTGGGCCGCAGCAGCGTTTTGGCAAAGGCGTTCCTCGTCATTCCGCAGCGTGGCGAAATCTCGCAGGAATCCATGCGTCGCCTAAAAGCGCTGGAACAGTTTACGGACCTCGGCAGTGGCTACCAGCTTGCCATGCGCGACCTTGAAATTCGCGGTGCAGGGAACTTGCTTGGTCAGGAACAGCACGGCTTTATTGCCGAAGTTGGCTTTGAAACGTACGTGCGTTTGGTGCGCGAAGCCGTCGAAATGCTTCGCGGCGGCGCTCTCGAAAAGCCGATCCAGCCGCGTGTGGAAATTGGCATCGACGCATACCTTCCCGAGAATTACGTGGAAGATGGCCTCACGCGAATCTCGCTGTACCAGCGCATTGCCCGCATCACGTCGCAGGCGGACGTGCAGAACATCGAAAGTGAATTGCAGGACCGCTTTGGCCCTGTGCCAACACCGGCGAAAATGCTTTTGCTTGTGACCGAACTTGGACTTTTGGCGGGTCGTTTGCGTATCCAGGGGCTTGCGCTCCGCAAGGGCGTTATCGTTGCGACGTTTGCGGAAACGCCGTCGCCGGATCCGCGTGTGCTGGGCGAAATCAGCAGCCTCTGCACTTGCAATATGCGTTACTTGGGCATGTCGCCGTTACAGGCGGTGTTCGAGGTCGGGCGCGGAACTCCCGTGGAAATGGCGAAAAAAACGCTGGAAGTGTTCCGGGCGTTCGCAAATATTCAGGTGCAGGCGGCGACCGTCCGGTCGGCAGACCCGCTACTCACGGCACTTGGCGTAGGCGGCTCGAACTGATTCCAATCGGCTCTCCAGTTCCGAGGCGCATTCTTCTGGTGTGAATTGCACTGGATCCTTCCCCTCTGCGAGGGTCAGGATGACGGACTCAGCACTGCTTGTCGCCCCGGATTCAGCGCAGTTTGTCATCCCGGACTCTTCACTACTTGTCATCCCGGACTCAACACTGTTTGTCATCCCGGACTCTTCACTACTTGTCATCCCGGACTCTTCACTACTTGTCATCCCGGACTTGAGCCTGCCCCGGATATATTCCGGGGTTCCGGGATCAGTTGTAACATTATCAGCCGCGTTATTCCTACCGGTTTTTCCTTGCCAAAACGATTCATCGGCATCGGTTTCGAAAAACACGCGTTCTTGCGGGATAAGCGGAATCGTGGCCGCAGTCGATTTCTTGCGGAAACTGTCGGCATGCAGCGAAAACAGCGCACCGTAGGGGAGTGCTCGTTTGAGAAAAGCCACGTCTCCACCAAACCTGTGGAATATGGGGCGCGGTGCGCTATACAACCACGGCTCGTCTTGCGGAAACCCCGCCTTGGTCAAAAGTTTCAGCACCCGCATATAATCCCCGACGCAATGGATTTGCAAGTCACGCTGGAATTCCAAGGCCAGCTTCGCCTGTTCCAAAAATACACGGTCCTGAGTGCCGTCTTCGTATCCTGGATACCGCTTGTCAATCCCTGCTTCGCCGACCATCGCTCGCTTGTCTTCTTTTATAATTGCTCGTAGTTTAGCGAACATGTCGTCGGTTGCTTGCTGGGCAATCATCGGGTGGATGCCATAGGCGGCCTTGAACGGCTTGAGTCCCGAAGAGAATACTTTTTTTAAAAGTAAAATTTCTTTCCATTCCCATGGCTCGCATGCTATCGCGATAAAATCGTAATTGCGGTCCAGAAGCAACTGCGTGAGTTGCTTTTTTTGGGGTAATCGAGCTAGATGAATGTGAAAATCGAACATAATTTTCCCCTACACCTTTAAAATACATTGAAATTATGGAAAATCAAAATTATTTGCTTGTTTTTTGGAGCAAAAAAGCCTAGTTTAAGTCTGTTGGTGCGCCAACCTAAGTTTTTTGAACTCATTATTAAAGGAGTCGCTATGCGCGATTTACTAGAAAAAGCTCTGAATAAAGGTTTGACAGTCTCTTTTACATCCGAAAATGGTTTTGATGTAATTCGAATTTCTTCCGGCAACGATGTTGTTGCAAGTTGTAGCCTCGGCACGACGAGTTTCCGTGCTTCTGTCGAAGAATCCCTCCAGGCGCTTTTGCTTGACCTGGAACGTAAAGGCTTCTAGTTGTGGGCGCGGTCGCTCGTCTAGGTTGGTGAGCTTGCCGAACCATTGAGCTATGAGCTCGCAACCTTCGTTTGCTTTTGGCTTTATTATGTGAAAAATCCTGCGAGTTCATCGCAGGATTTCTTTTATGGCTTTTGAGCAAAACTAGTCTTTTACGCAGCGGACGTTCATTATTGCGCCTTTTTGAAAATTTCCATTTGTAGTGGCTATGTATCCTTTGTATTCGGATTCCGTAGAGGTCCAGAATACAAACTCTACTCGTTTTCCAAGGTCTTCGTCTAGCAGCTTGCTTAAGCTTTTATCGATTAATTTTTCAAAGCTTATCCCTCGATCAAAACAGTCTCCGGTATAAACGACATACGGGTTTGTGGAATCCCAGAAGTCAAACATTTCCTCTTTGTTGGGGAGTCGCCATCCGGCTGGGCAAACAACGCTTGCTTCGTACCAGTCGTAAAATTTGCCGTAATTTTTGCATGCGGTTTCGTGAGACGCACAGTAGGTGGCGTCAATTTTGAATTTGTGCTTGCAATCCACATGATTGCCGAGGAATGTGTGCTCGCAGGTGAAGTTTTCGTTGATATCAGGGCGGCTTCCGGCGAGCTTATAGACTTCTTCGAAATCTGCGTCTGTCAAGCTATAGGCGAGGTTTTGGTCCATCCAAGTTTTGCCATTGACAACAACGGTCCTGTATGTTTTGCCGTCACGCGGATCTGTCAACTCGCCGTATTCAAATTCCGGTAAGGTGGGCTCGGTTGGCTCTGGCGGGTCCACCCAATCAACACCTGCGGGTTCGTCTCTTAAACAACGAAGTGAACTCATGTGAATATATCCTCTAGAAGTAAATTCGACAACATCGTAGGGTTCAGTGTATGTTTTGTGTGTGATATTCCAGTAGAGTGTATCTGTTGTTGTTAAAAATTCAGCTTCTGGATCCATTTCGTGTTCAAAAGTATATCCATCATAACCATCTCCCCACCATACTACATAATATCCAGCAGGGTGTGCGGCAAAACCGAGTTCATCAGTCCCGTTATCTAGTTTCCATCCGGAATGTTTAGCTTTAAGCTTTTGGGCTGTCCCGCATTTTCCACCTATAGCTCTAATTAATTGTTCCACTTCGTCTGGACTTGGAACATGAAAACCTTCAGGGCATATTCCACGTATTAAACCTGATAAATGACATTCTGAATAGAAGTCACAACCTTTTGCGCTCGTTCCGTATATTCCCGCTGCATCGATGGCGATATCCCATGGGTAGAAATTTTCGCTTGTGTCTGCACCTTCGTTGTACAAACTGCTAGTCCATAACATAGCATCATAAAAATAGGATTCATTATTGTATGTCCCATCTTCTATATACTGGGTGACATCCAATTTGAGATTTTCAGCCATCCACACTTGGTTTCCGATGACGGTTGTCTTGTACGTCCTGCCATCGCGCAAATCGACAACTTGGCCATCCGTGATGATGGAACCGTTCGAAATCATTTTGGGGCCTGTTCTTGAACTGGAACTTCCCAGAACCGCATCTGAGCTGGAGCTTGTTGCGTTAGCATCCGAACTGGAGCTTGTCACAGCAGCTTCGGAACTGGAACTAGACTTCCCTTGACTTGATGGATCTTGACTTGAAACATCTTGACTCGACATGGGAGGCTCGTCAAATGCAGCAACATTATCGTCGCCACAAGCGGTAAGCGCAATTGCTGCAGATACAGCAAGTAATTTTAGGAATTTCATCCATGTCCTCCTTAACGTATATTTATCTGTAATATAATAAAAACACCCTGCCAAGCAGGGTGTCTTTACATGACTGATGTGGTTTCAGCACCTAGAGCCGAGCGGTCTTCTGTGAGCCTTAAGCGACTCGTGTTGACGAGTCGTGTAGGCGAGAGCGAGGCGAAGACGTCGGTTCTGTTTGCGATAGAGCCGAGCGGTCTTTTTAGTTTATTCTACCAATCAAGTTGCCAGAGAGCATGAAGTCTCTGCTAGCACCGTAGTTGTGGAAGCCAGCGGAGAGCGAGAATCGGTCCGTGAGGGCTTTTTCGAGGTAGAGGGCTGCGAGAACGTCCTTGACGTGTTTCGGGCTGCCTTCGTAGTAACCATTCTTCTTGCGGTCGCCAACGTATTCTGCTTCGAGAATGACGCGGTCAACAGTCTTGAAGTTGAATTCCATACCACCCGTGAGCGGCACGACCATGTCGTCGGAGAGGTCCATGAGAGCGACTTCACCGAACACCGTGAAGAAGTCCGGAACGATCGGCCAACGAACCTTCAAGGAAATATTGTGCTTGACGACGGCATCGGCGTCATGGACTTTGTCGAAAATGTTGCTGCGATAGCCGAGCTGAACTTCGAACTGTTCGAGGCTCGGGAGATCGTGGAAGTTGAAGACGGCACGGAGGTCGCCCTTGTTCAAGTGGGCTGCCTTGCTGATGAGAGACAATGCGATGTCGATGTTTTCGTTCGGGACGAAGCCGAATTCAAACTGGTTTTCCGGATCCTGTTCGGAGAGGAAGCCGTTCATGTAACCGTCGATGTAGCCACCGAAGTAGTCACCGTTCTTGTCGGTGTTGTCCCAACGACCGACCTTGAAGCTGAACCAGCCGTTAGTCTGGTTTGCCCATGCTTCTCTGAGGATAAAGTAGTCATCGGCAGAACCGGTAGTGCCCTTGGCGTTGTCGGTCTTCAAGTCGCCCGGATAGAAGGCGAGAGCGATTTTGCCCTTGAAGTTCTGCGTTTCGGCGAGGATGGCGAGGTTGGCTTCGCCGTTCCAAGTTTCAAAGTTGTCCGAATTTTCGTCTTCTTCGGATGTCCAGAATACCTTGCCTGCTTCGAGTTCGAAGTCCGCATTGATGTCGAAGTCAATCTGGTTCACGGAGAATACCGCGTTTTCAATCATCTTCTTTTTCTTGCGGGTTGTTGTAGAAGTCGGTTCTATGGCAGCAACTTCTTCTGTCGTGGTGACAGTCGGAACTGCTACTGCCGGAGCGGGTTCTGCAACCGGAGTGGGGGCGACGACTGGTGCCGGCGTGACGGCCGGAGTCGGTTCTACAGAAGGAATTACGATGGGAGTCTGAGCTGCTGGAGCTGCTGCCGGAGCCGTGAATGCATTGACGGCCTGAGCCTTGGCGTCAGCGGCCTGATCCTTGACTTCATTGGCCTGAGTATTGATGCCTGCGGCCTTGGCTTCCATTTCGGCCTTCTTTTCGGCGGCTTGTGCTTGGGCATTTGCTGCCATGGCTTCAGCCTGAGCTTTCTGTTCGGCGGCCTTGGCCTTGAGATCGGCGGCCTGTGCTTCGGCCTGGGCCTTTGCATCGACGGCCTTGGCTTGGGCGCTTGCGGCGTGAACCTTGGAGTCTGCGGCCTTTGTTATGGCGTCATTGGCTTGAGCCTTGGTATCGGCTACTTGGGCCTTAGCGTCGTTGGCTACGGATGTTGCCGCAGCGGTTGCCTTTGCTTCTTCCGCGGCAGCCTTGCTCTGGACGTCCTTAGCTTTGTCCTGAGTGGCCGTAACTTTCTTCTTGGCTGTCTGGGTTTTTGCCTTTGCTGTAGCAGCCTTCGCTTCTACAGTAGCTTTACTGTCTGCAGCAGCCGCTTTGACGTCTTCGACCTTTGGAAGTGCAAAAACGGACGCGGCCAACAGGCACGTGGCAAGAAACATTTTCTTCATACTGGATCTCCTTGGTATAATTCTACGTTTAAATACTTATTTAAATGTTAGTAAAATTTTCTTCATCGTTATTTTTTCTACAATAAGGGCTACAATAATCTAACTTAATAATTTAAAAGAGGAACCTGTTTTGAAAAAATTTGTGTTGGTGGTGTTGGCTCTGTTTTTTGCAAGCTCATTTGCTCAGATGAAATTAGATGTTTATAAAAAGATTAATGGTGAAATTGACGAAAATCGGCCCTTGGGATATTTGATGTCTTCCGATGCAGTCAAGGAACTTCCTATCCCGAAGGATAGAATACCTCATGAAACTTATGTGGATGTACAAGAACAGGTTCGTGTCGGTAAGAACAAGTTTAAGACGGTCACCAAGAAACAGAAAATAACGACATACGAAGAAGTTGAATTGAAGGCACCGCCTCGATACGTGCCAGTAAACTGCAAGTTTGGCGACGTGTGGGTCAAGCGTTCTGAACTGGAGCGCTTTATGCTGGAATACACCGACTTGAGTGGAGAATATGTTTCTGAAACTGGTCGCGTCGTGCTGAAAAGCTCGCCGAGCAACGCCAGCCGTTTTAACATCATTGTCCAGAACGGTAAGGATGATGACGTGGCCGAAATCGAGATGGGCAATCTCGAAAAGAAAAACATCAACGGCCATGCTCGCTTTGTGTATAAAGAAGACGGATGCGCTGTCGGCGTCGATGTCTATAACCGCGTTGTGAGGGTCGCTCAGCGTGGTTGCGAAGACTACAATGCGGGTGAATACACGCTTGCCGGAAACTACCCGACCTTTAAAGGGAATAACCGCATTGCCGAAACATTTAACTTGGATTCGTATAGTTTCTCTTATCCGAAATATCTGTGGTGCGCAAGCGGTTTTGATACTTGCGAACCATTGACGGATGAACATGGAACCGTGAACATCACGTGGAGCAAGGACGGACATGGAACGATTGAACGCCGCGCCGGAAATTCTGTGCATACTTACCGTGCGATGGAACGCGTGATTCCGCACAAACGAGATTATTATATGGGCGAAAAGCCGATCGCCCTCAAGACGAAGCGTACGGACATGAGTGGCGAATGGATGAACTGGTATTTTTATCCGCGTGCAGGGCGCTTCAAGATGATGCGTTCGGGCCAGCGCTACGATGCCGCTTACATGGAAATCTACGAACCCGTCAAAGAAGATGATTAAGTCGATTGAACAGAGCCGCATTTTGTTTTTGGATTCGGGGCCGCTGGTGCGGCTCCTCCAGATGCATCCTGATTATTACCCGGTTGTGTCGGGCGTATTGGATGGAGTCTATGAGAATAACGTGCAGGTTCTTGTTTCATCTGTAACGTTGTTTGAAATCTGCTCAAAGGCGTATGGCGCAAACGACGGTGTGCTTGCTAGGCAGTACCGCGAATTTTTCGAGAAGTCTTCGAATGTACGCCTTTGCGAAGTGAATGCTGACGTTTCGCTCAAGGCGGCTGAACTTTTTGCGGCTGCTGCCCGCACGAACCACAAATTGACGGAAGGGGAGGCCATGCGCCTTGCCACTGCGTTTGTGAACGGGGCAGACTGCATCCTCACGGAATGCGCGAACTTCCGTGATGCTGCCGATGCGCTCGTCGTTACACTCGATGAAATTTGACGTTTTTTAAAGATTGTCTTGAGTTTGTTTTGATAGACTATTTTTTTGAATTAGCCTCCTTTTTGAGGGAGATTTTTTGTATATTGCGGATAAGTTCTAAAGGAGGCCCTTTTGAAAATTTCTCCGTTTGTATATTTTGTACTTGCCACTCTTGTTTTATGCGGTTGTGGTGATGATAACGATTCTAACGTTACAAGTTATGATTTCGATGTTTCAAATTCTTCTGAAGTAGCGGAATCTAGCGAATCTCAGTCCAGTTCTTCATCTTTGAAAAAAACATCTTCATCATCGCAGAAAAAATCATCATCGTCAGCTGTTAAGTTGTCGTCGTCTTCGGTAAAGTCATCTTCTTCTTCGAATAATTTGTCGTCTTCACTTTCTTCATCTTCAGCAAAATCATCGTCATCTTTACCAAGATCTTCTTCGAGTCGCTTGTCTTCGTCTTCTTCGAGCAATTCTATATATTCTCAATTATATAGCATGTTGGCTGTCTTGTCAAGCTCATCCTCTGCCAATTCTTCGTCATCGGTTGCGCAATCCTCTTCGGATGCTTATAAATACGATTATATCGAGGATTCCAGAGACGGGAAAAAGTACAAGGTGCTGAAATTTGGTAAAAGACGTTGGATGGTCGAAAACCTAGCCTTTGACTACCAGTATCCCGGTGTAGAAACTAGAAATGCCAAGGAGCCTGATAGCGTTGAATTTTATGGTCGCACCTATCTTTGGAGTGAGGCTATGGATTCATCGGCCATATTTTCAACAACAGGTAAAAATTGTGGATATGGTAAACCCAAATGCCGTCCTTGTGGAGCGCGCGGAATATGTCCTTCAGGTTGGCATGTTCCAAGCCTTGCGGAATGGTTTGAACTTTTGGAAAATGATGATGAAGATAAATTGAATTTGTTTGCTGTTTATAGAAATAGTTATAGATATTTCTGGGTTACAAATGAATTTAGTAGTGATGAATCTTATTTGATAGCCCCCAAGGGTGGCCAAAAATATGAACTGATTTATAACAGAAAGTCTATTAGCACGTATGTTCGTTGTGTCGAAGATGATGCTGCGGGTAATGATGCTATGTGTAAAATCGATTGGCCTAAAGATGATGTAAACAAAGGAAGCACATATGATGATGAAACCGGCATTTTAACGGATGAACGTGATGGTAATAAGTATAGGGTCACAGAAATTGGGGATCAGGTTTGGATGGCCCAAAATCTTAGATATGCCTATTTGCAACCGACATATCAATTGGATTCTTCAAGTTTCTGTCATGGTCATGTTGAGTCTAATTGCAAATCCTATGGTCGTTATTATCTGTGGAGTGCGGCCATGGATTCTGCGGGTATCTTTTCTAAAGATGGAGAGGGCTGTGGATATAAATGGAAAAATTGCAGCCCCAAGCAATATACTCGTGGCGTGTGCCCTGAAGGATGGCATATCCCGTCTGCCGAAGAATGGAACACGTTGATTGAATTTGTGGGTGGAAGCTTGTTTGGAGGGCGTGATTTGAAGTCAAAAGGTGGCTGGAGTGGAAAGCGTTCTTCGACGGACAAGTATGGTTTTTCGGCACTTCCTGTAAGAGATTATAAGACGGATCCTGAAGGTCGTTCTGCCAGTTTTGCATATTATGGTTATCAGGCAAATTTTGTTTCTTCGACAGTGCATGAGGACAAAAGCTATTCGTATGGAATGACGATGTTCTATACGGATGATGTGGTTGAAGTTGACAGAATGCTCAACTCAAACGCTATTTCGGTTCGTTGCCTGAAAAATCCGGACTGATATTTTCTAAATTTTTCCCCGTGAAATAATACGGAGTTTTTATGTCCAACTATTGTCCTGTTATCGGTCTCGAAATCCATTGTCAGCTTGCGACCAAGACGAAGATGTTCTGCGGTTGCGAAATTGAAGTCAACACAAGCCCGAACAAGCATGTTTGCCCTGTTTGCCTCGGTATGCCGGGTGCAATGCCGGTGCCGAACAAGAAGGCTGTAGAATACGCCATTCGCTTGGGTCTCGCTTTGAACTGCGAAATTGATTTGAACGCCATGTGGACTCGTAAGAACTACTTCTACCCGGACCTGCCGAAGGGTTACCAGATTACGCAGACGGGTGGACTTCCGGTGTATGACCATCCGATTTGCAAGAACGGCTGGCTCGAAATCGTAAAGGCCGACGGCACCAAGAAGCGCGTGGGCATTACCCGTATCCACATGGAAGAAGACGCGGGCAAGCTCATCCACGACATGAGCCCCTCCCAGAGCCATTTTGACGCGAACCGCTGCGGCACGCCACTTTGCGAAATCGTGACGGAACCGGATATCCGCAGCCCAGAAGAAGCCGTGCTCGTGCTGAAGAAAATCAAGCAGACGCTTGAATACACGCGCGTTTCTAACGCCAACATGGAAAACGGCAACATGCGCTGCGACGGTAACATTTCGCTGCGCGCATCTGAAGACGCTCCGTTCGGTATCCGCGCCGAAATCAAGAACTTGAACAGCTTTACGAACCTCGAAAAGGCCCTGTACTGCGAAATGAACTTGCAGGCCTCGACCCTCGATGCCGGCAAGGAAGTCGAACAGTGCACCAAGCGTTACGACCCCAACGCGGACAAGACCATCGTCATCCGCTCCAAGGAAGACGCCCACGACTACAAGTACTTCCCGGAACCGGACATGGTCCGCCTCGTGACTGACCCGGCCTTTGTGGAAGAAATCCGCCGCACGCTTCCGGAACTGCCGGATGCCCGCCGCAAGCGCTTCATGGACGACTTCGGTGTTTCCGAATACGACGCCATGGTGCTCACGGAAGACCGCGACGTGAGCGAATGGTACGACACCGCCGCGAAGAACTGCAAGAACGGCAAGGTGCTCGCCAACTGGGTCATCACGGAACTTTTGGCCAAGCTCAAGGATGTGGAAGGCGGTCTCTCTGCCCTCAAGATTAAGCCGGAACAGCTTTGCACGCTTGTGAACCTGATTGCCGACAACACCATCAACGGTAAGATTGCAAAAACGGTCTTCGCCGAAATGTTCGAAACAGGCAAGGATCCCGAAGCGATTGTGAAGGAAAAGGGCCTGGTGCAGGTGACCGACACCGCCGCTATTGAAGCCGTGGTTCGCGAAGTCTGCGCCGCTAACGCTGCCCAGTTCGCCGAATTCAAGGCAGGCAAGGTTGCGCTGAAGGGCTTCCTCGTGGGTATGACGATGCGCAAGTCCGGCGGCAAGGCTAACCCAGGCCTCGTGAACCAGATACTCGACAAGCTCGCGAAGGAAGGTTAAGACGAGAGACGAGAGACTAGAGACGAGAGAAATAAGGTCGCTGAGCCGATGCACTGAGTTTATCGAAGTGTTGCCGAAGCGACTTGTTTCCGTGTTTCGATCTTGTCATTGCGAGCCCAAGGTCGCTGAGCGTAGTCGAAGTGGGGGCGTGGCAATCCGGGGCAGTTTGTTGCTCGCGGTGTTGCTTGCCCTATTCTTTGCGGCCCCCTCTTTCGCAGAAGAAAAAAAAATGGACTCGTTTGATAGCACGTACACGAGTACGCTGAACATGTCCGACGAACAGATTGAAAAAGTGTTCGGCGTTGATTCAACGAAGCTGGCGAAAGGTCCGACACTCCAGGAAATCAATGAGACGAATCCGTCTTACGTCAAGCGCGAATACGACCATAAGCAACAGGTCGTTGTCGGCAGTGTCGTGATGTTCTGCGTCGCGCTAGCCATGGTGCTGATGAACAATTACAATCCAAAAAGGTAGTTATGAGTTTGAAGTTACTAGTTACTAGAATTTCATTTCTAGATTTACTAGTAACTGATAACTATTAACTAGTAACTAATAAATATGAACTACACAGACGAAGCAAAACAGAATTTCAACGACCTCTCCAAGAACCCGTATCCGGGACGCGGCATCGTGCTTGGCACAAGCGCCGATGGCAAGTCCTACGTGCAGGTTTACTGGATCATGGGCCGCAGCGTGAACAGCCGTAACCGCGTTTTCGAAATCGAAGCTGATACGGGATTCATGAAGACGAAGGCTTTCGACGAATCGAAGCTCACGGACCCGCACCTCATCATTTACTATCCGGCTCGCCACACGAAGGACGTGCAGATTATCACGAACGGCGACCAGACGGACACGATTTACAACGCCATCAAGCTCGGTGGCACCTTTGAAAGCGCTCTCCGCACTCGCCAGTACGAAGACGATGCTCCGAACTTCACGCCGCGTATTTCCGGCATCCACTACAAGAATGCTGAACCGGCTATCTACAAGCTCTCCATCCTCAAGAGCAGGGGCAACAGCGAAGACGCTGGCTGCGAACGCATGACGTTTGAATTCGAAAAGGCTCTGCCAGGTCTAGGCCACTTCATCAGCACCTACGAAACCGACGGCAAGCCGATTCCGTCTTTCAACGGCTTCCCGAAGCTCATGCCGATTTTCGCCACTGCCGAAGAAACGCTCAAATCTTACTGGGACGCTCTCAACGCAGACAACAAGGTCTCCTTGATGGTCAAGTGGATCGACCGCGAAACCTTCGAAGCCAAGACGATTATCGTGAATAAGAACGTATAGGCTATTAGGTAATAGGAGTTAGGCTTTAGGTAAGTTACATGTGCTACGCACGTCAGTAAAGGGCGACGATGTCGCGATAATGAACCTAAGACCTACCCCCTAAAACCTACAACCTACTTCTCGACGACCTGCCCGAGTATTTGGTGCAGGCGTTTTTTATTGCCGAAACCGTCGGGATTTTCGATGTAGTAGAAAATTTGTTTGATAAGTGCGCTTGTGTTGAAGTCGTACGAGGCGATTCGAAGCAAATAGCTTTCGGCGGAGTTGTCAAATCCGAACACGTTCGGGTCGGTCTTTTCGCCGGGCAAGTTGCACTCGCCTTCATCGCTGATTTCGTAGAAAAGTCCCGCCACTTCATCGTTCACGCAGACCCAGCAGTTGCAATCGGCGGGCACGTCCTTTGCAAATTTAAGGAGCTTTTTCTTGACGAGATTTCGGGCGTAAATTTCGACGGAAAGCCTTGGCGCCTTGGCTCTTGCGATTTCCTTGTAATCCCAAGGGCTTGCGAATTCGTCATCGGTGAAGGCTGTTACTTCGATGCCTGAATTTTGAAGGCCTGTCAGGCGGTCCTTGGACCAGGAACTGTTGTGGTAGGGCGAAAAATAGCAGACTTTCTTGAATCCTTTTTGCAATAGATGCTTGCCCATTTGCAATCCTGGAATCTCGCCGAACGTCGAGTTGAAAAACGCCCAGTTGCTTTTGTTCAAAAAACGGCTCGGGATATCATTGGGAGGCTGCTCCCACCAAACAGAAACGGGGTACTTGACTCCGTAAAAAAGTTGCAAGAGCGGGAGAGGCTTTTGCACGAGCAATGTAGAAAGCACCGCTCCGATAGCGTTCGGATAGTCCGTGAGTCGGCAGATTTTCCCGCTGCGGTCAATGAGCTTGCCGCTTTCTTCGTTGATGCCGAGCAAAATGAGCTTGAAATGTTGTTCGCCAGCGGTTTGATAAACCAAACGCAAAAAGTCGAGTTCTCGTTCGCTTTCGGCGGTAAAACCACCCCAGGAATTGCATCGCGTGACGAACAGAATCTGGCTGAAATTCTTAACGGTTTTTGTCTTTAACGGGGAGGCAAATGCGTACAAACGCCCTCTGCGAACGAGAATGCCCTGATTTACTTTATGAATCAGGAACTTGCGGAGAATCGTCTGCGAAACGTTGTAGCGGTCGGAAAGTTCCTTCGCAAGCGGCAAGTTCTTGTTCGGGTCGAGGAATCCTTTTTCCCAGTCGGTCGTAAATTCTTTTTCAAGCCGTTCGAGAACCGTTTCGCGGTGGACGGTCTTGGATAGAAGTTGAGCCAGGTCGTTGGCGTCTGGGGCTTTGCCCCAGAAAAATCCCTTGCCACGGATGCTGTAGATGAGGCCTTCTTCGGAGAGCTGCTTGAGCACGCCCTGAATGGTTCCCGACGAGACTCCAAACGTCTTCATCAGCTTGCGCACGGACGGGAGCATTTCCCCGTCTTTCAGCTGTTGCTGCAGAATCGCTTGTCGAATCTCGTTACGCATACTTTTACGCCATGTTTCGGGCCGCAATCCATTCGCGGACGGCGTGCTCGGCTCGTTCGGCTAGAATTTCTTTCTTGTTCTTTTTCTTCAGGCCTTCGTGGTGGGGGAGCAGCCCGAAGTTGAAATTCATCGGCTGGAAGTCCTCGTTCTCTTCGACAAGGCGATTCATGAGGGAGCCGATGCAGCTCTCTTCCGGGAGCGGGTCGGAATGCCCGTGCAAAATCGTCTGCGCCATGTTCCAGGCGGCGTACCAGCCTGTGGCGACCGCTTCGGTATAGCCTTCGGAACCTGTAATCTGGCCTGCAAACCACGTGGGCGGAATGTCCTTGGCGCAGTCGAGTTCCGGGCGCAGGCGCAGTGTGGCGTCCAAAAATTTGGGCGATTCGATGAACGTGTTGCGGTGCATGCAGCCGAGGCGTGCGAATTTCGCATTGCGGAGCGCTGGCACCATCGTGAAGATTTCCTTTTGCGTGCCCCACTTGAGGCGCGTCTGGAAACCGACCATGTTGAACAACGTCTTCTGCTTGTTTTCGGCACGGAGCTGGATCACGGCATACCACAAATGGCCGTTGTTTCCAAGCCCAAGCCCTATCGGGCGCATGGGCCCGTGGCGGAGAGTTTCGTAGCCACGACGCGCCATTTCTTCGACCGGCAGGCAGCCTTCAAAAAGTTCGCGTTTTTCGAACGGGCGCGGTTCTGTCGCTTCGGCCTCGCAGAGCTTGCGCACAAATTCCGTGTATGTTTCCTTGTCCAGCGGGCAGTTGATAAAGTCCGCCGTTTCGCCTTTTTCCCAGCGGTTCATGTAGAAAGCATGGTCAAAGTCGATGCTGTCCGTCTCGACGACGGGCGCAATCGCGTCAAAGAAGTGCAGACGGTTGCTGCCGAGGCGCTTGAAAATATCGTCGGCGAGCGCATCACTAGCCAAAGGCCCCGCGGCCACGAGCGTCGGGCAATCGCCTTCGAGGCTCGTCACTTCTTCGCGGTGCAGCGTGATGTTCGGGAATTCCGCAATCTTCTTTTCGACAAGTTCGCTAAAAATGTCGCGGTTCACGGTGAGGGAATCGCCTGCAGGTACGGCCGCTTCGCGTGCGCACTCCAGCAAAAAACTCCCGAGCAGCGTGAGTTCCGCTTTTAAAAGCCCGTGGGCGCTCGTGATGCCTAAAGCCTTGAAACTGTTGGAGCAGACGAGTTGGGCGAGGTGACCATCCCTGTGGGCGGGCGTCTGTTTTACGGGGCGCATTTCGTACAAATCCACCTGAAAACCACGGCTTGCCAATTGCAACGCCGCTTCACAGCCAGCAAGACCACCACCAATAACACGTACTTTATCGTTCATAACAGTTCAATAGTTAAGTTAGTTAATAGTTCTAAGTTACTAGTTACTAGATTGTTCTTAAAATTCTCTAGTAACTCTTAACTAATATCTAGTAACTAAGTTCTAGTAACTAGCCCGAAGGGCGAAGTAACTGCGGCTCCGCCGCTAATTCACCACAATTTTCCGGTAGCTCTTGGCGTTTCCGATCCAGAGCTTGACCAACAATTCTTCGAGGGATGCCGTACTCACGCAATCCGGATCCGCGTCCTGAATTTCGTCCGAAATCAGGTTCGCCTGAGTCAAGTTCAGCATGCCGTAGTACAAAGCTTCCAGCAACTGCGAAAGAAACTCGGGCGAAACCTTGGCGACAGACTCCATGTCATTCAGCGGAGGAAGTTGCGATTTGTCCGGCTGGAATTGATCCAAGTTATCCATAGTCCACATGTCGGTCGCCTTGCTCAATTCGGGCGTCGGCGCAATACCTTTCAGCTTGGAACGGTAATCGCTCCATTCCTTGGCGGTCGTCTTGCCTGCCTTGCGGACACTTTTCAAGAAGGAGAGAACTGCGTAGTAGAGGTCCTTCTCCCTTTGATTGGATTCTTTTTGAGAAACTGGAATCATTCTTACCTATAACAAATTAGTGGCGGAAATGGCGCATTCCGGTGAACACCATCGCGATGCCAAACTTGTCTGCCGATTCGATGGAGAGGTCATCCTTCTTGGAGCCGCCCGGCTGGACGATGTAGCGGACGCCGGCATCGTGTGCGGCTTCGACGTTGTCCGGGAACGGGAAGAACGCATCGGAACCCATCACGACTTCGCCGAAGACCTTCTTTTCGAGAGCCTTGAGACCGGCTTCGTTCACGAGTTTGCCGTTTTCATCGAAGAATTCCTTGGCTTCAGGCATGCGGGCGACGTTGTCGCGTACGCGCGGCTGGCAGAGGCGGAGGTTACTGTCGATGCGGTTCGGCTGGCCCGGGCCAAGGCCCATGACCTGGAAATAACCCGGCTTGTATTCGTAACACATCACGATGGCATTCGATTTCGTGTGCTTCGTGACGAGCCAGGTGAAGCGGGCGAGGTCTTCCTTGTTCTTCGGGAACTGGGCCTTCGTGACGCATTCGAACTTTTCCCAAGTACCGATGTCGCGGTCCTGGACGAGCATGCCGCCAATCACGTGCTTATAGACCTTGCATGCGACAGCCTTCTTGATTTCGCCGACTTCGAGGAGGCGGATATCCTTGGACTTGTTCTTCAAAAATTCGAGAGCGTCGTCATCGAATGCCGGAGCGAGCAAGATTTCGACGAACTTGCCCTTGAGGAATTCGGCAGTCTTAAGATCGACCTTACGGGTCACGGCGATTACGGAACCGAAAGCGGACACCGGGTCACCTGCCCATGCGGCTTCCAAAGCTTCGCGGAGCGTTTCGCCTGTGGCAAGACCGCACGGGTTCATGTGCTTCACGATTACGACTGCATTGCCGTCGCTGAATTCGCGAGCCATTTCGAGGGCGGCGTCGGCGTCAACGATGTTGTTGTACGAAAGTTCCTTACCCCAGAGCTGCTTTGCGGAAGCGAGGTTTGCTTCGGTGCAGGTCGGGTCGCGGTAGAACACGGCGGACTGGTGGGAGTTTTCACCGTAACGCATCGGCACGGGATCAACAAACTTGAGATTCAATTCTTCGGACATATCGTTTCCTTTGTGAATTTTTTCCGAAAAAAATATAGAAAAAACACAATTCATCATCCGGAAGTCCGTCTTCTTGAACCCCTGTCATCCTCGACCTTGTCATCCTGAACCCTGCAAGGGTGAAGGATCCAGTTACGGTATGGTTTTTCGAATTTGGGAGATTGTTCTACTCTATTTTTACGCAGCGGACAGAGTAACCGTAGGTTTTATAGTGTCTATCATTCTTTTGAGGAACTTCATCATCATCATAGCGACTAACTAAACCACCATGAGCCATTTCTTGATTATCATCAACTTCATCAGGATAGAACCAACCAGCAAATTCTAGCAACCGATCAAACCTTCCCTCTGGTTTTCTTAAACCGGCACCCATAAGGGAAAATCCGCTCGTATTGTAACCGCTAAAGCATTGCGAACGAAGCCCAGGTGCGTAGCCGTCGTCATATTTATCATAAAATTCTTTTACAATAACAAAATCATCCCATTCAAACAATCGCCATCCATCGGGGCAAATTCCCTGATGTTCACCTTTTATTTTTCCATCGCAGTTATCCGTATTACAACGGCTCGGCAGTTGCATCATTTCCGCCCACTGGTACAGCCCGCCATACTTATCGCACATGGCGGGGTCATTATCGTAACAGTAGCGTTCTATTTCATTATCGTCATTCTGCTCTTCTGAACCTAATACCATCTTGCCGATATTCAGGTTTTCTGCCATGACAGTCACTTTTCGCCCTGTTTTAGACGAATATGCTGTAAAGTAATAGTAGCTACGCCCATTGCGCGTATCGGTAAACTGTTTGTAAATGGTATCCCTGATATTCCAGTTATCTGCTAGGCATTTAAAATGATCAAACGGCTCAAAACTGCTACTGGATTCCGGATCAGGTCCGGAATGACGGCTGCTACTCAGGATGACGGAAGAAGAGGAGGACCGCATTACGTCATTGCGAGAACTCGAAGAGGTCGTGGCAATCTCCTTGCTGGAACTAGATGGTGATCCCGGAACTGAGTCCGGGAT
>CAMKLO010000006.1 GCA_946413655.1 uncultured Fibrobacter sp. | reverse complement strand
CCGCAGATTTGCATGATTCCGATGAGTTTGCCTTCTTCAAGGCGTGTCTGCCCAAGCGCGTTGAGCACCTTGGGAGAATCGAAGCGGAACCGCGTCCAGTCTGGGAATTGGTGGATGTAAAGCATGGTTATTCGGCTCAATCGTCATTCTTGTGAAGCGTTGTCATGCCCGACTTGATCGGGCATCTCCTTGAAAATGATATTGCTTGAATTATTGTAAATATATTTCTTTTTGCCGCTGTTTATTTGAACGGCTTGGGGGCGTACTGTTGAATAGGGGGCGTAAAGTCGTGTTCTGTGCCGGAAGGATGAAAAATGAGGGAAATGGGAAAAAATTGCACCTCGTTTACATACTAAAATGGTCTTAGGGGCGTTTTAGTATGTAATTGGAATGTTGTTACTTTGTCTGCGTACATACTAAATCGCAATTTATTGCATTTAGTATGTAATTTTAGTGCGCAAAAGTCAATTTTTTGTGGGGATAAGGCCTGAAATAGGCTTAAAAGTCTGTTTGCTGGCTTTGAAAGGGGCTTTTTCCTTCCCATTTTACATACTAAGACCTCGATTTTTTTGATTTAGTATGTAATGTGTCAAAGTTTCGTGTATGAACAAGCCGAAAAAAGCGTGAAAACTGCATAATGAGAGCAATTTCATTGATTCTTGACCTGTCGGTCGTTGAATTTGATAAATTTTACCCATGCAAAAAATCGATACTTGGTACAAGGCTCAGGGCAACTGTCCCGATGAAGAATATGAAATTGCAAGCTACCTGCTTTTTGAGGCCGGTGTTGCAACGCTCGAAGAACTGGACCCGGTGACGGCTGGCCGCACGGAGTTCTGTTTTTACACGGGCGATAAGGCGGAACGCGACCGCATTGTGGCGGAATTCCCGCAGTACAACTTCACGGTGACGGAGGAGCCTGCGAAGGATTGGGACAAGTGGTGGCGTGACCGCGCACAGCCGGTGGCTGTGAGCGAGCACCTTTGGGTGCGTCCGCCTTGGGTGGAGTTCACGCCGGAAGATCCTGAAGCGGTTGTCTTGGAACTTGAGGCAAAGACTGCATTTGGAACGGGCGAGCACGAGACGACGAGTAGCTGTGCCGCGCTCATGGAAAATATTGATTTTAATGGCAAGACTGTTCTCGATATTGGTACGGGCACGGGCATTCTCGCGATGTTTGCGCGTCGCAAGGGCGCAAGCCTTGCTGTGGGTACGGAAATCGACCCGCTCACGATTCCCTGCATTGCGGAAAACTTTGAACGCAATGGCTTTGGCGAAAGCGACTGTGTGCTTGGATTCCTGGATGCGTTCAAGGACGGAACGAAGTTCGACGTGATTCTCTGCAACATGATCCGCAGCGAACTTTGGCCACTCCGCGATGACATTGAAGACTTACTCGCCGAAGGTGGCGAACTCATCATCAGCGGACAGCTAGTCACCGAAAAAGATTACATCCTCAAGTGGTTCGAAGAAGCCGGCTTCAAAGTCTCCGTTGAACGCGAAAAAGGCGAGTGGTGGAGTGTGCTTGCACACTCCTAAGCGAGCCTTTTTAAGGCGACAAACGCAAAAGGCGAGAGTCGCGACCAAGAGTGAGCAAATTTATCAAGCATAAACCATTTATGGTTTTATATTTGATAAATGAAGCCACGGACGCGAAGCGTCAACCTTGCTTGGGCATGACCGAGCCTCGGCGTTTGGCAATCACACGAAGTGAGATTGCAATGGTGGAGTGTGCTTGCACACTCCTAAGCGAGCCTTTTTAAGGCGACAAACGCAAAAGGCGAGAGTCGCGACCATGCTTGCATGGACATGACATGACCGAGCCTCGTAAAGTTTTTGAAAATGTTCGATTTTTGTCGGGCATTTTTTCGTTATGCAGAGCCTGCAATTAGCGTTATTATTCCCGCCACCTTTGTCCCGGACTCCGTTCCAGGAGGGAATCTCTATTTTTATGTAAAACGAGAAAGGAGATGCCCGCTCGGAGGCGGGCATGACATGTAAAGGAAATTTCACTGGATCCTTCGTCGTTCCACTCCTCAGGATGACGCTCTTTCGCTAATGGATTTCCTAACCACTAGCCACTAACCACTGTTTACTTATTTTTAAACGTCGGCTTCTTGAAGCCTTTTCCGTGTGAGCGGCGGCTGGCGAGGTTTATTTCGCCGCTGTTGAAGCGGTTCTTGTCTTCGATATTGCGGTGCTCGCGGAACGGCGCATTCTGCTGATTCCCGCGACGATCAAAGTCGCGGCGGTCTTCGTAACGATTGTCCCCGCGGCGTTCGCCATCGCGGCGATTCTCGCCAAAGCGATTCTCGCGCGGTTCATATCGCGTTTCAAAACGTTGTTCTCGGCGACCTTGGCGATTCTCGCCAAAGCGTTCGCGGTCTTCGTAGCGGTCCCCGCGCATTCCTGAGCGCATTTCTCGGTTATCATCCCAGCGGTCCCCGCGGCTTTCGTACCCATCGTCGCGCCAGCGATTCTTGACTTTCTCTTTTTTCGGGCGTAACGCATTCGTGCGTTCTTCGCGCTTTTGCATTTCGCGATTGCGGAAGTCTTCGTTCTGTTCGCGTTCCTTGCTCGGGAAGTATTCCTTGCCCTCCGCCATTGCAGTGCGGCTCAGCAGCAAGCGGCTGACCTTACCCATCTTGAGGCGTTCCAGAACTTCTCGCAGGTGTGGGCGGTTTGCCGGAATGTACCAGAAGAAGAACTGCTTTTGGTTCGCTTTTTCTTCGGGCGTTTTGGCGACAAAGAGCGGTTTTCCGTCCGGCGTCATTTCGGCGTAGAACATCTCGGTCGCGATGGTCATCGGCGTTGGCGTAAAGTCTTGAACTTGTTCCAACTGGAAACCTAATTGCTTCGTTTCGAGCGCAAGTTCAGCCATGTCGGCTTCGGTGCATCCCGGATGGCTACTGATAAAGTATGGAATCAGCTGTTGCTTTTTGCCGATGCGTTTGCATTCGTCATCAAAGAATTCCTTGAATTTGTGGAACAACGTAAAGCTCGGCTTGCGCATCAATTTCAGCACGGCGTCGCTGGTGTGCTCGGGTGCTACTTTCAAGCGACCGCTCACGTGGTAGTCGATGAGTTCGCGGGCGTATTCTTCGTGGTCCTTGCGGAGTTCTTCGTCATCCGTCTCCTGCAATAGCATGTCGTAACGGACGCCACTTCCGATGAACAGGTGCTTCACTTTCGGGTGGTTGCGCACTTCGCGATAAAGGCTCAAAATTTCGGCGTGATGCGTGTCCATGTTGTCGCAAATCTTGGGCGTAAGGCAGCTTGCACGGGCGCACTTTTGGCAACGGCTCGGATCGCGGCCACGCATGTTGTACATGTTCGCGCTGGGGCCGCCGAGGTCTGTAATCGTTCCGGCAAAGCCTTCCATGTTGGTGACAATTTCGACTTCGCGCAGAATGCTTTCGCGGCTGCGGCTCGCGATGAACTTGCCTTGGTGCGCGTTGATGGCGCAGAAACTGCAACCGCCGAAACAGCCACGGTGCGTGTTGATGCTGAACTTGATCATGTCAAACGCAGGCACGTTTCCGCGCTTCTTGTAACGCGGGTGCGGTTCGCGGGCGTACGGGTATTCGAAACTTTCGTCGAGTTCGCCATATTCCATCGGCGGGTACGCGGGGTTAATCACCACGGTCTGCTCGGCGACATCCTGCAGAATGCGGCGCTGGAACCACTTGTTGCATTCGATATCCACCCGGCGGCAGTTCTCGATTTGATTCCGCTTGCTTTCTAGGCATTCCTCGTAGCTGTACAACCGCATGTCTTCCCAATTGCTGTTCTTCGGAATGTTCCCTTTGGGCGCCAAATAAGCGGTTTGCGGAACGGAATTTAAACTCGAAAACGGAACGCCTTTTTTGAGCAAACGAACAATTTCTTTCAGCGGCTTTTCGCCCATACCATAGACGAGAATATCGGCTTGCGTATCGAATAAAATACTGGGCTTGAGTCTGTTGCTCCAGTAGTCGTAATGCGTTACGCGGCGAAGGCTCGATTCGAGACCGCCAATGAGCAGCGGCACGTCGGGGTAGAGCTTCTTTAAAATTTTTGCGTAAGTGTAAGTCGCATAATCGGGGCGGAATCCGGCTTTGTTCCCCGGCGTAAAGGCGTCGTCGCTGCGGAGGCGTTTCGCGGCGGTGTAGTGGTTCACCATGGAATCCATGCCGCTCGAAATCGCAAAGAAAAGTCGCGGTTTCCCGAGCTTCTTGAAATCGCGCAAGTCGTCGCGCCAGTTCGGCTGCGGGAGTATCGCCACGCGCAAGCCTTCATGTTCCAAAAGTCGCCCGACAACCGCATGCCCAAAGCAAGGGTGATCTACGTAGGCGTCGGCGCTGATGATGATCACGTCAACGTAATCCCAACCGAGTTCGTCCAGGTCTTCTTTGCAAATGGGTAAAAATCGAGGATCGTACATAACCAAACCTATTTACTCTGCAAACCCTTTGATGCAGCGGACGGAGAGCCCGTTCTTTTTGTCTATTGCTCCGTAAAGAACAGAACTTTCATTGTTCATAAACAACGCTGCAAAAGCGTAAAACGAGAGCGTGTCCGTTGCAGACCAGAAGAATGCGGTTTCACCAAGGGCTATCGGGGCGTTTTCGAAGCTCATGCCTGCGGCAATGACGGAAAAACCTAAGGCGTTTTGCCTTTCTGTGTTTTCGTCCCAAGTATCGGTCGATTTTAATTTGTATCCAGAACAATCGTAGGCCCATGTGCCATCGTCCATTAGTTCCGAATCACAGGCGTGGTCTCCTAAAAGTTCTTTCCATTCTTCGGATGTGGGCAAGTGCCAACCTTCTGGACAAACTTTCTGTGCCGCACTCCATGAATAGAATCTTCCGTATCTCTCGCAATTTTTTGGATCATTCCCGTGGCACCAGCTTTTAGATGTCGAGTCGGAATCTGTTTCGAAGTTCATGTTTTGAGCTGTCCATACATGGTTGCTGATGACGATAGTACGGTAAACTTTATCGTCTCGTTTGTCTAAAAGTTCTCCGTAAGAGACCTCGGGGTTCAAAAATTCCATGGTCACACAGTCGTATTGTTTGCAGTCGTAAAAGCGGAGTGCCGCACTGGATTTGGGTGTTGAACTTGAACTGGAAACGGAACTGGATGATTCTTTACTTGACGAAGAAACGGACGAAGAACTTTTTACTGTCTTGGAACTGCTTGATTTGACAGCCTTGCTAGAAGACGTTGGCTTAACACTAGAAGAAGACCTAATTTCTACGTGGTTCGAAAAAAAGATTTTAGTCTTTGTCGAACGGAAAAATATTTCCAGCGAATCATTGTCCGATGAGGAACTTTTATTGTCATCGATGATTTCTATGGATCCTAGTGGATCTTTTGTGTCGGGTGCATTTGGACTGTCGTCGTTGCAGGCTGCTACGACGATTCCCAAGATTGCGGCGAATATGTAAATCCAAGTCCTAACCATTTTATAAAAGTATATAAAATAACACTCTTTATGTCATCCTTTTTTTCTGCATTGCCATCCTGCCTAGTGATGCACTATGCAATGCTGAATCGTGCCAGGAATCCTTTAAACAGTTTCGCTTGCGTTTCCTTCTGTTTTCTTTGCTTCGCGTTCCTGAGCTTCGCGCATGGAATAGACGCAACCGCAAAAATTTTGCCGGTAAAGATTGTAATCGTGCGATAGCTGAATAGAACGTTTGTATCCGCCCTTTTTCTTGAAATCGCTGGGGAGCCGTCTGATGCCGTAAATATCGCACTGTTCTTGGACGACCTCGTTGAGCACTTGCGCATCTTTCATCGGGCTGATGGTCAGTGTCGTGGTGAAGTAGTCGCAGTTCAGCTCTTTTGCGAGTCGTGCGGATTCGGCAAGACGGAGCTCGAAACACTTGCGGCAGCGCTTGCCGCCTTCGGGCTCCTGTTCAAGTCCACGGGCAACATCGTAAAATTTTTTCGGGTCGTAATTGCCCTCGATTAACGTAACTGGATACTTTGTCTTAAACTCCGCGACAAACCGCTTGATTTCGCTTACTCGGTGTTGGTATTCTTCGGCGGGCGCAATGTTCGGGTTGTAATAGAAAAGCGTAATTTTGAAATATTGCGAGAGGTATTCGATGGTGTAGCTACTGCACGGAGCGCAACAGGCGTGCAACAAAAGCGTCGGCACTTCGCCAGTCTTTTCGAGCCTGCGAATAATCCTATCCAAATCCACTTGGTAATTGTGTTTCGGTGCTGCCTTTTCCATTTTCTATTGCCTTTCGCTTTACGCAGTTGTCGTCTCTCACCTCTCGTCTTTCGTCTGTAGCCGCGTGGTTCGGCATAAGGTTGGTGAGCTTGTCGAACCAACCAACCTAAGCGGCGTTCTTTCGTCTAAATCGTCCCTACCGCAACAATCCAAAAGCAGATGGTCGATGCCGCTGCGAGCGGTCCCATCACATGCCTTTCTTTATAACTCAAGCTGAAAAAAACCGTCGCCGTGTAAAACGTCAAGTAAACCGCAAAAAAGAAGGCGAGAATGCGTATGATTCCGAACGGGATTGTCTCCGGGAGAACACGCCCTGCGCTCAAAATCGTGAAAAGCGCCACGAATTGCGTGATTATCGGTAGCACGAATGCCCGTCGCACTTCTTTGGGAACGATTCTGTGACGCCCGTTCATGGCGTACATGCCAAGCGGTGCTCCGCACGCAAGTGCGATGTTGAGTGCGATGGAGGGCAAAAAGACGATGGCCCCGACAATTGCTGTAATATAAAACATACCCCTAAGATAAAAAATTGGGCGCAATAAAAAAGGACTCCTTCAGGCAAAGGAGGGAACCTAAAGGAGTCTGAGAGTGTTTGGGTATTATTAATAATAGATTTCTACAAGGTGTCAGATGCAAATAATATGGAAAATATTGGTTACAATAGTATCCAATTTTACCGAAAAAAAGTTTTTTGGGAAAAAATGTCTCAAAATTTTAGAGTTGCTTCAAGATGGGCGTAATTGGGATGAAAATCTGTTTTTTGCGTCTTTTTGAAGGCGAATATGAAGTCGCAGCCGAGAAAATCGTTGTCAATTCGGAACTCGTTTTGTATGGAAATGGACTTGGCGGGGTTCGCTTCGGGGAATGCCAGTGTCAGCTTTACGAACGTGCGGCTGGATTTGCGGTAGCTGGCGCCGATTTCGATTCTGGGCGGCTTGGTGTGGCCCTTGTTGTGGCGGAAACGGGCGCTTGACTTGAACGAAACATGCTCCCATGCGGATTCGATACCGCCTTTCCATTCGGTGTCGTTACAGTTTTCGCTCGCTTCGAGGCAGGTCAAGCTGATGCTTGGGCGCAAATGTTCTGGCCCCGAAGAAAAAGTCATCTTGAAACGGGCGCTCACGGAGTCCGAGCTGACGGGGCTTAAGATTCTCGCTTTGGCGGAGAACGATGTGTTCAGCGCTTCGGGCCAGTGGGCGGTCACCGTCTGCGATGCCCATAGCCAGTTTTCGGCGATGCCTTTGCTCAAGTTGAGCCCTTGCGGGATGGAATCGCCGTGGATGTAAGCGGTCGTTTTCCACGAAAGGTACGCTTTTTCGCTTTGCATTTGGATTTTGACGAGCGGGAAATCTTGCCCGAACTGGTACCAGGCCGAAATTTGACCGAGCGATGTGTGTGCCTGTATGGCGAGGGCACTTGTGCCTGGGAATTTCCATAAGGTGGCGCTGAGTTCGTTTGAACGGTCTATTTGGAAACCGAGATGCGTGTGGAACGCCTTGGACGTGTCGAGAAACGCTCCGAGCCGGAACTTGCCTACCGGAAAAGAAAACGCGGCTCCCCATAGTGTATCGAGCGGCAAATGACTATGGAATTCTAGCGTAGAAATTTGTCCGAAATGTGCTTCGAATCCGTCGCGACGGTACGACAAAAGCTCTTGTGAACCGAGATGTAAACGGAAATAGTAGAACTGGATTAGCAGTTCTTTGCGGAGTTTTTTCAGGTGTCCGTCGGAATCGTATTGCCCTTTCCACGAAATGCGCCCGTGTGGGACGATGGATGGTGCGCCTGGGGCTGCTTGTTCTTTCTTTGCTGTTTTGCGCTTTTGGCGCGATCGTTCTGTGCGCGGTGCTTTCGGTGTTTTTGACTTTTTCGGCTTTGTCTTCTTCAATGCGCAAGGTTCCTGGGCATAAACTTCGGCGAGCAGGCAGGCTTCTTCGTAATTCTCTTCTTCGAGTCGCGAAAATATTTCGTCGGCCTCTTCGGGCGTGATGATGCCGTCGTCCCACCATTCGAAAACTTGTGCTTCGTCTAAGGCGGCTTGCTCGGATTCCTGCGCATGTGATTGCGGGAGTGCGATTGCGGCAAAAAATAGGAGTGCGGTTAATAAAAGATATTTTCTCAAAGGTATCCTCCACTATATATACACGCACGAGAGGATGCTTTTGTCCGGAGAATATTGGAAAAAAATTTTTTTCGTTTTGATTTGCGGTAGATAAAACTTTCTAAATTTTACGCATGGCAAATTCTTCCTGGTCAAAAAATTCCAAACCCCGTGGCGCTAGTGCGCTTGGTAAGGACTTTATCCCGCACATGAAAGCTCCGCGGACGGAATTCCCGCTCTTTAACGGGAAGCGCGTGACGCCTTCGCTGGCGGGACTCGACAAGTTGTTGCACTATTACGGTGTGGAACTCCAGCCCGAAACGCTCAAGCAGTTTTGGGAATTCCACCAGCTGCTCCGTGCGAACAACGACGACCAGGATTTGACGCGCCTCAATGCGTTCGAGACGATGGTGGAACGCCATTATGCCGACTGCACGCTTATCAACGCCTACGTGCCCAAATGGCCCTCCCGCATGATCGACGTCGGCAGCGGTGCCGGGTTCCCCGGAATCCCGCTCAAGCTGGTCAACCCTTCTATCCGTCTTACTTTGTGCGAACCGCGCCCCAACCGCATCAACTTCCTCAACATGGTTATCGAAAAGATGGGCCTCAAGGGGATTGACGTGTTTGGCCACAAGGTTACGAGCCGCAGCATGACCATCCCTGTCGATGGGGTCATCAGCCGTGCCTTCGAATGGATGGAAAAGACGTTGCCGCGTCTGCAAAACTCGCTGAAAGTCGGCGGTCGCGTCTATTTCATGAAGGGCCCCGGCGTCGCCGATGAACTTGCCGTGTTCCATCCCGAAGATTTCGGCTACAAGATTCTGGATAAGCAATTCTACACCATCCCGAACAGCACGCAGGACCGCGCCCTTGTTGTGCTGGAGCGCATGGAATAATCAAAAACGCAGACACTTTTTCCCGAAAAAAGGCGTTTAGGCACGAAAAAGGGCGATATTCTATAAGTCGCCCGTCTTTTTTTCTTATAAATAGATATATTCAAAATGTGAATGCCGTGCGAGTTGTACGGCATCGTTTAGAGGTTTTACGATGCAAAAATTGGTGATTGTTTCTTGGGTGCTCAAGGCGTTAGGCATTGTGCTTGTGCTTTTGATGCTTTTCGGACACGAAATCGTCTTGAACTTGTTTCCCGGACTTGAAGGGATGTCCATCAATCCGTTTTTCTATTTGGGCATCTTGCTTTACGCTGCTGGCGCGGTCATTTACTTTTTCGTCAACAAGAAAGAACGGGCTGAACGTCGCCGTCGCGAGATAGAAGAATCGTACAAGGCGGCAGGGTTTGGCGATTCTAGCGACGAGAGTGATGACGATTCCGACGACTCTGCGACGGAAGGAACGGAAAGCGAAACCGCTGTTGAAAATAAAGAGGGTCACGGTGTAGAATCCGCAGGTGAAAATTCAAACGAAAAGTGATGTGTATGAGTGATTTAATGATTGAAATCGAGCATTTGCACAAAACATACCGCAGCGGCTTTACGATGAAACCGAAGCTTGCGCTCAAGGATGTAAGCTTCAATGTCGAGGCTGGGCAGGTGTATGGCTTTATCGGGCCTAACGGGGCGGGCAAATCGACTACGATCAAGGTCTTGACGGGGCTTTTGAATTTTGATTCGGGCAAAGTGCTCGTGAACGGGATTAGCCCGCGAAATGTGAAGAGCCGTGAGTATATCGGTTATTCGCCGGAACAACCATATTTTTACGATTACCTTTCGGGCCGCGAACTTTTGCGCTTTTACGGCAAGCTTGTTGGCCTCAAGGGGGCTGAACTGGAATCCCGCATTGGCTGGGCGCTGGAGCTTTTGCATGCGAACAAGGACTGGATTGACCGTCGTTTGCGTTCGTACTCCAAGGGCATGATGCAGCGCGTGGGCATTGCGCAGGCGATTCTTTCAAAACCGAAGCTTTTGATTCTCGATGAACCGATGAGCGGCCTCGATCCGATGGGCCGTCGCGACGTGCGTGAAGCGATTCAGCAGTTGAACCGCGATGGCGTGACGATTTTCTACTCGAGCCATTTGCTTAGTGATGTGGAAAGCATCAGTCACAAGGTCGCAATGATTGTCGATGGAAAAATCGTACGCGAAGGGACTGTCGATGAAATCACGGAATCCTGCGGTGTCGAATACCACGTGCGTACGCGCCAGGCGATTCTGGAAGCGGACTTGCCTCGAGGTGTTTCTTTGACGGGGCATCCGCAAGAATTTATCTGCTCAGACGATGTAGCGCGCGACCGCCTGCTCGGTTATTGCCTCTCGAACGGAATCGCTGTAGAAAAGATGGACCACAAGCGCCCGAGTCTCGAAGATATTTTGACGGAGGAAATCGCCCGTGCAGACGCTTAATCATATAGGCATTATCGCCCTCAATACGTTCCGCGAATCCATTCGCGACAAGATTCTTTATAACATCGGCTTTTTGGCGATTGCGCTTACGCTCTTTAGCATTGTGCTTGGGGAATGGTCGGTGTTCGACCGTTCCTACGTTATCAAATCGACGACGCTTTCGGTGATGAGTCTTTCGGGGCTTTTGATTTCGATTTTCGTGGGCATTAGCCTTGTGCAAAAAGAAATCCAGCGGCGTACGGTGCTTACGCTCCTTTCGAAACCCATTAGCCGCGTGGCGTTCATCGTGGGCAAGTACTTTGGGCTTTTGGCGGTGGTTATCGTTCACTTGAGCCTACTCACGTGCATTTACTATTGCATCTTGTGGGTGACGAATTCTGGCCCGACGGTAAGCCTCTTGACGGCTATTTACTTGATATTTTGCGAAATGGCGGTGGTCATTGCAGTTGCGCTCTTGTTCAGCAGTTTCAGCAGCACCATCCTTTCGGCGCTCTTTACGCTTGGCGTCTATTTTGCCGGGCACCTGAGCGACCAGCTTTTGGAACAGGTCCGCTTTGCAAGCCGCATGGGCGAACTTCATGGCGCATCGTCTGCTATTCTCGAAAAGGCGGCGGTCGTGATTCATGCCGTGTTCCCTGGCCTCTACCGTTTCAACGTGACGAACTACGTGGTGCATGGCGTTCAACTTCCGGACATGTATCTGTTCTGGAATTCCGTTTATGCACTGGGCTACATTGGCGTGTTCCTTGCTGTGGCGAGCTGGTGGTTTAGCCGGAGGGACTTCTTATGAGGAACCAGTATATTGCAAAAGTTCTCGTTCATAACAAGGTTTTGTCCGAGGAACAAGTTAAGGCGCATTGGGGTAAAATTACCGATTCGATGGATATTGGTCAGGTTCTCGTTAAAGCGGGGATTCTGAAACAGTCTATGTACGAGAAGGTTCTTGCCTTTGTGCAAAACCTCGAAGCGAAAAACGCGAAGTCATCTTCGGCATCTGCAACTCCTGCGTCCTCCGCAGCACCTGCTCCCGTGGCAAAACCCGCGGCACCTGCAGCCAGTGCTCCTTCTGCACCGGCGGTGAAACCTTCTCCCGTTTCTGCGACGCCCGCACCTCAGCCGGACGAGGAACCTGCCATACAAATTGAAGGGAACAGCAGCCTCTATGGCGAATCGTCTTCTTCGTCTGTTGTCGTCGAAAAGGTCGAAGGGCTTGAAATGACGAGCTTGGCAAACGTGCAAGTCCCAATCGAAAGCGAAATTGCGACTGAGGAATCCGCAGACGAGGAACTCCCTGCGCTATTTGCTGTGGCTACCGGCGAAGGCGATGCCGTTGAAGCACCCGATGTGCTGCACCCGATTACTTCGCTTGCCAAAATCATTGCTTATGCTCGCAAGTTTAACGTGACGGACATTTATCTGTACGCCGACCGCCAAATTACCATGCGCCAGTCGGGTGAGATGTTTGCCGCTTCTGAGAAGCGTCTTGAAAAGACGCACTTGATGGACCGCCTGAGCGAAGTTGCGCAAGGCTTCTCGGACGGTTACAAAATCGTTGTCGGTCGCAATTTCAGCAAGACATTTGCACTCCCAGGCGTTGGTCGTGCCCGCATTTCGGTTGCCTGGAACGATGTTATTCCGAGCATTGCCATTCGCGTTATTCCGATGGATTCTATTCCGCTCGAAAATCTGTATTTGCCGGAATTTTGCAATCACTTTGTGGAACTGAACAGCGGTCTTGTGCTGATTGCCGGTCCTTCGTCCAGTGGCCGCTCTACGACGATGACCACATTTGCTGAAACCATTGCTGCAAACCGCGACGTGTTTATCCAAACGGTCGAAAAACCGATAGAACGTTTGCTCCAGAATGCCCGTGGTTCCATTGTCCAACGTGAAGTCGGGCTGCATGTCCGCTCCGGTGTGGCGGGGATTGAACTTGCCATCCGCACGGGTGCCGATGTCATCCTCTTTGACCATTTGGAAACAATGGATGAGCTTTCGCTTTTGATGCAGGCATCGAATGCGGGGGCGCTCGTGTTTGCTGTCGCCAGCGGCAATAACATCCACGCGCTTCTTTCTAGGCTCCTTATGTCGGTATCGAGCAAAAACCGCAATGCGTTTGCCTGTTCGCTTGCCGACCAGTTGAAGGGCGTAATCGTGCAGCACTTGATACCTGTGGTGCAGAACCAAGGGCTTGTCCTTGCGACCGAATCGATGAAGGTCACCTCCGCAATCGCGGGAATGATCCGCAAGGGCGATGTTTCGCAGATAGTTTCTGCAATCACCGGTCAGAAAGATCAGGGTGTTACTTTGGATGAATCTTTGCAGATGTGCGTGGATTCAGGCTATATCGAAGGCGTTGAAGCTTGGAAACGGGCCAACGACAGTCGGCGTTTTGCTTCTTACCGCAAGGCCAAATAGCGGGAGGTTGTCATGGCATCAGAAATTGAATCTCTTTTGGATTACGCCCTGAATGTCGGGGCAAGCGACTTGATTGTGACGGAAGACGCCCCTTCGGCGGTTCGCGTTGCGGGCCGCGTTTGCGCGATTCCCAATGCGCCGGTTCTCCCTTTTGGCTCGTTGCTGGAATTTCTCGGTTCGCTTGAAGGCGAATCCGGAACGTTTATCGGTGGACCTTGGCTCAATACTAAATGGCGCGTGAAATATTTCCGCGAAGCTTTGGGCAATGCGGCGATTTTCCGCCCGTTGATGGCGGAGTGCCCGAATTTTTCGGAGATTGGCGCTCCGGCTTCGCTGGATAATTTGCTCGGACTCAGTTCCGGACTTGTCGTGTTTGCGGGACCCGCCTGTTCGGGCAAAACAGTTTCGGCGACGTCGTATGTTTCGGCGATGTGCTCTTCCAGCATTCTGCGGTTCTGCAATTTGGATGCAGGGCGGGAACTTCCCGTGAAGATTGGAGAGAGCCTTATGCTCGCCAATACGATGGGAACGACGTCCGAAAAGTTGGAACAGGGGCTCCGCAGTGGTACGGACTTGTTCTGGCTGGGCGATTTTGACGAATCGATGTTGATTTCTGTTTTGCGGGCAGCCGAAGCCGGCGCATTGGTGGTGATAAACGTGACTGCGGGCAATGTGGTTGGCGTTGTCGATGCTCTCCTTTCGGCCTCGTCTTCAGAAAATCGCGATCTTGTACGCACTATGCTTGCTGCGGCGCTCAAGGCAGTTGTCGTTCAGAGGCTCTTGCCTGCGGCAGCGGAAGGCGCTGGAGCCATTCCAGCATGGGAAATTCTTTATAACACGCAAAACGTGGCGGCTCATATCCGCAGTGGCGACCATTTCAAGCTCCCGTCCATTATGGCAGCATCCTCATCGGAAGGCATGCTCCTCATGGACGATTGCCTAGCTGAACTTGTTAGCTCTGGTTATGTGACTGCCGAAGATGCAGGTAGGTATGTTTCCAATCCCGCTCGGCTGGCTTAAAAAAGCGTTTCTTTTAACGGTCGCGGTTTCCGCTTCTGTACTTGTGTCGCCTGTGCAGGCGGCTCACTCCGTCGATGAGTCGCTATTGGGCGCCATGAAGATGGAGCCGGATTCGCTTTTTGCGAAAAAGGCGAAGTCGGTGCTTTACTTGGGTGGTGGCGAACGCTCACCATGGTTCCAGCTTGGCGTGTTGTATGCAATAGAAAGCTACAAAATTCCGGTGGATTCCATTGTGACGACATCGTGGGGCGCCTGGATGGGTGCGCTCTGGTCGCTTGGCGTGTCGTTGGACGATATTCAGCGGTTGATGCTGGATCCGTATGTCGATGAATTTGTCGGTGTCAATTCGATTAATGCTAAGACGGAACACGACCCGTTTGACATTCCGGTTTCGATTACGGGAGTCCCGGCGCTTCGAGAAAGGTTCTCTTTTTATGCGGATTCTACTGGCAAAGTCCATCGCAGCATGCATGCGCTTGTTGCCGATACGGCGTCCATTGAACGCTCGCTTGCTCGCCTCCGCTTTGAGGAATCGCTTTATCGCCAACGTGGAGATTTCCGCATCCCGTTTACGCTTCAGACTTGCGATAGCGTTATAGAGAATCCGACGTATGCCGATATCGTCTCGTCGCTTCCATTGGCCGGTAACGAAAATTCTGGAGAACTTTGTCCGTACTTGGCGCTTCCACTATCCAGCAGCTTGCAGGAAATCCCGATAATTGTTGTGGCGGATCCTGTCCGCTATGAACTGGAAGGAAATGCCGAAACAAGGACCCTTAAGGACAATGTCTTGTCGAAATTGGACCATTCGCAAGGCGTTTTTGTGAGGTCGCATTTTGTTCGTGATACATCCCGCAAAGCCTTGATTCAGGCCGGGTTCTCGTCGATGGAACAGAGCTTGCGCGAAATTGCACTGTTGTTGGAACGTCCATTTGACTATTCCAAAAAGCAAAAATCGGAACCGTGGTTCAGTTTCCATCCGTCGTTTGATAGCCTTTCGTCCGAGCTCCATTCGGTGGCGGCCTCTTATTGGAATCCCAACGATACGGGTTTTGCCGCTCCGGCGAACTTTGCTTATGCGATAGCGTCCAAAACGCCTTATGATACCGTCTTGTTCAACATGCAGCCCGATGGCGACCTTCTGATTGATGTGGGAGTTCACCCGACGGTAGATGTGGCTGTTGGTGGATTCGGTTCCAATGTGATTGGCGCCAACGCCTATGGCGAAGTCTCGCTAAATTACGTGAACCAGATGGAAATTTATTTGAAACTCGCCGGATTTTACGGTACTTCGTCTTATGGATTCCGTCCGCGTTTGGAATTGTCGAACTTGATTAGTCATCGCTGGAAATTCAGTTTTGGCTATGATTTGATGAAACTACGCTATTTGAATTCTTTCGAGAAAGACAATATCTCCAAACAAAATCATTTTAAGTTTGAAAAGCGGAATGATTTGTTCTTGTCAGCGAGATACGCATTTGATAAAATGCAATCCATCGAAGTCAAGTTCTTGTTTGGCAATCGCGAATTTGAACTAGCTCCGAGTGCCGTTCCCGAAGTTGATTTTTTTGACGATGATGAATTTATGAGCCTGAGTAGCAATTACGAGACGAATCCCGTGACGCAGAGCGTCCGCTATTCTCTCTTGAACGGCGTTGACGATGACTGGTTTGCGTCGAAGGGCTTTGAGGCGAATGCTTCCGTGGGCATCAACATCATCGGTTACGGATTCCACCAGAGAGGCCCGATTTACGGCATATACGCTTTAGACGGCCGTTATTCCTTGTCTCCGTCACGCAGTACTTCGTTGACTTTTGGGGCGGCGATGGGCTTTGACGCTTATCGCGACGGCGGCTCTTTCAAGTTCCCCAAGAACTTCGAAAATGTGGCGATGGAAGACCGTTACCGTCTGCATGTGGCGGCAACACCGTGGTCGGAAGACTGGCTGGATCCGGAACTTTCGACGCATGGCTATGCGCTATTGCGTATGAACGGCGGTGTGGAACGCCATGGCTTTGGGTTGTGGCTTTCACTGGCGTATTTCCATGACTTCGAAGATAAAGCGACTGCGGCTCTCAATTCGAACAAGTTTGTTTTTGAACCGGCGCTTCGCTATAAATACCGCTCGTTTACGGTCTATGCGGGCCTGAACCGCATTGTCGATACGGAAACTTTTGGCGATATAAAGGATTTAAAAAACTATAGATACTTTATCCGTATCGGCAACTACAATCTATTCTAGACGAAAGAACGCCCACTGCGTGGGCTACAGACGAAAGACTAGAGAGGTGTGTATGGGTATGGGCTATGGGGGCGCTCGTAAACTCGCTTTGAGCACGCTTCGCTTTGAGGCTTTTCCAATTACAACAACCCCACACCTCAAAGTAGCCGAAGGCTGCGACCTCATGGCTCATCGCGGCGAAGCCACCTGACTATCGTTGATGTTTTTTGCTTTAAGAATCACTATTAACTAGTAACTATTAACTAGTAACTAAACTTCCTACTGCCTACCGCTACTTCTTCTCCCCGCGGTTCTTGGCGGCGACATCCTTGTACTTGTTGTGGTCGGCGAGGTTCGTGCTGAAGAAGTGCGTGTGCGAACCATCGTCTTTTGCAACAAAGTAAAGTGCTTCGGTTTTTTCGGGGAAGAGTGTTGCTTCAATTGCTTTGCGGCCTGGGTTCGAGATTGGCCCAGGCATGAGTCCTGCGAACTTGCGGGTGTTGTACGGGTTGTTGCTGTTCAACTGGCTCTTGTAGATCGGTCCCGTCAAGTTTTTGAAGATGAACCGCACCGTCGGGTCTGCCCCGAGCGGCATGCCAATGCGGAGGCGGTTGTGGAACACACCGGCAATCAACGGGCGTTCATCCGGGATTCCTGTTTCTTCTTCGACGACGCTCGCCAGCGTCAACACGCGGTGCCAGTTGCCCAGCGTTTCCCACATGGAACCTTTGCGGTCCTTCATTTCGTCGCGAACCTTGAAGTTGGCGGCGACCATCTGTCGCAGTATGGATTCTTCATCGGAGTTGATGGCGAACGGGTACGTGTCCGGAAGCAGGTAACCTTCCAGCGAGTTGCCTTCGATGCCGAGCGAATGGGCGAACTGCGGGTCCTGGACTAACTTGTTCCAACGGGCCGTGTCGATGTTCGGAAAACTTTTTTGCAGATACGCTGGGATTTCCCAGGAGGCCCGACCTTCGGGGATGGTCACCTTGCGGACGGCGCTTTTGCCGCTCTCAAACAACGAGGAAATCTGTTCGAGTGTCTGGTGGGCGGGAACCTCGTACCAGCCGGCCTTGAGTGCTGGTTTTTTCATTTTGCACCACAAAGTGAAGGCCAATTCGTCGGTCCAAATGTTTTTTTCTTGTAAAATTTGTAAAACTTTTGTGGGTGAACTGCCCTTCGGAATCTCCAAAATGACGGTTTTTTCGTTGTGTGAAACGGCGTTTAATCGCTGATTTACGTTAAAAAACGCAAAAATCGCGAGAAAAACGAGGATAACGGCGGTAATTGAAAAAATCTTCTTCATTGCGTAAAAATTTAAAAGAAATTGCAACGGATTGGCAAAATAAAAAGTATATTCGTATAGCATTGTTGAATATTTTCCCTTGTTTTGAGGATTCGCTATGAAAATGATGAAAAAAGTTATGTTTGTCGCCTTCGCTTTGCTGGTTGCTTCCTCCTTTGCAGCCAAGAAGGTCAAGTCCAAGCTGGGCGACGTGGAACTCACCAAAGATAAAGATGGTGGCTCTGTTGTCTGCACGGCAGGCTTTAACGACGAAATGACCGTCTTGAAAGAAGGCGATACCGAAGTCCTCGTGAAGGGTGCTTGCGGTCAGGGTTGGGTTCCGAAGGCTAAGGTCGAATACGTTGCTCAGAAACCCGGTGACAAGTCCATGAAGTTGGAAGACGTGGACATTGTGGGCTGGCTCGATAACCCGAGCGCCGTGTTCGTGTTGGAAAACGACGACATCGACTTCGACGGTGTGAACATCGACCGTGACTTCAAGGAATACTTGCAGCACACGATGGACCGCGAACAGATCGAAATGCACAACAACGAAAACTAATCCTAGTTTTAGTTGCTAAGCATTCATGAACGTTTGACCCGTGGCTAAACGCTACGGGTTCTTTTTGTACTCTAAATTCTCCGAATAAAACTTCACTGGATCCTATCGGTCGCGACGCTCCCTCCAGGATGACTGTGCTAAATCTCTCTCGTCTGTAGGACCGCAGGTCCGTTCTCTCGTCTCTCGTCTAACCACACTGCTCAGGATGACGCTTTCTTCCTACTAACCACTAACCACTGCCTACCGTCTACTGTCTACTTCCTACTAAATTGCATATATCTAAATATTTGCATAAATTACCGTTGCCGAAGTCGCTTTATTTACTATCTTTGCGCCCATGAATTACTTGAGTGGCTTGAAAGATGGTTCCCCGATTGGGCTTGGCTATTTTGCCGTTTCGTTTTCGTTCGGCATTGCGGGTTCCAAAATTTTTTCGTGGCCGCTTGTGACACTTATTTCCATGACGAACCTTACGTCGGCGGGGCAGTTTGCGGGCCTCCAGATTATGGCCGATGCTGCCGGCACGTTCATCGAGATGGCTCTCGCGACGTTCTTTATCAACCTCCGCTATTCGCTGATGGCGATTTCACTTTCGCAGAAGGTTTCGCCGGATTTCGGGACGGTGAAGCGTTTGCTGTTGGCGACGGGCATTACCGACGAAATTTTTGCGGTGGCGATGTCGCAAAAGAAGGTGACGCCGATTTATTTCCTTGGACTCATGACACTCCCTTACTTTGGCTGGTCGCTGGGGACGATGGTCGGGGCGATTTGTGGCGAAATTCTCCCGGCGCTTGTGACGAATGCTCTTGGCGTGGCGCTGTACGGCATGTTTGTGGCGATTGTCGTCCCGCAGATGAAGGTGCACATGCCGACGGTCTTTGCTGTTGCTGTGGCCGTGGCGCTCAGTTGTGCGTTCAAGTTTATTCCTGCGTTGAGTTGTGTTTCTGTCGGATTTGCGATAATCATTTGTGCGCTTGTCGCTTCTTTGCTGGCAGCGGCGCTGTTCCCCATGAAAAATGTCAATGCGGATGACGAAGGAGCTGCGGAATGAATATCGATATGCAGACCTACGTGATTTATTTGTTCGTCATGGCGGGAGTGACGCTGTTTTTGCGCGCGGTGCCGTTTATTCTGTTGCGGAAAAAGCTGAAGAGCGTGTTCTGGAGTTCGTTCCTCGCGTATGTGCCTTATACGGTACTCAGCGCGATGACCGTGCCTGCGATATTCTTTGCGACGGATAGCCGCATTACGGGCGCCTGTGCGCTTTTGGCGGCGGTGGTCGCCTCGCTTTTGGGTGGTGGCCTCGTGACTGTTGCCGCGGTTTCTTGCCTTGCCGTGCTCGGCGTTGATGGGTTGATGCTTTTAACGCTGTAAGAACTTTTAGTTCCGAGTTCTAAGTTACTAGTTGCTAGAAATGTTCTTATTGCAATCTCTATTAACTATTAACTAGTAACTAGTAACTACTAACTACTAACTAGTATCTAGTAACTCAAATTTTGTATATTCTCGCTTGTAGAATTTGTTTTCTGTTATTTTGGAGCTGAAATGGATATTGGAGCCCTTCATTTTCAAAATCCCGAAGCCTTTTGGCTGTTGTTGTTTGTACCGCTGTTGATTGCGCTTTATGTTTACCGTCAGCAGCGTCGCAAGAGTACAATCAAGTTCCCGGCGCTCGCGCTTGCGAAAAAGGCGGTCCCGAGCCGTCGCGTGAAGTTTAGGCATATTGTTCCTGCGCTTCGATTGGCGGCGCTCATTTGCTTTGTGGTGGCGCTTGCTCGCCCGCAGAACGCCATGGAAGTCGAATATACATCAACGGACGGCGTAGATATCATGCTTGCCCTTGACGTTTCCGCTTCCATGGGGACGCTGGACATGCTGACGCGCACGGAACAGGCAAAGCTTGGCGTGATGAACGCCGAGAAGATTTTGAAGCGCGGCGAATACTGGAAGTACAGCCGCCTTGGTTATGCACAGGACGTGATTGCGGAATTCATTCAAAAACGACATAGCGACCGCATAGGGCTTTCGGCGTTTGGCGCTCGTTCGTTTACGCAGTGCCCGCTCACGCTCGATTATGGCTCGTTGCTCGAAATTTTGAAGGCGAGTGACGACCTTGCCCGCGATACGCTTATCAACAACAGGACCGCCATTGGCGATGGCCTCATGAATGCGCTTGCCCGCCTCAAGATGTCGGATGCGAAGTCCCGCGTGGTGATTCTTTTGACCGATGGCCGCGACAACGCCAGCGTCGTTCCGCCGATGCGAGCTGCCGAAGTGGCAAAGTCCCTGGGCGTAAAGGTCTATACGGTCGGCGTCGGCAAGAAGGACGGCAAGATTCTGGCGTTCCAGCAGAACCCGTGGACTGGCGAAATCTCTTGGGGCGAACGCGACATTACTCCCGAAGAGGGCATTGACGAAAGCGTACTCAAGGACGTTGCCGCAAAGACTGGCGGTCGCTTCTACCGTGCCGAGAACAAGGCTGAACTCGAAAAGATTTATTCTGAAATCGACGAACTTGAAAAGACGGAAATCGAAACAATCGCTTACGCCCGCTATGCGGAAAAATTCTACCCGTGGCTTTTGGTAGGCGCGCTCCTCATTCTGCTGGAGTTGGTTCTTGCCAATACAAGATTCGTGAGAATACCGTAGGTGAGTTTCGAGTTCTAAGTTACTAGGGTGCCGGCGCAGTTACTAGTTCAGAGTTACTAGTAACTAGAGACGTTCTTATCGCAATTACTAATAACTAGTAACTAGTAACTAGTAACTAGTTACTCCGCATTCCTCCGCGCTACTCCTTTGGTGCCGGGGTTTCGGGCTTGTAGCAGTTCTTCTGGGCTTCGTTGAAAATCTTGGAAATGTTGCTAGAAGAAATGTTCGAGATGTCGGCATAATGGATACTGAACGAAACCTTCCATGTGTTCATGTTCGCCTGCATGCCGTCGCGTTCGCATTCGCGGATGAGCTTTTGACAGAACGATTCGATTTCGGAGAGTTCGTTGCTTTCCATGATAATCGAGAACTGGTTCTCTCCGGTTCTTGCTAAAAATCCCTTTTGTTCGCGGCACTGGCGCTTGAAGAATGCAGCGAGGTCTGCGATGACGCTGTCTGCCATTTCGTAGCCGAACTTGTGGATAATCGCCTTGAAATAGTCCACTTCCATTACCAGAATGAACAGACGCTTGCTCGGGTCCTGATGCTGGGTGATGTATTGCAGGTAGTCGATGAGTCGTATCTTGTTGTTCACGTTGGTCAGCGGGTCCGACGTAATCCTGTACTTCAGGAGGGTGACATAGACATGCAGGAGCGTAAGCGCGAAGATGGGGTCCGTGAGCGGAATGTCTGGGATGAAGTACTGGAGAATGCACGAAAAACTGGGGATGAAGGCGATGAAGGAGAGATAAATCGCTTCTTTGCGGTTCGTGGAGTTCTTTTGCGCAATGGCGTTCTGGATGCCGATGACCATCGTCGCGATGATGTAGAGCAGGTTGAGCCCGATGAGGAAGGGCAAAAGCCTTCTGAACTGTAGCGTTGTCGCGTGGCAGTCGTTGGTGAACCCGTAGATGCTGATTCCGATGCAGATGAAGATGCCGATGATGCTTGGCGTCGAAAAAAGCGGGAACAAGTGCTTGTAGGAATAGACGCTCTTGCGGATTCGGAGGAATATGAAGGAAAACCAGAGCTGCCCGAGAAGGAGCGAGGAGATGAGGCTCAACGAGTACATGATTGCATAAACGACGCAGATTTTCTGGTTGTGCCCGTAAAGGTCGTTTTGCACGTGGATCATGTACAGCATCTTGGTCACTGTGCTCAGCACAATGTAGATGATGGTATCGATGATGGTAAAGCCGAGAATGCGCTCTTCTAGGTGCCTAAGGACACTTTCTTTGAACTGTAGCAGCGTAATGAGCAACACTGCTATGCAGATGATGTTGATTTCTATAAGACCTGTGTAAGACATTCTCGCAACCTAAACCTTATGGGAAAATATAAAATAATTGCAAACTTTTTGTACGAAAAGAATTGGTAATATAGTTTTGAGTTACTAGAGATGTTCTTATCGCTGTTTCTAGTAACTATTAACTATTAACTAGTAACTAGTAACTCAACTCTAGTAACTCAACTCTAGTAACTCAACTCTAGTAACTTCGAATTTTGTATATTCTTGTTGCCCAAAGATTGAGGGCGAGTTTACTGGAGTCTATAATGAGATTTGCTGAACCGAATTTTTTGTGGGGGCTTTTTACCCTGCCTCTCTTTGCGCTCTTGTTTGTGTATGCGTATCATCGTCGTAAAAAGTTGGCGGCCCGTTTTGTTTCGCTGCCCATGCTGACGAAACTTTCGACAAGCGTTTCGCCGTGGAGGCGCCTCACGAAGGTCTTGCTGTTGCTCCTCGCGATTGCGTTTTTGTTCGTTGCGCTTGCGCGCCCGCAGTGGGGCCGTAAAATGGAGCACGTGGAACGCCGCGGGCAGGACCTTGTGCTCTTGCAGGACATCTCGCTTTCGATGCTTGCCGAGGACGTGAAGCCGAACCGCCTGGTCCGTAGCCGCCACGAGATTTCCTCGTTCCTCGAATCGCTGACAGGCGACCGCGTGGGCTTGGTGGCGTTCAGTGGCGAGGCGCAGGTAATGGTCCCCTTGACGCTCGATTACGGCACGGTGCAGATGGTGCTGCGCGAACTGAATCCGGGATGGCTCATGCCGGGCACGAACCTGGAAAAAGCCATCCGCAAGGGAATGACTTTGTTCAAAAACTCCGGTGGACCAAGCCAGCATTCCATCATGGTGCTTATGAGCGATGGCGAAGAGCTTGAGGCTGCCGCCGTGAACGCCGCGAAAGAAGCTGCCGAAATGGGCATCAAGATATATACTATCGGTATAGGTTCCCGCGAAGGCGTGCCCATACCGCTCAAGGACAAGAACGGCGGGAGCGTCTATAAGAAGGACATGCAAGGCAACATCGTGACGACCCGCCTTGAAGAAGGCACATTGCAGGAAATCGCGAACGTGACGGGGGCACTCTACTTTTACGCAAGCCCGGGCGAGTTCCAGCTGCAGAAGGTGCTGACCGAAATCGCGACGCTCGAAAAGAAGGACCAGAGCAGCGACCGCATGGAAAATTACCAGGACCGTTACCAGATTTTCCTTGGACTGGCTGCCTTGCTGTTCTTAATTGAAGCCGTTGTCTCGGAACGCGGCCGCCGCCGCAAGCAGCTGAACGGAAGATTCAGCTAGTTTAGAAATTGCGCTACTTGATAGCGAGTGCTGCGGTGATACTTTCCGCAGGAACTCCTATTGAATGCAAATATTCCGCGATTTTCTTGTCGCGGGCAGCACTTTCGATTTCGTTCTTCTTGCGTTCCTGCTCGGTACCCCTTCTTGCATTCCATGAACAGATTGTGGTAGTATTCCGAAATCTGGTAGAGCACGTCGTCCTTGTTCGTTGACTTGTGCTCCGCGATGATGCCCACGTAGAGTCCTGTAAAGCCACCCGCCTTGAGGTCCACCTCGAAAACGAGGTCCGCGGAACCGACATGCTTGTCGCTGGAAAAGTTTTCTTTCGCCCCGCGAAGGCTCGCAAGATCAATTGTATCAAGAAAAGCCTTGAGCGTGGCGTTGTGCCGCGAAAAAAGCGTCAGGAGTTCCGCCATACGCTTCGGTTCAGCAAAGGCGAAACGGAAGTAGCGGTCATGGACGAAGTCGCTCTTGTCGTTTTTCACGGAATCGACGATGACGTTAAATTCTTTTGCGATATCACGGACGATGGATTCTGAAAATTCATTTCGAGCAAAGGAATTTCCCCTACCGATATATTAACACGCTTTTGACGCCTACGGCGTCCGCAGTACCCAGCTACATTCATAACGAAATTAAAATTTCTATGAATGTGCAAGTTACATCGGTGACTATTTCATCAATATAAACCGTGAACGGAACTAAAGTTCCGAGCCACACAGAGCTGCATTCGGTCATAGAAAAATGCAAGCATTTTTCTGCGACGCTCATTTTGCACGCTTTTTTCACCCGTTTGTCCGGAATTTTTGTGAAAAATCTTTGTAAAATAATTTTTTAGGGGGCGAAAAAGGGTGGCGGTCTTGGCTCAAAAATGGGGTTTTGGATAATTTTGTACCAAAAAAAATGGAAATTGTGCGTATTTTGTTGCAAATGATGTAAGTTTTTGTTATGTTTGAAAAAACATCAAAATAAGGATTGGAAAATCTTGATGAAAAATTTTCGTGTGGTTTCTGTTAGTGCGATGATGGCGGCTTTTGCTGCGACATCGGCATGGGCCGCTGCGGGGTCGCCGCGTGAATGGCGTGAACAATGCCCGCGGAGCCTACTACGGCAAGAAGGTGATGCGATAGGGATTAATTCTACCAACAAGATTTTTTAACAAAAAGGGACACACCAATGAATCCTGAACAGAAAAAAGAATACATGGCTCCAACCATGAACGTCGTCCAAGTGCGCTACCAGAATCGTTTGATGGGAGTTAGCGAATCCGATGAGGATTCGCAAACTCTTGAAGGTGCAGAATGCGGTGAAGGCTGTGGATTGGGTTAATTTTCATACAGAGGGAAAAATGAATCTTAAACAGAAAAAAGAATATATGGCTCCGGAAATGGAAGTCGTTGAAATGGGTTACCATATGAATTTGCTGGATGGCAGTCCGGAGTATACTACACCGCTTAGCGATAAGGAAGATAATCGTGAATTAGGCTAACCTGACACCTTCCGTCATACAAGTTTAAATAAAAGACCCGGTGCGTCCGCACCGGGCCTTTTTCATAGGAGGGATTGAAGAAGCCTTCCTGGTGGTTCTGTGTCTCGACTGGAGATCTGTGCGGAAGCCGGAGGTGACTTACTTCGCGTGTTGTGACCACTAGGAAGGCTCAAGTATTAATATACGTCATAATTTGGAATGTGGAACGATAAACCTTAAAATCATTGGTCTAGGTTGGAATGTTTCATTTTAGTTTACTATTTTCTAATGGATGAAAACGAAATATGTGATTTCTGCCGCCTTCTGTGCGGCCCTGGTGGTTTTGACATCGTGTTCGATGATGCCGAAAAAGTCGTCCCATGTCAAGCATACGCCTGACTTTTTTTCGGCTGCGGCGGAGGAGCCTGATTCCTTCGTTCAGCCTAGTTCGTTGCCGGAACATTACAGCAAGATCGAATTTCCGGAATACAAGTACGTGGCGCCCTACCCGAAGGATTACCGCGTGCAGATTGCTGACGGCATTACGGGCTATATCGTGAGCGACACGACGCTCCCGCTTGTGGATTTTTCCGTTTATTTTGAAGAGAGCAACTTGCCTCTGGTGCTGAAGGACGAGGCGGCCTTTGAAATGGTCGGTTCCATGATTCGTCGTGGCGGTGGCGGTGGGATTACGGCGCATGCGCTTGAAGATTCGCTGGAATTCGTGAGTTCGTCGATTTCGACGAGCGTGGGCACGTACCTTTCGGCATTCGATATTAACTGCCTTTCTATGCACTTCCCGTCGATGCTCGAACTGGCGCGAAAGGTGCTTACGGACCCGTCGTTCGACAAAGATCAGCTTGAAATTGTGAAAGCGAACTTCGTGACTTCTTATGAACGCCGCTACGAGACGCCTGCCAAGGTGCTTTCGGCTCTCAAGTCGAAGGTGAACTATGTGTCGAACCCGAGGCTTTGGAATGCGAACGCGACAGAGTATAAGGCGGTCACTGCCGCCGACGTGAAGCGTCTCGCGAAGGGTGTGTTCTCGTCGAAGCGCATTGTTTTCGCCCTCGCCGGAAATGTCAACAGGGATTCCGCGGTGACGATGCTCAAGTCGTTCTTTGAGGGTTGGAAGGTCGATGTTTCGACGGAAGAAAAGTCGATGCCTACGCCGCTTTCGTTTGCCCGCAAGCCCGGCGTATATGTGGTCGATAAGGACATCACGCAGGCGAACATCACTATGAATCAGCCGTTCGTGAAGCGTCCGCATCCGGATTACTATCCGACCGCGGTTGCAAGTTTCATCTTAGGTGGCGGTAGCTTCAGCTCCAGACTCATGAACCGCGTCCGTAGCGACGAGGGCCTTGCGTATAGCGTGTATAGCACGGTCGGTAACGATTACCGCGATACGGCGATGACGACGATTGCTCTGCAGACGAAGGTCGAGACGGTCGGCTTTGCCATGAAGCTCATTTTCGAGGAAGTGGAAAAGCTCGCGAAGGACGGGCCTACGGCGGAGGAACTGTCGCAGGCGAAGAAGTCCCTGGTCGAAAGTCTGCCGAGTTTGTTCGATTCCCCGGCATCGACTGCGTCCATTTTTGCGAAGGGTGAACTTTTGGGAAAATCGGATAACCATTACATCGATTATGTGACGGAAATCAACGCAGTGACGGCGGAGCAGGTCAAGGCGATGATAGCTAAGTATTTTGATAAGGACAAGATGACGATTTCGATAGTCGGCCCTGTATCCATGTTCGATTCATTGAAGCCGTTCACCGTGATTCCCTTAGATAGCCTGGAGTTCAGGTAACCCTAAGCTAAAAAGGAGGTGTGCCTTATGCGATGCGTGTTTTCCCGTTCTTCTTTTGTGAGCGTGTGCCTTGCCGTTGTGCTCGCACTGGGTTATTCCCTGTCTTTTGCCACCACGAACGTCCCTGCGTCGGAGGTGACTCGCAAGCAACTCTTGATGAAAGTAAAAAATAAGGCTGACGACATGCGCGCATTCTGTTCGGGTATGAACAAGTGCCTCGATATCAAGTACGAGGCTTGCACGGGGGAAGAACTCAAGCTGTGGCCGAAGGTCGAATATAACGAGGAATTCTGCGCTCCGTACAAGGAACTCGTGAATCGCGGTTTTTCGACCGATTTCAAGGCTCCCATGATGGTGGACGTGTTTCTGCGCCTCGGTCGCCAGTACAGGGCGATTTACGAAAACGAGGGGACGATTCCTCTTGAGGTGAACGAAATCACGTACTTGTTCGACAACATGCCTTTTACGGCGGACCTCGTCAACGCCTACCTGGAAACGGAATATACGTTGCAATACACTAGTCGTGACCGCCGCTATTTTTCTGGTGGCAACGGCCATGGGCTTTCGGGCGATTTTTACTGGGCGCTGCAGGATAGTGCCGGTGCAAAGCCTGCGCTGCGCAACATGTTCTTTGGCTATGGCTATGCGCAGATTCTGAAGTGGTCGTTGAAGGGGACTGCGATTGCCTATCTGGACATGGACTTGGTCGCCCCGCGGACGCTTAAGTACAAACTAAAAGCAATCGTGTTCCCTGCTAATTCCGTGCTGAATTCCATTATGCAGTTGCGCGTGTTCAAGAGCGTGGTCAATTCGAAGATTGACGGCATCGTGGGCGATATCAAGAAAGCGTCGAAAATGTACTTTGGCGGAAACAAGAAGCCTATCACGAAGGACAAGAGGTTGCACACTCCGGAAAATGAACGTCACTTGGCGGAGTTTAATAGTGTGGTTGCTGGTGGCCCGTGGAAACTCGGGGATGCCATAAATATTGAACGCAAAATGCTAGAACTGAACAGGCCTCCTACGCGCCTGAGACCCGCTGAACCCAAGCAGCATGTCGTCATCGTCGATTCTACGGCGACAACGGATTCTGCGGGGTTTGTGGATGCGGTCGTAGAAGCTGTTCCTGAACCTGTTGCAGATTCGGCTCAAACGATGGATTCCACCGTGCCGGCGAAGTCCGTTGACCCGTCCGATTTCAAGGCGAATATTACTATAAAAAAGGATTCAAATAATGAGTGAACCGAGGGATTTGGAATCACTGCTTGCTCGCGTTACAGACAGACGTCGCGAGTTGCTTACTTCTGTAGTCAACCGTCGCACGCGTCATTTTTGTATGGTACTTGAGGACTTGTTTGACCCGCACAACATTTCTGCGGTCATCCGCACGGCGGAAGTTTTTGGGCTCCAGGATGTGCATGTGATTGAAGAAGACAACGCCTATAGTGTGAACAAGTCCATTTTGAAGGGCTCGTACAAGTGGATGAGTATTTATCTGTACAAGAAGCGCATGCTTTGTATGGAAAAACTGCGTGCCAAGGGCTACAAGATTGCCGTGGCGAGCACGAACACCACGAACTCCGTGCTGGACCTCGATTTGAACCAGCCGATGGCGTTTTACCTAGGTAGCGAGTTCCACGGGAATCACCCGGATACGCTCGCGCATGCCGATTACGAGTTCAAGCTGCCGCAGTACGGCATTACTGAATCCATGAACGTGTCTGTCGCCGGGGGCGTCTTGATGACCTATCTTGACGTGTTCATGCAGAAAGAAGGGCGTGAGAAGTTTGCGCTCCCGCAGGCGGAACGCGACGCGCTTTTGCTTGACTGGCTCGACCGCCACGTGAACGGCATCGAGACCAACAGCCCCATCGTGAGGGTGGAAGCGCCGTAGGCACTAAGAACATCCGACTCATTTCATGCCACATTTTTGTTGTTGCAATCAAATGTTAAGCGCAAAATATGCTAGATTAGTTTTGCAATGAAAAAGAATACTGTTCTATACTTTTCTGTAGGCCTTGTCGTTCTTCTCGCCATTGTCATCCTGATATTTGGCATGTTCTTTTTGAACGAAAAGGACTTGCGTGAAACCTTTGACGTTTATCATTTGCGTTTTACGCAGGTGAGTACGCTTGTTCTGGATGACCCGGTCAAAATCAATGGCGTAAAGCTTGGCCGCGTGGAGTCCATCGAACTTTCGGGTCACCGCGTGGTGGTGACGATTAGACTCAAGTCGGATGTGAAAATTCCGAAGGATTCCGAAATCCGCGTGCAGAATATCGGTATCATGGGCGAACGCCAGATTGGTATGATTCTCGGCGACGCGAATGAATATTTTGTGCCGGGCGACACGATTACGGGTCAGTTCGATGCGGGTATTGCCGAAGCGCTCGGGCTTGCAGGCGAAGTTTGCGATTCTACGAAGGTCCTGCTTGAAGCGGTCAAGACGGCTTTGAACGGGACTATTGCCAATCCGGAATTTCAGGACCGCTTCAGGACGCTTCTCGTGAAAGCCGAGAACCTTGAAGACCGTTTGACGAATCTTGTGGTAACGACAGATCCTCAACTCAAGAAGAGCCTTGCGAACCTGAACAAGGTGACGGTCAAGGTGAACGAGCTTGTCGATGGTGTCAAGGAACCGATCAACGGTCTCTTTGCCGGGACCGATAAAGTTATGGGGAACGCAAACCAGTTGATTTCGGAACTGGAAGGCGTGACCAAGCATTTGGATGGGCTGATAGCCAAGGTGCAAGCCAAGATGGACTCCAAGGACAACACCGTGGGCATCTTGCTGAACGACAGAAAGTTGCATGACGATCTTGTCAAAACGGTGCATTCGGCTGACAGCCTGTTCAGAATCATCCTACAGGATGGCCTTGATATTAACGTAGATTTCTTCTAAGGGATTGGATTGATGATTACTAAGATATTTACTGTTTCCAACAAACTGGGCATTCACGCCCGTCCGGCCGGTATGATTGTAGATATCACGGGTCAGGCGAGGAGCGATGTGTCCATTGTGTTTGATGGTTCGAAGGCCAATGCGAAGAGCATCCTAAATGTGATGATGCTTGCTATCCCGGCGGGTTCCGAAGTGAAGTTCGAAATCGACGGCGAGGATGAAGAGATTGTCGTCCAGCAGTTGGAAAAGCTTTTTGATGACCACTTCAACGAAGAACCCTGCTGAATATGTGAAGAAGTCTAGTGACGGGGCGTCTCGGAAATCTCCGAGGACGGTACTTGTCGGTGTCCCGTCATCTCCCGGTTTTGCCATGGGGACTGTGTTCCCTATTGCGAACCGTGAATTTTCCGTAGTCGAGGAGACTCTCCCTGAGAGCCGGATTCCTGCGGAAGAACAAATGTTCTTGAAGGCCGTCACCAAGACGGCAAAAGAAATTGCCCAGATAAAAGAAATTTCCGAGAGCAGGGCCGGTGTCAAGGACAGTTTGATTTTTGCAACCCACTTGATGATTTTGCAAGACCCGGGACTGGTGAACGGGGTTCTCGACAAAATCAAGAAAAAGCGCAAGAACGCGAAGTGGGCGGTGCATGTGGTCTTTGGCGCCTACATCGAGAAGTTCGAAAAGATTAATTCCCCTGCCATGCGTGACAAAGCGGCAGACCTGAGGGACTTGTACAACCGCCTGATGTCTGCCATGGACGACTCCGGACCGGTATTGGAGGACGTGGCTGACGAAAAGGGCATTGTCCTTGTTGCGCATGAATTTGTTCCTAGTTTTTTGATGACGCTCAAGCCTGGACAGGTGAACGCCATCGTAATGGATACGGGTGGCCGTACAAGCCACGTGGCCATTTTGGCGAGGGCGCTGCAGATTCCTGCGGTGGGCGGTCTTCGCAATGTCGCTGCGCTCGTGAAGAACGGCGATACGATTATCGTCGATGGTTCTCACGGCAAGGTCATCATCAATCCGAATGACGACGATGTCCGCAAGTTCCGTGAACGCCAGGAAATTTTCGAACGCCAGCGCCGTGAGCTTTTTACGATGCGCCAGCTGGAGCCGATGACGCGCGACGGCAAGTACATTGTGCTGCACGCGAACATCGAACTCCCGACCGAGGCGGACAAGGTGAAGGATTTTGGCGCAACAGGGATTGGCCTTTACCGTTCGGAATTCCTGTTCCTCAAGAAAGACGCACCGACACAGTCGGAACAAGAAAGCGCCTATAAGCATATCCTTGAAACGATGGCGCCTTATCCGGTGGTCATCCGTACGCTCGATGCGGGCGGAGACAAGCTTGTCAGCGGTATATCGGCGGTGAACGAATCCAACCCGTTCATGGGGTGGCGTTCTATCCGCGTGTGCCTGGACCGCGAGGACGTGTTCATTACGCAGCTTCGCGCGCTCTTGCTCGCGAATACGCAGGGCAACTTGCGTATCTTGCTTCCGATGATATCGAGCATGAGCGAACTGCGCCGTGCTAAGGCGTGTATCGAGAAGGCCCGCAAGCAGCTCGAAGACGAGGACCACAAGCCTGCCGTGGTGAAGGTGGGCGCGATGATCGAAGTGCCTGCGGCGGTGATGATTGTAGATAAACTAGCAAAGGAAGTGGATTTCTTTAGCCTTGGAACGAACGACTTGATCCAATTTACGCTTGCAGTAGATCGTACGAACGAATTGATTACGGATATGTTCCAGCCGCACCACCCGTCAGTGCTCAGTATGATTTACCAGACCGTAGTTGCTGCGCACCGCGAAGGAATCCCTGTGGCGGTTTGCGGTGAAATGAGTGCGGACCCGATGAGCGTACTTTTGTTGGTGGGGCTCGGTGTCGATGAACTGTCCATGACGCCGTGGAGCGTGATGACCACGAAGAAGATTATACGTTCTATTAACTTTGAAGATGTCCGTGATACGGCCTTGACGGTGTTGCAAATGGATGATGCCGAAGCTGTAAATGCATTTTTATATAAAAAATATGCGCAAACCATCACGGAATTAGGTATATCTAGTTTTGTGGGGCAAGTCGAAAAATAAAATTGCGTGGAATATTGATGAAACTATTGTATTCTTTATTGATTGCTTGTACGACCGTCTTGTATGCGCAGATGGACGGTTCGGTATATTCTCTTTATAAGTCTCCTTTTACGGATCAGGAGTCCGTCGCACCGGACCAGTTCCAGGATGCGGTCATCCGGGCTGCCCGCGCGAAGAAGATGATGAACGATATCTCTGTTTCGCAGAACCACCGCGACTTTGCACGTGCTGCTTATTTTTATTACAGTGGACAGTGGGATAGCGCCTATGCGGCCTATAATTCCTTGCGCGACCGCGAACCCGGTTTGACGGGAAGCGTCATTTTGCGCATGGCTCAGGCCGAGTTCAAACAGGAAAAGTTCGCCAAGATGCGCGAGACGCTGCGCCTGGAAAAGAATTTGGAAAATGACAAGGGATTTCGCGAGGTGGCAGACCGCTTGAGAATCGAGGCGACGATGGCGGATTTCTCGATTAACGATGCCGCCCGTGCGGATTCACTGATGATTTTCCTCGAAAATAACCCGGACGGTGAAGATGTTGTGCCGCTGAAGTACCGCTATGCGCGGTATTTGGAGGATTCCTACCAGTTGAAGCAGGCAAAACGCCTTTACATGAAACTCTTGACAAGCAAATCATCGTACAAGGATTCTGCTTTTGCGTCTATCCGTCGTCTGAGAGAAGTGCTCGGTACTCCCGAATCGCTTGCTGAAAAGGTCGCTTATGCGAAAATGGCCTGCACGAAGGACGAAATGAAAAACTGCATTGATTTGCTCGACTCCATTCAGATTATGGATGCACAGCAGGCGCAGAAGAATCCGTCTTTGGTGGTACAGCTCGACGACCCGGCTTACGCCAACCTCAAAAAGAGCACGCTGGATTTGAATACCCGTATCAATTTGTGGGAAAAACGTGCCGGCGCCTTGCGCGCACTGAACCGCAACGAAGATGCCATTGAACAGTACCGTTATTTGATAGAAAACGTGGAACCGCGTCCGTCGTGGATTCAGAATATCTTGAAACTTTACCGCAAGGAATCTGCGGAACTATTCGGTGAAGAAATCCGTAATTATGATTCGCTTTTGCAAGACGTAAGCCAGTACAGCACCGAAAATGCGAACAACCTTTGGTTGCGCGGTTTCGAGTTTGAACAGAAGCTGATGTACGATAAAGCGGTCGATTGCTACATGAAGCTGGTCCACAAGCGTTTCAAGAACAATCAGAAGCGTCAGTGGGCGAGGTTCCGCATCGGCTATGTGTATTTCAAGCGTGGCATGTGGGTGGAGGCCGCTGCCAATTTCCGGGAGGCGACGAAGGAACCGTTCATGTGGAGCGGAAGCGCTTCGAGGATGTTCCTTGGCGATACGTACATGAAAATGCACGAAGATTCGCTTGCGCGTGAAGCCTATTTGGACTGTATCAAGGATTTCCCGCTTTCGTATTACGCTCACCGCAGCCGTATGAAACTCTCGGAAAACAACTTGCTGCCGGCAGATCAGATTCCATATGCACATGGGGTGCAAATGTCCCCGGCGACGACGTTGGATTGGATTCGTTCTGTGAACAAACTAGGCAAGCCGGATCCTTCGTACAACAAGGAACGTTACGAACGCATCAAGAAGTTGTTTATTTATGGTTTCGAAGATGATGCCTTTAGACTTTATGACGAATTGAGAAAGAAAAACTACAAGCGTCTGGATTTCCTTTATGAGTACGGCAAATTGTTCTATGATATGGGCGAAATAGCTGCCGGTTATAGGCTTGCAAGACAGTTCCAGGCAAAAATAGACAGGCGCCTGCTCATGGCTCCGCCGATAGACGTGTTGCATTACCTGTACCCTGTACCGTATGCCGATCCGGTGGTCTATTATTCAGGCAACAACATCGACCCGTTCTTTGTCTATAGTGTGATGCGCCAGGAATCCATATTCGATTTCCAGATAACATCTCCTGCGGGAGCTTGCGGGCTTTTGCAGATTATGCCTGCGACGGGCAAGATGCTTGCCGAAAAAGAAGATATTTCTAATTTCGATCCGAAACGCTTGTACAACGCCTACTTGAATATCCGCCTGGGTATCCGCTATTTGGTGGACCTCAAGGACGATTACAAGAACGACTACATGTACGTGCTTTGCAATTACAATGCGGGGCCGAAGCCGACGAAACGCTGGCAATCCCAAAGCGAAGGTCTCCCGTGGGATTTGCGCGTCGAGGAAATCAGCTACTGGGAAACCCGCGAATACGTGAAGCGCGTCATGGGGAACTATTGGATTTATAAGGAAATATATGACGGGATTTAGTTACTAGTTCTGAGTTACTAGTTACTAGAAATGTAATTATGACTGTTTCAAATTATCAGAATTTAATAGTTTGGCGTAAAGCGATGAATTTGGCTAAAGAAGTTTATGCAATTGCAAAATTGCTTCCAAAAGAAGAACTATATGCGTTGTCTGATCAAATGAGAAGATCTGTGGTGTCGATTCCTTCTAATATTGCTGAAGGCTGTGGACGAGAATCTAAAACACAAATGACAAATTTTTTGCGAATAGCCAAAGGCTCCGCTGCAGAATTAGAAACGCAGCTTTTATTATGCAAAGAAATCGGTTTTGTCGATGAAATGAAAATAAAAGCACCTTTGGCTATGTTGGATGAAATCAGTAGAATGATTCGTTCTTTGATGCAATGGAAATGATTCTATCCTAGTAACTATAAACTAGTAACTAGTAACTAGTAACTCGTATGTTATTCTTACTTCTAACTATTGGTCCTGCGTTTTTATTTGCTTGTGGAAATATCTTGGAAAAGTCCGGGGTTTCGACTGTGGGCAAGCGCACGGGCGGAACTTCTAGGCCTTGGGAGTTTTTCAAGGGCGTCATCACAAATAAGTATTGGTGGCTTGGAATCGGGTGTTCCGGGCTAGCGACGGTGGGTTACTACATTGCGATGGCGCAATATGACCTTTCGCAGGTGCAGCCGATGATGGTTCTGAATCCGGTGCTGACGGCGCTTATGGGTTTTTGCATTTTGAAGGAAGCCTTGACGAAGCGCATCGTTGTCGCGATTTGCTTTGTGGTGGCAGGGCTTTTGTATTCCGTAGAAAATTTAGGCGAATCGACGGCTGTGCAGAATATCGGGACGCTCTGGGTGTATGCGGGTGGCCTTTGCTTTGCGACGTTGATTGCCCACATTTGGGTGAAGGACCGCGAAATGGTGGATTCGCTCATCATGGGTGTGGGTTTTGGACTTTCGGCGGCGTTTTACAAGAGCCTTGCGATGGATTTTGACCTCGACCATATTGATGCCTCGTCGGTGGCGAACTTGCTTTTGGATTTTAGGACTCTTGGTTATGTGGTGACGTACGGGATTGCGTTCCTTTATTCGCAAATTTCATTCTCTCGTGGGCGCGCGCTGTTTATTATTCCGTTCAGTGCAGCTGTCGGCGCGGCAGTGCCGACGTTGGCGGGAGCGCTCGTATTCTCGGAGGCGTTCCCGATAGGGAAGGCTGTTTCCGTGTCGCTTGTGTTGATTGGCGCATGCTTGTTCATTGTCCGTCGTCCGAGAAGAAAGCCTAAAGTTTAGGGCTGTGCCGCTCCGCGGCTACACAAAGAAAAGAAAGCTTTTAAAAAGGATTTTTTTGACCATTCTATGTGCTTACAAATCCTGTAATTGCTATCTTATAATATCATGAGTTTTAATACCAAAATTGTTTGTATTGGCGCGGGTTACGTCGGTGGCCCCACTATGACTGTTATCGCCGACAAGTGCCCCGATGTCAAGGTGACTGTTGTCGATATTAACCAGTCCCGCATCGATGCCTGGAATAGCGAAAACCTTCCGATTTTTGAGCCCGGCCTGGACGACGTCGTAAAACGTGCCCGTGGGCGTAACTTGTTCTTTAGCACGGACATTCCGTCTGCAATTAAAGAAGCCGATATTATTTTTGTTTCTGTAAATACGCCGACGAAAACTTTTGGGCATGGCGCAGGCAAGGCGTCTGACCTTCAGTATTGGGAAAAGACGGCCCGCAACATTTTGGAAATCGCTGACGAAGGGAAAATCATCGTCGAAAAATCGACGCTCCCGGTACGCACGGCTGCGGCCATGGAACGCATCTTGAATTCGAATGACAAGGGTTTGCATTTTGAAGTGCTTTCGAACCCAGAATTCTTGGCGGAAGGTACGGCTATCAATGACTTGTTCGAACCGGACCGCGTACTTATAGGTAGTCACCAGACGGAGTCCGGCCTTGCCGCTTGCCAGAAGCTTGTGGATGTGTATGCCCACTGGGTGCCGCGTGACCGCATCTTGACGACGAACCTTTGGAGTTCCGAACTTACGAAGCTTACAGCGAATGCTTTCCTTGCTCAGCGTATCAGTTCCATCAACTCCATCAGCGCTCTTTGCGAACGTACTGGCGCCGATGTCGATGAAGTGGCTTTTGTGATGGGGAAGGACAAGCGAATCGGTTCGAAGTTCCTCAAGGCGTCCATCGGTTTCGGTGGCAGCTGTTTCAAGAAGGATATCTTGAATCTCGTTTATCTGTGCGGTTACTATGGACTGCCTGAAGTGGCTGCCTATTGGGAAAGCGTCGTGAAAATTAACGAGTGGCAGACGCACCGTGTTGTCGATCGCATGCTCGAAACGATGTTCAATACCATCGCCGGTAAAAAGATTGCTGTGTTCGGTTTTGCGTTCAAGGCGAATACGGGCGATACCCGTGAGAGTCCGGCAAACCTTGTCGTGCGTGACTTGCTTGCCGAACATGCACAGCCTGTCGTGACGGACCCGAAGGCTATTCCTGACGCCAAGCGCGACTTGAAGGATGTCATCGATCAGGTTGAGTTCGAAGAAGATCCGTACAAGGCCGCCGAAGGTGCTCATGCGGTAGTCGTATGCACAGAATGGAAGTGCTTTGCAGAATTGGATTGGAACCGCATATACAAATCGATGGCCAAGCCAGCGTTTGTCTTTGACGGTCGTAATATTTTGGATGCCGATGCTCTTCGCAAGATTGGGTTTGAAGTGACGAGTATCGGTAAAGGTAAGGCGGAGTAATTTCGAAGAGAGAATATGGACTATGGCGTCTATTAGCGTTTTCGGTCTGGGATATGTGGGTTGTGTTGGTATTGCTTGTTTGGCTAAACTCGGTCACAAGGTTGTTGGATGTGACGTCGATGAAAGCAAAGTAAGACGAATTGCAAAGGGCCTCCCGACAATTGTCGAGCGTGATGTTGATGAGGTCATGCTGGAAGGCTTTAAGGCTGGGCTTATTTCGGCGACAACGTCTCCGATGGAAGCTGTGTCCAAGACCAATATCTCGTTTCTGTGTGTGGGAACGCCGAATGCTCCGGATGGACGTCTAGATACAACATATTTGATGTCTGCGGTCAAGTCCATTGCCGAAGCAATTCGCTCCAAATCGACTTTCCACATTGTGGTGATTCGCAGTACTGTTCCGCCGGGAACGAACGCCGCCGCGATTGAGTTGATTGAAAAAATCTCGGGCAAGCGCGAAGGCGTCAACTTTGCTGTGGCCTCGAATCCGGAATTTCTCCGTGAAGGCATGGCTGTTGCGGACTACCTGAACCCGCCGTTGACGGTTATTGGTTGCGAAAGCCGCCGCGCCCTTGACACCCTAAGGAACCTCTATTCGACGCTTGGCAGTGAAATTGTCGAAGTCGAGCCTAAGGTTGCCGAAATTATCAAGTTTGTCAATAATTCGTACCACGCGTTGAAGGTGACGTTCGGAAACGAAATTGGCGCTATTTGCAAGAAACTGGATATTGATAGCCACAGCGTGATGAACTTGTTCTGCAAGGATACGCAGCTGAATATTTCGCCGTACTATTTCAAGCCGGGATTTGCTTATGGCGGTTCCTGCCTGCCGAAGGATTTGCGCGGGCTCAATTTCTTGGCGGAATCCAATCAGGTGGATGTTCCGGTGCTTTCGTCGATTGAAAATAGTAACAACGAGCATATCAAACGCGTGCTGAATCGCGTGCAAGAAATTGGCGTGCGCTCTGTGGGCATTATCGGCTTGACGTTCAAGGCCGGGACGGATGACTTGCGCAATTCAGCGGCAATCCGTCTTGCAGAAGGCGTGCTCGGGAAGGGTTGCTCCTTGAGCATTTATGACCGCTACCTGAATATCGCCCGTGAAACGGAAACGAATTTGCGTGAACTCAACAAGCGTATTCCGCACTTGCTGCCGCTTCTCGTGAAGGATGTCGAAGATGTCGTGGAATCGACTTCGCTTGTCATTATCACTGTTCGTAATCCCGAGATTCCTGAGCTAGTCCGTAAATATCCCGAAATTCATTTCTTGGACTTGGTGCGAATGAAAGATCCGTCTGTAGAAACATTGCCGAACTACGAAGGCTTTTGCTGGTAAACGAGTATGGATCTGTCATCGAAGGAATTATCAGGCAAAAAAGTCTGTATCGTTGTTGAAAACCTCCCGGTTCCTTTTGACCGCCGAGTTTGGCAAGAGGCGACATCGCTCCATGAAACGGGCGCCGAAGTGACCGTAATTTGTCCAAAGACCAAAAAGTACCCTTTGGAATACGAGGAATTGGAAGGAATCAAGATTTATCGCCATCCATTGCCGGAAGCGAAAGGAACCTTGGACTACTTCAAGGAATACTTGTGTGCGCTTTATCATGAATTTCGTCTTTTGTTCAAGGTATTCCGCAAGCAGGGCGTGCAGGATGTCATCCATGCATGTAATCCACCGGACTTGATTTTTATTGCCGCGGCACCGTTTTTCTTTTTTACGCGCTGCAAGTTCCTTTTTGACCATCACGATATCAATCCGGAACTTTGGATTGCGAAATTCGGCAAGAAAGGTCTTGGCTACCGTGCCATGATTTTGGTGGAACGCCTTACGTATTTCTTTGCAAAGCATGCGATTGTGACGAACGAATCGTACAAGGAAATCGCCATGCGTCGCGGCAAAAAGCGCGAAGAGGATGTGACGATTGTCCGCAGTGGCCCGAATCTCTCCAAATTGAAGGTTGGTCCTACAAAGCCTGAAGTCAAGGAAGGGTTCAATTACCTTGTCGGTTATATTGGAGTCATGGGCAAACAGGAAGGGATTGACCTTTTGCTGAGTTCTATCGATTACATCGTGAACAAGAAAAACCGCAAGGATATCCATTTCTGCATCATGGGTGGTGGCCCGTCTTTAGATGAATTGCGGGCATTGAACGAGACGATGAATCTTACGGATTACGTTGAATTCCCAGGGCGCGTTTCGGATGAATATCTGGCCGATGTGCTGAATACGGCGGACGTGTGCGTGAATCCGGATTTGCCTTCTGAAATGAACGACAAATCGACGATGAACAAAATCATGGAATACATGGCGTTCGGAAAGCCAATTGTGCAGTTTACGCTCAAGGAAGGAATGTTCTCGGCGCAAGAGGCTTCGCTTTATGCGAAGAACACCGATATCGAAGATTTCGGAGACAAGATTCTGTGGCTTTTGGACAACCCTGAAAAGGCCGCTGAAATGGGCCGCTTTGGCCGCAAACGCGTTGAAAATGAACTCTGCTGGGAATACGAAAAGCCAAAGCTTATCGGCGCCTACAAGAAAATTCTGGGATTGTAAATTTATTTTGTATAAGAAAAAAGGGAAGTGTGATTCACTTCTCTTTTTTGTTTTCGAACTTTATATCTAATGTTTTGATAAGCGAATCGAGGCGGTGGGTGAGCTTTTCGGTGCCTGCTTGGGATAGATGACTGTAGTCGTGGGCTTCTTTATCGGTGTAGTCGTGCTTGCCCATTTTGTTTTCGTCCATTATGATGAAATTCGGGTATTTCTTCGCGATGCTTGACAAATCTTGTAAAACGTCCGGAACTTCGCTGCGGCGCAGTCCGGCATATCCGTAAGCTCCTGTTTCTGCATATTTGGGATTGATTGGTGGAATTACGCCAATTACGGTTATTTTATGGGCGCTGCAAGAGTCCATGAGTTCTGTCAAAAGTTGCAAATTTCGGTTATACCTGTCGGCTTTGTAATCCATCCAGCAGGAATCTTCGGTTATTGTAGGGTCTCCCCAACCATTAGCTGATGTTATCAGGTGACCGCGAGTTGGGCGGTTGTATTGAGCTTCGGTGGATACGCCTGGACTGTCGTAGGTCGCTTTGAATAATCCTTTAGGATAACCATCTTTCCAATAATTGTGGTTCTTGTCATATACATATCCTGGATAAGATTCGTATGCCTTGTAAAACATGTTGTTTGCGTTTTGCCCATTGTTATACGATCTGTCCAAATCTAAAGACATAATAAGCATTTTTAACTTCTTTAAGTGTGGGATGACATAGTTGTAAAAAAGTTCCGTAGTTCCCCAAAGTGATGCTGCTGGGGTTGCAAGATTTATGGCAAAGATTGAATTTGTAAATAATGTAGGGTCAATTCCATAGTAAGCTCTTGATGCTCCCATGATGACCGCATTTGTCGAATCCTTATATTGCCATATAAGTTCCATTTTGTAACGATAAACACTAGCTTGGTTGCATGCTCCCGAATTGTTGTAATACATACCTGCGCTATCCGGGTCGAGTTCAAAGTCTATTCCCGTTTCGTCTATTTGTGTATTTCTTGCTTTGCGTTCTACCCACAGATTCGGGTGCCAAAGTTCTTCGCCTTCGACAAGTTCGACAATGGAGCTGTCTTTGGGACTAGCAAGGACGATTTTTGTATGGGCCCCGTTTGCGTTGGTGAGCGTTGCCACGATGTTGGATGTGTTACCATCGGTCGCCCATTCGGTATGGTCGAACGTGTAGCCTGATGGTGATGAAATACTTTGTATTAACTTCCCGTTGCTGTCGGCGATGAAAATGCGTTCGTGCGTGGCGTACGATTTGCCGACGAATTTCTTTCCCGTTTTCCCTGCGAAGTCAAGGAATAAAGTGCGTTTGCTTTTATCTTGAGCAAGCGAAACATTGCACGCTTGTTCTTTGTCGTACCAAATGGTGTCGCGTGCTTTTTCTGTAATTGTAGAGCCGGATTTTGCAATGCGTGCACGGAGGAGCCTTGCTCCCGAAACGGCCAACGAGTTGTTTTCGCTGATGCCGCCGTGGTAGGCTCCGTCAAAGAGTTTTTGTGGAGTTCCGAATTTGCCTTTGGAGAATTTTACCTGCCAGGTGGCGCTCCCCTTGAAAGCGGATTCATCCTTGTTGTTGCCGGCGTCGGTTACATAGACGATTACCGTATCGCCATTGTCGAGGACTCTCCAGCGGGGGATGGCGGCACTCTTGACATCCAGTTTTACGCGGTTTGTCCCTTTTGCGTTCAAGTCGCGGACGTAAAGTTTGGATGTGCCGCTGATGCCTTCGGGCTTGGTACAGAATGCAATAAGTTTTCCGTCGGGCGAAATATCAGGGTGATAGACTTCGATGGAATCATGAATCTCTTTTACGGATAAGGTTCCTTCACTGTAGTCGATAAATGCGAGGTTTCCGCTGATGTCGTTGCGGAACGCGAGAATGGCGTTATGGGTGCCGGTCAAATTTTTTATGGAGCTGGCATTGGCAAGGGCTGATACTGCGCTTGTCTGTACTTTTCCGCTGGCGTCTAGCCAAACGGGGCTCGGGATGTTGCCGAATGCGAGTCGAAAGCCTATACGGTCGGCATGTGTTGAACCCTCTACGGTGTATTCGTCGCCTCGTGCGATGACGTTCATTTCAGATGGCCTGTCAGAGAAGTAGCCCCCTTTTAGAACTCGTTCTCCGAGATCGCCTCCGTCGAGGGAACCTACGTAATTTGTGATGGTCGTGTCGCGGAATTGACCAGCCCAGTCGTTGACCCATTCCTTCACGTTGCCGGCAAGGTCGCAGAAATCTCGTGAATCTTTTCCGGCACTGCAGACAACATGCGATTTGAAGTCGGAGTTGTCGGCATTCCAGCTATTGTTTTTGGGATCCCAGCCTTTGGATGCGGCATGGACCCATTCGGCTTCTGTGGGGAGCCGGTAGGCATTTACTTCGGGGTGAAAAACGAGTGCGTCCAGGTTTGTGCAATGGCCTTCGCTATCGAATGTCGCCTTGGTGTATGTATATGCTGAATCTCGTTTTTCGGATTTGCTTTTGGCATTTGCGATGAGTACGGCATCGTAGTAGGTGACGTTTGCAAGGGGGAGACTATCTTTTTTGCACTTGCCAAAATCTTTCAGTTTGTATTCTTTGGCTAGGGCCTTGTATTCGCCGCAAGTGAACTCGTGGATGGCCAGATAATAGTCGTAATCGAGCGAAACCTTCATGGCTGGGCGTTCCGAAGGTTTGAATTTGCTGTCTTTTGTCCCGAGTGTCACGGTTCCGCCACGAACGGCAATCATGCCTTCGATTTCATCCAATGGGGTGTCGGTCGAGGAATCGGACGACATACTGCATGCGTATAACAACATTGCCCAAATTGAGATTAATAATCCTTGTTTCATAACGACCTCTGTTATGGAAAGATAAAATTATATTTGGTACGTGAAATTATCTTGGTACACTAGACGTTTAAAAACAATCTCTTTTGGTGAATTTAAAAAATTGATTTGTTCCTAAATATTGAATCTTGGATGACAAGCGCCCGCTCAAGTGTGATATCTATGTGGTTCAGTTCATCTAGTTTGCGAGAGACTGTTTGTTTTAGGTACTGATTTCTTCCTATAATCCATTCTTTTAGAAAATGAATATTTTCATCGAATGTTGGTAAGGGAATTGGGTTGTAGGGGCAGGAAAGTTGCCTTCTTTCTTGGTTGTCGGTTATTCCTAGAGTGTCACAGTATGCCCATCCAGAATCGGAAAAATTTCGATGGAAAGAATCATGAAAATAGTCTAGGATGGAATCGATTTTATTCTTACCTAGTTTGTTATCATTGACCAAATTGTCGAAATAGGGCTCGATTTGAAGATATCGTTCATATGCAATTTTTTGAAAGATTGAATCTTGGAAAAGTTTTTTCCACCATATTTTTTTTGCATTGAAATTGTTTGTAGATGCTTTTGTGGCTGATACTGTGTTTCCGAGGGATAGGTCAAAATCCCATACTGGTCCACTTATCAAAATTCCGTTGTGTATGGAAAAGAAAATGGAACCCGTGTGTAAATCGGGATCGTTGACGAATTCTTCTATCCAGTAATAGTCGATAATAGATTTCAAGTCAACATATCTAACGTATTCCGTGAATTTTTTTGTTGCGATGGATTTTTCGATGCTCTTGAGATTTTTCAAGAAATCGTTGGTTTGTTCGGAAGTTGGGTTTTCTGGCTCTTTTAACGTTATACGGAAAGAATCAATAGGTGTACAAAAATAAATATCATTTGTATCGTTGCGAACTTCGCTTTCGATAAGTTCAAATAGAAAGTCGCCTTTATCGATATCGTAGGGAATTCGACTGCCTTGAAATTCGATTTTTTCTGAAATTTGGTAGTTCCCCATGAAAATGTCGTTTAACCATACGTCCATGAAATATGATTTGGGTGAAAATACAAAGGAAAGATTGCTGGCAAGATCGTAGATTAACTTATTCCGAATAAGCGTGGGATCAAAGGGATTGGATAGGAGAACCCATTTTTTTGCTTTACCCATGCCGAAAAAATTTTGTTTTTTTTCAAATTTGATGTTGTAAGGTTTTTTGGAACTCATTGCTGTTGAATTCCCGCGATTTTTTATATAGCCAAAATCTTCAAAATTTTCTGTGGGGGAAAAGTAAGAAAAATGTTTTTTTGAATCAAAAAAGTAGAAATAGGCTTTGGTGTAGTTGCTGGTTATCTTGGAATTTGTGTAAATGAAAAGTTCCGGGATGCGTTCTGGAGTTGGCCTGTTTAGCGGATGTTCTGGGATGATAGACTTTTCTTGCGTGCTAGCGGAATGAATATCATCGCATCCATTTGAGAATAGAGCTAGAACAATTGTTGCCACAATCGCAAAAAAGGATGGATGGTGATTAAAGAACGTCATATTCTATTTAAATATATATTCGTTTTATGAAAATATTTTGAGGAAATTACATGGTAAATTATTTTCATGATCTGCCATCTAGATTGATGCCTTCGGCATCCTTGGCTTCGGTTCGGATATCATAAAAATTTTGACTTGTTAAAATGGGAGACCATGATTACACTGATGAAATGGCTGTTGATTTCGCTTATAAAGACTCTGAATATTGATTTTTCAAAATAATCCTAGAAAAAAAGCGCTTTATTTTACTAGATTTCTATCCAATGTCTTTTTCTTGGTACATTAAACGCTTAAAAACTTTTTCTCTAGGTGAATTTTTTTATCGTATCCGCCAGCGGGTGCGTACGCACGTGTTCGACAAGCGGCTGATGAAAAAATCTACCGCTTCGGTGGAATTGCCGGAATCTTCGATAATTGAGGATGGCTCGGCACATTTGGATTATCCGATTTTTGATAAAACGCTTGACATTTTCAAACCCGTCCGTTGGCATTTGGATTTATCGACAGAAAGGAAATTCCCGAAGTCCTTTGCTCATAAAATCGATATTCGCAGTGACAAGTATGGCAGTGCCAAGCATGTGTGGGAAGTGAATCGCATGCAGTTTATGCTGCATATTGCGATGCTTTATAAAAATAGCGGGAACAGAAAGTATTTGGATTTGTTTCGTTACCATTTGACGAGTTGGAAAAATGAAAACCCGTACATGATGGGTGTCAACTGGTACAGCAATATCGAGGTGAACTTGCGCTTGATTTGCTGGTACTTCTGTTGGCGGGTGCTGGATATTGACAGCATGCGAAGCACGGAGCCGGGAATAGAAAAGTTTATTTGTGATGTTTGGTTCCCGATGATTTTGGAGCATGCGGAATATTCCTACAACCATCCGTCGCTTTGTTCTTCGGCAAACAACCATTTGATTTCGGAATATGCGGGGCTGTTTGTGGCGGCCTGCGGTTGGGATATTCCGAATCGCAAAGCACGACTGGAGTATGCCAAGGCTGGGCTTGAACGCGAAATCCTTACACAGAATACCGCTGAGGGCGTCAATCGCGAAGAGGCGGCAGAATACATCCAGTTCATCGATGACTTTTTCTTGATTGCGGCTGTTGTGGGGCGTCGTGCGGGTGTCGAGTTTTCGGAGGCGTATAACAAGCGTTTGCACTCTATGGCGGATTACATGAACGCCATGCTGGATTGCAATTGCAATTACCCGATGTACGGCGATGGCGATGATGGCTTTGTGCTGCGACCGGATTCGGGCGGACATTTCAATAATTTCAAATCATTGTTGACGTCGTTTGCGGTCTATTTTGATGAACCCAGCTTCAAGCGTCCGTATGCCCTCTGGGATGAAAAAAATGAACTTTTATTCGGAGTGGCTGGTCGCGAAAAGTTCGTGATGATGCCTGCAGTCGCTGCCGGCTTCGTGATGGACGGAAATCGTTTTTTTGCCGAGAGTGGACATTTTATCTTTAGACGAGCAGAAGGTATTGCAGGTTCTGGTTTTTGCGAAACGTATTTGCATTTCGATGCGGCTCCGCTAGGCTTCTTGAGTATTGCGGCTCACGCCCATGCGGATGCGCTAAGCTTTATTTTGCATGTCGATGGTAAGCCGGTTCTCGTTGATCCTGGAACGTTCACGTATCATACGCATAAAGATTTGCGCGCTTATTTTGTCAGTACGATTGCACATAATACAGTATGCGTAAATGGAAAAAATCAGGCGAATCAGGCGGGTCCCACTATGTGGCTTGCCCACTACCATTGCAAAATGCTGAATGCCGGAGAAAACTTTGTCGAAGCGACGCATGACGGTTATAAATCTGAAGGCGTTTCCCATACGCGAAAAATTCAGTTCAACCGCGACAAGAACGAATTCGTGATTGTTGATACGTTGCGCTGTAATAAGGCGGCGACTGTTGAAATTCCGTTCCATTTGCACCCGAATGTTACTGCTCTTTTGGACGGTTCTTCGGTTACGATTGAGGTTCCGGGCGCTCGCCGTGTGGTTATGGCCTTGGATGAAAAACTTTCTTATACGGTTCGTGATAACGGTTGGTATTCGGAACACTTTGGCGAGAAAGTTCCAACGAAGTATCTGTATGCCAAGATGGAATGCAAGGGCAACGTCGAATTTGTGACGAAGTTGCGTGTGCTTTAATTTTTTTCTAGATTGTCCCTATGCTCGAAAAGGTTTGTCATGTTGGTCCGGGGCTTGCTGTGCAGGGCGGTATCAGTTCTGTGCTTGTCAGTTACAAAAAATTGTACGATTTACCGGACGAAAATTTCATAGAATCGTATAACGGATCCTTTGTTCGATCCATTCCTGTTTTAATTAAGCTTTGTGTTAAAATTTTATTCGCTCCATCAAAAAAATTTGAATTTTACCAGATTCATACATCTAGTTATGGAAGCTTTTTTAGGAAGTATCTGGTAAGCCGTTGCTTACGTTTTCGGGGGAAGAAATATACCGTCCATATTCATGGAAGCGTATTCGATAAATTTTCCGAGAACGCATCCGCTTTAGTCCAATGGATGCTGAGAGATTATTTTCACCATGCTGAAAAGATCTTGATTCTTTCGTCGGAAATGAAGGATATAGTTCAAAAATTGGATCCTTCCATTGACAATTTTATGATTGTTCCAAATCCCGGTGCTGATATTTCTGATAAACCAGCAAATCTTGAAACGCATGAACCTCCTGTCAAAATCATTTTTTCTGGACGCTTTGGGAAACGTAAAGGTGTTTATGACCTTATTGATGCGTTCTCGCAAGCGAATTTTTTGGTACAGACAAAGTTATTCCTTTTTGGTGATGGCGAAGTCAATCAAGTGCGTGCAGTCGTTAAGGAATCTCCTAAACGAAACAATATTGAGGTTTCTTCATGGGTTGTGCATTCTGAATATGTGAAAATGCTCCCTAAATTTGATCTACTAGTTCTTCCATCGTATGCGGAGCGTTTTAGCATGAGTTTAGTAGAGGCTTTGGGCATGGGTCTGCCTGTGATTTCAACGTTTGTCGGAGGTACTGCCGAAGTTGTTGAAGATGGAAAATGTGGTATTCTTTGTAAACCGGGCGATATTCCAGCGTTGACGCAGGCTCTTGAAAAATTGGTCAATGAAAAAGAAAGCCGCTTACAGATGGGCTTATACGGATGGAAACATGCTCAGGAGGCTTTCTCGCCTAAAGTTGTTTTGGGTAAATTAGAAAAATGTTATAAGGAACTTAGTGAATGACCCGTTTTATCAAGAATACAATTCTTCGCGTTTTGTGCATTTTTATTTCGGTATTCTATCGATTAAACCGAAAAAAAATTTTTTTTAGAGCCTACAATGGTTTGCGTTACGCATGCAATCCTAGGGCAATTTCGGAGAAAATGCATGAAATGGATCCTGCAATGGAAATTGTCTGGAGTATGAATGATGTAAACGATGTTGCGGATATTCCAGACTATGTCCGAATCGTGAAAAAGAAATCGTTTGCAGAATATAGGGAATTGTTTACGTCAAAATTTTGGGTGCTAAATGCGGGCCTTATTGTTCCTTGCAAACGGAAAGGACAACTGTACATGGATACGTGGCATGGCGACCGTGCATTTAAAAATGTGGATAAGACATCGGATGGAAGCTCCCTGCTTTCTGAAGCGTATAAACATGTGGATGTTATTTTGTCTGGTTCGGATTACGGTGATGAAATTATTCGCCGTTCATTAAATCCGAATGCAGAAATCTTGCACTGCGGTTCTCCTCGCAATGATATATTGTTTCAGGATAATGCATTTAAGGTGGAATCGATTCGCAAAACTTTGAATTTAGAACGCTTTGACAAGATTCTCACGTACGCTCCGACTTTTCGAGGCAATGGGCTGGCAGCGGATTTGTTGGATTTTTCATATTTGGCAGATGAACTTGAAAAAAGAGATGGGAAAAAATGGGCTGTTTTAATCCGTCAGCATCATAAAGTGAAAATGCAACCGGAATGGAAGAACGATTCTCGGATTGTTGATGCCTCTAAATATCCAGAAATGCAGGACTTGCTGCTTATTTCCGATATGGTTATTTCGGATTATTCTTCCTTGGTGGGCGATTTTGTTTTGATGAATCGGCCTGTAGTATTGTATGTTCCTGATCTTGATGATTACAAGTCTAGTCGCGGTTTGAATTTTGATCTTGAAAAAAGTCCTTTCAAGTATGCGCAGAATGCCAAGGACCTGTTCCAGATTATACTTGATTTTAAAGAATCGGAAGCCGTTGAAAACTGCAAAAAAATTCTGGACTTTTATGGGCATGTTTGCGAAAATGGAAATGCTTCTGAACAAGCTTGTCAATGGATTCTTGATCGAGTATGAGTAAATCTGTATCCTTCATTCTTCCTGTTTATAACGCTGAAAAGCATTTGGCTCAGTGCATTGATTCGGTGCTGAATCTTAAAAAAATGGTTGAATGGGAACTTGTCATCATTGACGATGGCTCGGTAGATTCCAGTTTGTCAATTTGCAATCGGTATGCTGAGGCTGATTCCCGAGTTCATGTGCTACATGTGGAAAACGGAGGTGTGAGCCGAGCTCGCAATTTGGGATTGCAGAATGCTCGAAATGAAGTCGTCACGTTTATCGATGCCGATGATTGGATTGATGCTTCTGCCTTTGTGAAAACGTTTCAGTCGTTTGTTCAATTCGATGTCGAATTAGGCATTGTTCCTTTCTATAGTTCGGAATCCGGAAAGATCAAGGAAAATCCTTTAGCGTTAGGTGCGGATAGGATTCTTTCGCTAGAGGAGAAGGATTATATCCTTAAACGGAGGCTTGGGGCGGGTATTGACTTGAATGGATACGTATGGCGTTGCTTTTTTTCTAAGGATCTGCTTGCCGACATAAAATTTGATGTATCCTTGAAATACAATGAAGATGTTCTTTTTTGCATCGAAACGCTTTATAAAGCTTCGAAAGTTGCTGTTGTTAACAATGCTTATTACTATTACCGAGTGAATTTAGAACAACTGTCTTCAAATAAAGGAACGTATTCTTTAGAAAATCGCATTGCTGGATGGCGTAAAATAAAAGAATGGGCCGATTTAAATGATGTCGATTTTGAATTCGCATTGATGCGGAGGCGTTGCCCGATTTATGCAAGGAAATTTGCATTGGCGGCAATCAATAATCGTGGCTTTGAACGGATAAAAGCTTTGTGGAGCATCCATCGCGAGATTCCTAAATCGGAAATATGCCAATGGAAAGCTTCGTTTTTGGGAAAATCATTCGTCCCTTACGTCTTGCTCCAGAGATTCCATTTGGGGTTCTTTGGATATATTTACCTCTTGTTTCGATTCTTCTGAAGAAAGTATCCCGCCTGTGAGTAGTCCGATGATAAGATAGGTGTATGCAGATGCGTTTCCCATGTTTCCGGATAACACAAAAAATAGAGTCATGGCGAATATTTCCAATGCGCCAGAAATAGCCATTTCGCTTTCGTTTCTTCGCTTGAAAAAGTATATGAAAATCCAAACAGAAAGAAGGAAGTACAAAAACAGGCCTACGAACCCGTAATTGATAAGCTTGGGGAAAAGGATGGATTCCATTCCTAGAATGTCTTCGTTCTTGATTCTGTCCCCATAGGCATCGGTTTCAAAAATATATTTGGTCAGGTATCCGACGCCGTTTCCGAATAAGGGCTTTTCTGCAATTTGGATGACTGAGAAAATCAATTGCTGTTCTCGCAATTGTAAAGAACTTCCTCTAGTTTCTTGCGAGAAGTTTTCGATTACTTGCTGAATGCTGAAATAAGCGGTCACGACAAGTGCAAAAATCATGAATGCCTTTATAAGAAAGTGCCATTTTCTCGTAAACCAAAACGTCAGTGCGATGGCGGAGCAAAGCATTCCGGTTCTACTTCCGCTGAGCAGCAGATTGGTCAAGTATATGATGACAAATGCGATTTTCCATGGAAGGCTGATGTCGATTTTTTTCAGCATCGGGAAGAAAACGAGGATTATTCCGCAAAGGAGGGTTCCATAGGCTGTTGGATACGTCGTTGTCAGCAATGTCCTTGTACGCCATGCGTCGCTAGCATTGATGTTTGATGAAAGATCGTAAAAGCCGTCGTAATATGGAAATGCGGAACAGATGAACTTGAACGGATAGTTGGCGTTGAACAGTCCTTCAAGTACGCCGAGAACACCCAATATGAACATGATTGGAAATAGTTGCCGCAAAGTCTTTATGATATCTATTTTACGACCGATGATAAACGATGCAAATAAATAGCCGTATAGTTCAATGACATAACGGGCTAGAACATAATATTCTTTAACGTCAAATTTGTTGTTTGTGTAGACGGTACAAATAAATGAGATAATTACTAGTAGTATCGGAATTTTGAAGGGAAATTTTTTTATAGACTCGATGAAAAAATTGTAGTCTTTTGTGATTTCGATTAAAAAGAATGTGTAGAGAAGAATGTGTTGTGGCGAAAGTTTCGGGGAATTGATAATCCAGATACAAGAAGGAAAAAGAAGCGTTCCGATAAACAATGCACAAAAACGCGCTTCAGTATCCTTGTACAGCAGTATAAAAAAACAGGAGGCGAAAATGGCATAGACTAGAAAATCAATCATAGCGTGATGAAAATATAAAAAAGTTTCTATTTGCGCAAAACAAGTCTTCGGAAAACTATTATTTTTTATCTATCTAAAAAGGAAGGTGTAAAATGAAACTATCAACCGTTTTTTTTGTAATTGCTGGACTCCTTTGCTCTCCTGCGCTTGCTGAAAAAATTACGTATGCGACGTGGAATATTCGTTATGCCAATGCGAAGGATTCTGCCAATGGTGATGGCTGGGGCAAGCGCGCTCCGAGGATTGCCGAGGTAATCAAGTTCTATGATTTTGACATAATCTCTATGCAGGAACCGGATAAGAATCAGGTGGCCGATTTGGTGGCTTTGTTGCCGGAATACGATTATGTACAGGCCGATTCCATTTATTTCCATCCCATTTTTTTCAAGAAGTCTCTTTTTAAAAAGCAACAATCGGGAATGTTCTGGTATTCGGAATCTGGAGAGCGAGGCTCAATTGGGTGGAATGCAAGCCAGATTCGTTATTGTTCGTGGGCAAAATTGATGCCGAAAAAGGGAAAGAAGCCTTTGTTTATATTTAATGGTCATTGGGACCATAAAAGCTGGGATGCACGAAAGGAATCGGCAAAGTTGACGGTAAGAAAAATTAAGGAAATCGCGGGGAGCGGTCTTGCGATTTTCTCCGGCGATACCAATGTTGAACCGGACAAGGAACCTTACAATACGATGCAGAGATCGTCCATCCTTATGGATTCCAAGAAGGCAGCAAAGATCGCTTACGCCCCGAATAATTCTTTCAACAACTTTGATCCTAATACTTACGGCAATTGGCAAATTGACCACGTCTTCGTGAGCCCGACATTTAGTGTCTTGAGGTACGGAGTGTTGAACGAACGCTATTACGACGGAAAAAAGTGGCGTTACCATTCGGACCATTTGCCCATCATGGTCGATCTTGAGTATAAATAAACGAATCTGCTGAATTCGCTGTCAGCCGATGGTTTTGACTTTTTGTTCGACTTTATTTGTGACGGCCTGCTGAATTTCTGAAAAATTCATACCTTTGTATATGTTTTTTGATGTCATCAGGCCGTAGTTGGCGATTTTTTCACGAAGCCTATATTTGAAAAGCCTAAATCCTTTGTGGCGGAATCCTAGTTTGGTGTTCTGCCATTCTGTTTTTTTGTAGAAGAATTCCCAAATGGATTTTAGCGGGTTGACGCATTCTCTGTGCCAGGGCTTCCTGAAGCCGGTGTAATGGATGAGGCTTGGATTAGATAATGCCTCACGTAATTCTTCGAAGTGGCTTTGGCTGATGAACTGGTCCTTTAGCGGTTCAAAAAAATGTTCTTGTAAATTGTAGCGGATAGGTAGTTCTGCAATATGCCCGTGGAGTATGACGTTTAAGGCGTCCTGATCGTGATATTGGCATACATCCTGATTCTCGGCTATGTATTGGAGCGTTTTTTTCTGGATGTCATTTTCGCGCCACCATTTGAGATTGATTAGCATGATTCCGGCATTGAAATAATCGCTGTCTTTGGGAAGCGAAAGCCGGTTCAAAATGCGGATGTCGTTGCAGCGCATGTCTGGAACCGCAGCCGAAGCGAATCCTGCAAGAGGAGTTTCCCAAAGTTCCTGGATGGAGTCGGTGCAAATAACGTCTCCGTCAATGTAGAGAACTTTGTCTGTGTCCTGCGGAAGGATTGAAGGGAGAAATAGTCGGTTGTATGTTGCGAGAGAAACGTGTTCTCCGGGACGGACGGGACAGTCTTTCAAATACGATTCGTTAAGACAGTAAAAGGAAATGCTGGAATGCTTGTTCCCGAGATGCCTAGATAGCTTATCTTTAAATTCCTGGCCTAATTTTGTGGAAATGATATTGTAATGAATGCTCAGGTCTGGATTGGTAAGCCCGATGGATGTCATGAGGACGGATGTCGGCATGACATAATTTTCATCTGTGCAAAGAACAATTTCTAGCATGAAGAACCTTTAGGAGATTTTATATCCTGCTTGATTTCTGTTGTACTGACTCCTTCAGTTCTGGGAAGATAGATGACGTCGCAGTAATCTTTAAGGAAATCGAATTTCCCTGTCCAATCGCTGCCCATGACGAACAAGTCGCAACCGTATTTTTGAACATCGCTTATTTTTTGTTCCCAGTTGTCTTCACGGATAACTTTTGTGACCATGCGGAGGGCTTCGACAATTTCTTTGCGGTTTTCAAATGGGACGATGCATTTTTTCCCTTTCAATGCGTTGAATTCGTCGGAGGAAACCGCTACATATACTTCTTCTGCTAAATTAGCGATTCTTTTGAGAAGACGCAAGTGACCGATATGGAAAAGATCGTATGTCCCGTAGGTAATCGCTCGCTTGTATTTTTTTTCGCTCATGGTTCAAAAATAAAAAACTTATGGAACGGTCCAGTAACGTTCTTGCTTGTCTTTACGAGTTTTTGAGAGGAAAAAGGCAAAATTGTCCTTGAAAAGCATTCTGTGGTGCTTTAGCCGGGCTATGATGCCGTCATTTACTTTTTTGGGGGCTTCAGTATAAACGAGGTAGTTCAAGTTTTGGAGCGAATAGCGCCTATGCTTGACCCATACGGTCCAGAGGCGTTCTGCCATGAATCCAAAGATTCTCTTTTGGTAGGTGTCGTAATGGCTGATGTCAATACGCTTTTCGGCTTCAAAGAGAATCGCGAAAAGCCATTCGCAATATTTGTCGAATTCGTTCCATGGCATGATGAACATGTTGCAATCGTAGAAGTAATTGCAGCCGAGTAAAACGTCGTTGAAGGCTTGGAGGGATTCAGGAAACTCTTCACGCACGATGTCGTGAACGATTCGCAAGTCGGAACTGTAGTGGGCGTGTTCGTAGCCACTAGCGACGGACGTTTTGAGGTGCGCCTTGGGAGTTGTGATGACTTTGTTTGCAAAAAGACAGAATTCGATTTGGGGCGTGTCGAGTTTGTATCCAGAGATATTCTTTACATCTTTGGGAATGCCGCTTGCGGTGAGTCGAGTCTCGTTAAACGAAAAAAAACGGCGATAGTGGTTTAGCCCGATATACTGCAATTCAGGATAAATTTTCTTGATGTTTTTCCAAGCCCAGTAAATTGCGGTCAACTCGCAAAAACTGCGGTTTTTGCTACTGATGTTGTCGCAAGGCTCTCCGTTCAGTTGGTCATCGCGCTGGATTCCGAGACTCATGTCAGAGAGTGCCGCACCGACATGAATCGGTAAAAAAATGTTGTCCTGAGGCAATTCGCAGGGCTTGTGGCAACAGACTAGAATCTTTATTTTGGAATCGTCAAGCATAGAAATAACTTAGAATTTTTCGATATTCAGCACTTGTTCAATGACGGGGGCCATGTCGTAATACTTGTACTGCGCCAAGCGTCCGCCGAAGATGACGTTTGTCTCTTGGGCGGCGAGCTTGCGGTAATCTTCGGCCAGTTTGTTGTTGCGCTCGTCGTTGACGGGGTAGTAGGGCTCCATGCCTTCTTTGTACTCGGTGGAGTATTCTTCCGAAATGACGGTCTTGGGAACATTATAGACGTCGGCGCCGAACATTTCGAAATGTTTGTGTTCGATGATGCGCGTGTAAGGCTGTTCGTGCGATGTGTAGTTGACGACGGCGTTCCCTTGAAAGTTCGGCGTGTCTTCGATACGCGTCTTGAAGCTGACTGTACGCCAATCGAGTTTGCCGAGGCTGTAACCGAAATATTCGTCGAGGGCTCCCGTGTAGACGAGCTTGTTCGCAATCTCTTGCCAGTTGCCCTTGTATTCCGCAAAGAAATCGACGCCAGTGCGCGTTTCGATTCCTTCCAGCAGTCCGTCGATGAGTTTGTTGTAGCCGCCGATGGGGATGCCTTGGTACTTGTCGTTGAAGTAGTTGTTGTCGAATACGAGCCGTACTGGGAGGCGCTTGATGATGAACGCAGGAAGGTCCCGGCAATCTCGGCCCCATTGTTTTTCGGTGTATTCCTTGATGAGTGTGTTGAAGATGTCCTTGCCCACGAGCGTGAGCGCCTGTTCTTCGAGGTTTACAGGCTCGCGGCCGTTCAATGCCGCGATAGCTTCCGCCTTTTGCTCTTCGATTTTCGCGTGAGCCTCTGCCGGGGTCGTAACGCCCCACATCTGGTAGAACGTGTTCATGTTGAACGGCAGGTTGTAAAGTTTGCCCTTGTAATTTGCGACAGGGCTGTTCGTGTAGCGGTTGAATTCGACGATGGAATTCACGAAATCCCATACCTGCTTGTTGCTCGTATGGAAAATGTGTGCGCCGTATTTGTGGACGTTGATGCCCTCGACATTTTCGCAATAGACGTTTCCGCCCAGTTGTGCGCGCTTGTCGATGACCAGGCACTTTTTGCCCGCTTTGTGGGCGCGGTATGCAAAAGTTGCCCCGAAAAGGCCGGAGCCTACGATGAGGTAGTCGAAATGAACCATGCGATTACGCCTTGTCCGAAAATTTTTTACGATAAAGTTTCTTTAGGAATGTTCTTGGGGCGAGAGTCATGCCTTTGAAAAAATAATAGATTTTTGTTCTCAGGTTGACATAGTCCCAGGCGTTGATGAATGTTTGGCTAATGGCTCGGCTGATGAGTCTATGGTCTATTTTGGGAAAATTGCGCTTGAGCTCCATGAGGTGCGCCGGGTATTCTTTTAAACGCTGGATTTTCTTGGACTGATCCCACGTGACTCCACCCGGTTGCCTGCGATAGACGGACATCTTTTTGTTGAAACAACGGATCTTGCCCGTGTGGGCGCATTTTTCAACAAGGAAAATGTCGCCGTTCATGATGTTGAGGGGATTTTTGATGGGATAATCTCTTACTTTGCGCAGATAGACCATGGAGGCGGTCGGAACGGTCCATTTTTCGAAGAGTTCCGTAGCCGTATATTCGCGGTCTTCCATGGGGGGATAAACAGAATCGACCGCCTCTACACCGGGCTCGTTCTTGATTTCGGCGTCGTGGAACGTCATGGTGTAATCGGGATGGCTTTCGAGAAAATCAATTTGCGTTTGCAGTTTATGCGGATCGATCCAGTAGTCGTCCCCTTCGCACATGCCTACATATTTTCGTGTAGTGAGCGAGTCCATTACTTTGGTAAACGAGCCATCGTTTTTGGACCATTGATTTTCGGTTTCTATGTAGGGCTTGATAATCTTGGGATATTTGGCTGCATAATCGCGAATGATATCGCCAGTTCTGTCGTGGGAGGCGTCATCATGGGCGATGACTTCAAAAGGAAAATCGGTTTCTTGAATCAAGAATCCTTCGAGACATTGGGCGATGAACTTTTCTTGATTGAACGCCGTGCAACGGATGCAGACGAGCGGTTCGGCATTTGTCGGCCATTTGGCCATGATTTCATCTTGAGTTCTTAACAGCATTTTTTTTCCGGATATCTGAATTGCCAAATATATTTATATGAGTAGAAATGGTCAATGTACATCATGGGCTATGGGCGGTGTGTCCGTTATTTTTCTAGATTTGACGTGAAGATAGATTCGTATAAGGTTTAGCATGGCAAAGACTGTTTATCTAGGAATGATTGGTGATATCATGCACCCGGGCCTCATCAATATAATCAATGAGGGCGCCAAGTACGGTGACGTGATGATTGGGCTTTTTACGGACAAGGCGATTGCGACGCATAAGCGTCTCCCGTATTTGAATTACGAGCAGCGCAAGAATGTCATCGAGAATATCAAGGGCGTGTCAAAGATTGTTCCGCAAGATGAATGGAGTTACGTAGAAAATCTGAAGAAGTACAAACCGGACTTCATCATCCACGGTGATGACTGGCTTTACGGCCCGGACAAGTACATTCGCGACGAAGTTTTCAAGGTCATGGAATCCCTGGGCGGCAAGGTGATTGAAATCCCCTATACGCAGGGCATTACCTCAACCGGACTCAAGAAGGAAATGGAATCGTTGGGCACGACCCCGCAGGCGAGGCTTTCTTCGCTGCGTCGCCTGATTGCGGCCAAACCGATCGTCCGTATTCTGGAATCGCACAACGGCCTTACGGGCCTTATCGCGGAACACACGAGTGTCGAAGTCAATGGTTGCGTCCGCGAGTTTGACGGCATGTGGTCTTCGTCCTTGACGGATTCCACCAGTAAGGGCAAGCCGGATATCGAGGCGGTGGACCTTACGACCCGCTTGCACGACTTGAACGATACGCTTGAAGTGACGACTAAACCGGTGATTTTTGATGGTGATACGGGCGGAAAGGTGGAACATTTCGGTTTCACGGTCCGCACGCTCGAACGCTTGGGCATTTCGGCAGTCATCATCGAGGACAAGGTGGGCCTCAAGCAGAACTCCCTGTTCGGGACGGACGCTATCCAGACGCAGGACACCATCGAAGGCTTCTGCACCAAGATCCGCGCGGGCAAGGACGCCCAGATAACGAACGACTTCATGGTTATTTCCCGTTGCGAATCCCTGATTGCGGGCAAGTCCGTGGACGACGCGCTGGAACGCTGCCACGCCTATGTGGCTGCCGGTACCGACGGCATCATGATCCATTCCAAGGACAAGAGCGGCGAGGATATCAAGGAATTTTGCAGGCGCTTCCGCGAGAAGGATGCGCACACTCCGATTGTCGCCGTGCCTACGACCTACAACCAGTTCACCGAAGAGGAGCTGGCGACGTGGGGCATCAACATCGTCATCTATGCAAACCACATGCTGAGGTCTGCATACCCTGCTATGGTGAAGTGCGCTGAATCTATCTTAACGCATAGCCGTAGCCTGGAAGCCTCCAACGACTACTGCATGCCCATCAAGCAGATTCTGAACCTCATTCCCGGAACGATGAAGAAGTAACGGTATTTTACCTATGATCAGTCCGAAGTTTTTTATTGACACGCTCGGCTCCTACGGCATTGACTTTTTTGCCGGAGTCCCCGATTCTTTGCTCAAGAACATCTGCGCCTACATCGCCGACAACAAGGATGCCAAGCATAACGTGATTGCCGCGAACGAAGGTGCCGCCGTGGGCCTTGCCGCAGGCTATCACCTCGCTACAGGAAAGATTGGCGTTGTCTATATGCAGAATTCCGGCGAAGGCAACATCATCAATCCGCTTGCATCGCTTACGGACAAGGAAGTCTACAACATTCCCGTACTGCTCCTCATTGGCTGGCGCGGACGCCCGGGCGTTCACGACGAGCCGCAGCACGTGAAGCAGGGCAAGGTGACGACCGGCATCCTCAACACGATGGGCGTGAATTACGATGTGCTCTGCAAGGAAGATGACAAGGCGGCAAAGCAGATTGCGAAGGCCGTCAAGACGATGAAGGAAACGGGCGAGGTCTATGCGCTCGTCATCGAGAAGGACACCTTCGAGGATTACAAGCTCCAGAGCGTCGAGAAAAACGACCTCACGATGAGCCGCGAAGAAGCTATCCAGACTGTGGCTGCTGCGCTTGGCGAAAAGGACGTGATTGTCTCTACCACTGGCATGATTAGCCGCGAACTTTTTGAATACCGCGCCCAGAAGGGTGAAGGTCACGAGCGCGACTTTTTGACGGTGGGCTCCATGGGACACGCCTCGCAGATTGCGCTTGGCATCGCGATGGAAAAGGAAGACCGCAAGGTATGGTGCTTTGACGGCGACGGCGCGACCATCATGCACATGGGTTCCATGGCGATTGTCGCGAGCAAGTCTCCTGCAAATTACGTTCACGTGGTGTTCAACAACGGCGCTCACGACTCCGTGGGCGGCCAGCCGACGGTGGGCCTCAAGATTGACCTGCCGGCCATCGCGAAGGCGGTGGGCTACCGCGATGCTCTGACAGCCGACAGCAAGGAATCGCTTGCTGCTGTGCTCGAAAAGCTCAAGGGCATGGAAGGCCCCGTGCTCCTCGAAGTCAAGGTGAAGAAGGGCAACCGCAAGGATTTGGGCCGCCCGACCACGACTCCTATCGAGAACAAGAACGCCTTGATGGAGTTCCTGAGGAAATAAAAATGCGACTTGCCCTGCTGTCGGACATCCATGCGAACGTGACGGCATTGAAGGCCGTTCTCGAAGAACTCGCCCGCCGCCATGTCGATAAGTTCGTGCTGCTGGGTGACCTTGTCAATTACGGCATGCGCCCGAACGAGATTGTGGACATGGTCCGCGATATGGACGACAAGTTTGTTGCGAAGATTTGGGGAAACCACGAGAAGGCGGTCATGGACAACGACACGACCCGTTTTGCGACAGACCGCGGACGCGCTATCCTCCATTACACACAAAAGCGCCTGTCGCAGGAATCCATCGACTTTATCAATAACAAGATGAACCGCGACGGTGCCTGCACCCTGGAAATCGACGGCAAGAAATTTTTGCTGGTGCACGGAATCCTGGGCGACCCGTATTGGGGCAAGTTTACGCCGGCAGAACTTTCCCGCGAGGAATATGCGGAGTTCGATTACGTGTTGACGGCGCATTCCCATGTGTGCCACTACTTCGAGGTTCTTTTCAAGGCGGATTCCCCGAGCACGAGGAACAAGAAAAAAACGGTTTTTATCAACCCGGGTTCCGTAGGGCAGCCGCGCAACATCAATCCCTGTGCACAGTTCGGGATTCTCAATACCGAGACGACGGGGTACGAACATGTTTGCGTCCCGTACGACATCGGGGCGGAACAGGAACTTTATACGGACGAGGTAGATGTGTTCTACAAGGATCGTCTGACTTTAGGAATTTAAACAGAGGCTTAACATGAAGAAAAATCTGTATGTCATAAGTGGTGCTACCGGCATGACCGGCAGTGAACTTTCGCACCAGCTGCTGAAAGAAGAAAACATCGTTGTCGGTTTTGACAACTTCTTTGCCAGTTCCATCGATACGGTGAAGGACTTGGTTGGTCGCGATGACTTTATCTTTTTTGAATACGACATCAACAATGCCGAACACATGGCCGCTGTCGCCGACAAGGTGAAGAACCTCAAGGGTTCGTACTCTGGCCGCCTGATATTTATCAACTGCGCTGCAGTAGTCCACACGAAGCATTTCTACGAAGTGGAACATACCTTCCAGACGAACGTCATCTCGATGAAGACTTTCCTCGAAATGGCGATTTCCCTTGGTGCCGACACCTACATCAACTGCTCTACCTCCGAAGTGTATTCCATGCAGTCGTGGAACGCGAACGGCGGTGTCCGCGAATCGGACTTCCTGGTTATGGCTACAGCAGAACACAGCCAGCGCACGAGTTATGCAGTGGGCAAGCTCCTTACGGAATTCTTCATGAAGGATGCCGTGGACAAGGGCAAAATCAAGGGCTGCTCTATCCGCTTTGCGAACGTGTACAGCAAGCACGAACGCTTTGCTGACCACATTATCCCGCACATCATCAACAACCTTCTCGAAAAGCCCGAAGTCACTTTGCTCGAAAACTCGAAGGTCAACAAGCGCACGTTCCTCCACAATATCGACAGCTGCCGCGCCGTGATGGAACTCATGGAATCGCCCGAAGCACTCGACGGTACCGTCTATAACGTCGCGACCAATGAGGAAATATCCATTGTGGATTTGACCAAGCTTATCGCGAAGAAGATGGGCATGGATGACGTGAAAATCAGGTTTGAAGGTTTCCGCAAGTCCGACCCGGAACGTCGCTTACTCAATACCGACAAGATTCGTACGCGTACGCGCTGGAAACCGATCGTTACGCTCGACGAAGGCCTTGAAATGTGCGTGAAGAGTATTGAAAGATGAAGTACCTGATTATTACTGTTGCCGGGACGGCGACCCGCTTTAACAGGGATACCGAAAAGGAAACCCTGAAGTGCCTTTACTATAAGGATTCCCCGAAGTTTGCGCTGCTCAACCAGCTTATCAAAAACTGCGGTGAATACGACAAGTACATCATCGTGGGCGGCTACCTCTATTCCGCTCTCGAAGAATACGTGAAGGAAAATCTCCAGGCTTACGGCGACAAGATTGAACTTGTCTACAACGAGCACTTCAAGGACTATGGTTCGGGCTACAGCCTGTACAAGGGCATCGAGGCCGTGAAGGAATCGGGTGATGTCACCTTCGTAGAAGGCGACCTGTTCTTCTTGAAGGAAAATTTCAAGAAGGTTTACGATAGCGAAAAGAGCGTGCTCACGATCAATCGCGAACCTATCTATTCGAACAAGGCCGTGGCGCTCTATGTATCGACGGATGGCCGTCCGCATTACCTGTACGACACGAACCATTCTTCGCTCACGATTCCGGAACCGTTCCTCGCGGTATTCAATTCTGCGCAGATGTGGAAGTTCCAGTCGGCAGAAAAACTGCACGAGGCCGTCGCATCCCTGACCGAGAAGCAGCTCCAGGGTACGAACCTCGAAATTATCCAGGCGTATTTCAACAAACTTACCCGTGAAGAATATGACGTGGTCACGTTCGATGCCTGGTATAACTGCAACACCGTTGCGGACTACAACATTGTCCGCGAACTTATGGAGTAAGATATGGAAATCCTGAACAAGAAAATTGCCTTGCTCAAGTCCAAGGTCGAAAAGAACGAAACGATTACGATTATGATTATCGGGCTCGGGAGCGTCGGTACGTTCCTGCTTGACTTTTTGGTGAGTCTCCGTGATCCGCAGCTGAAAATCGTGGTCGCGGGCCGCAATGCCGCCAAGATGCAGATGGACGTGAACATCGTCCGCACGGCAGCGACAATCCGTCGCGAACTGCGCAGCCAGATTGAAATTCTCGGTGACTGCGACTTGAACGATGTCGATAGCATCGCCGCGACCATCCAGAAGGCGAACCCCGACTTTATCGTGAACAGCAGCCGCGTGTATTCGGGCCTCAAGTACGGGAGCATCTCGTGGAGCAACCTGCGCGCTTACGGCATCTGGTCCCCGCTTTCTATCCGTTACGCGAAGAACATCATGGCCGCTTACGAGAAGGCCGGCTCGAACGCCGTCACCATCAATACTTCGTATTCCGACGCGGTGATTCCTTGGCTCAAGTCCGCCGGCAAGACGTACTTCGATTTCGGTAGCGGCAACCTGAACCACCTCATTCCGCGTATGAAGTTCTTCATGGCCGAAAAGTACAACATCGACAACCTGAACGATATCGACGTGACACTCGCGGTAAGCCATTTCCATGACGTGGTGATTTCCAAGGAAGGTCACGCCGAAGGCCAGACGCTGCTCTTGAACTTCAAGAAGGACGGCAAGGATTTGCCGTTTGACCAGGCCGAAGTGCTGGCCGCCTGCTCTATCCCGATGCCGGTGGACCAGAAGCGCAACATGATGAACGCTTCGAGCAACTTCAACATCATCGATTCCATCTTGACCGCTCTCCGCGAAAAGACGGTGACCAAGGTGCATGCGCCCGGTGTCGATGGCGAAATCGGCGGTTATCCGGTATTAATTGATGGGGCCAAGGCGGAAGCCTCGTTTGACACGACCCTGTTTAGCATGGACGACATGCGTGCAGCCAACCGGAAGTCTATTTACTGCGACGGCATCGAGAACGTGGAAAACGGCACGCTCGTCTATACCGACGAACTCGTCGCGAAGGTGAAGAAGGCTTTCAATGTCGACTTGCCGAAACGCGTTCCCTTCGAGAAAATCGACGAAACTGCCGACTTTATCATCAAGAACATCATCGAGCCGTTTGCACCGAAAAAGTAATTGCTGTGGAGAATCCTGTTAGCACGGCTTGAACGTGCGCAGGAATTCCGCATAAGGCGTATCGGGGTCCAGCACGTATTGACTGTGCTGGGCTCCTCTTTTTTCTACAGGCGGGAATTCCATGTAGTTCCCGAACAGCTGCGTGAGAATGTTGCGATATCCTGCGGGTGCCGGGAAACGGTATCCTTCGAATTCAACATCCACCGATTCGTCAAAGTCCTTTGCGTCCCACACGTTTTGTTCTAGCGGTTCTGCCGTCCATGTGAGGATTGCAAGTTTGTCTGTTTTTTTATTGTTGAACTTGCTCGCAATTTCATGGATTTTCAAGTAATCGGCAATATGGTCCCTGTGGTAATTTTTTACGCGCTCGCGGTTTTTCTCGTTCAGTTCCGGGTTGGTCAACCGCATGAACGTTCCGTTCTCGATGTTCAGCTGGTTTATTTCGGCATAGCGCTCTTCGGCGCCTTCCGGTACAAAATGGTCCAGCGCAAAAACGTCGATGAAAAGCCCGTGATTCATCTTCTGGAACCGGATGATGGGGCTGATGGCGCTCGTATTCGTGTTGCGGATACAGGTGTGCGAACCTGCGAATTCTTTGTCGGTGAGCGGCGTCTGCAAGAAAAACGGGTGCTTGAATTCCTCTTGCAACGTGTTCAACTTGTTAAAATCGTCGCGCGGCATGGCGACGTCAATATCGTCGTCCCACGGGATGAATCCCTTGTGGCGAATGGCGCCGAGAAGCGTGCCGCACATCAAGAAATATTTCAGGCCGTGTTTTTTGCATATACGGTCGAATTCGATCAAGATGTCGAGTTCAATGGCCCATACCTTTTTGCGGGTGGAATCCACAAAAAAATCGCATATCGTTTCTTCTTGCAAAAACGAGGAGGGAACGATTCCTTTCGCGACAATTCTTTCCGGTTCGGTCATATTTTAAAATTCTTTGTAGTCAATCAAGGGTTCGCCAATTAATTTAAAATAATTGTTCCGGTCAAGTAGTGTTTGCGGGAATCCGATGTCTTTAGGATAGTCACGCCAACTTTTACTGTATTCCCTGTCCAGAATTACTTCGGCCTTGTTCGGGCAGGGGAGTTCCTTGCCTTCGAATACAATGGTCGTTGTGGGATAAACGTCATCGTGGTGTCTAAATCCGTGATAGCCGTATTCCGTCAAATCCCAGTTGCCAAGCCCTGGGACGATTCGAGAGGTCGGCTCCATGGAATAGATACCGCTCGCTTTCCAATTTTCTTCGTAGAAGTCGAAGAGTTCTTTCCATGCGTGCGGTACACGTATGAATGCAATTACTTTGTCACGGAAAGCAAGATATTGTTCTTCGGTCACATCTTCTTTCAAGAAATCGTTCGGGAAAAATTCAAGGTTCTTCGCATCTCTCAAACAGGTTCCATTGAATATGTGTACACAAGTCGGAGTCATGAGAACAACGTTCTTGTTTGCGTTCGCGCGAATGTTCTTGTCGTAATATTCGGCGTAGTAACCGGATTTCTGCGTTGTGTCTATCCACACGAAATTGGGATCGGTTTGCAGAACGTGAAGAAGCTTGTTGAAATCTGCTCGGGCCATGGCAATATCGATGTCGTCGTCCCAGGGGATGAATCCCTTGTGGCGCTTAGCTCCGAGCAGTGCGCCCCCTTCAAGGTACATCTGGATATCGTAGGGCTTGAGCAAATCAAGGATGTGTCTTGCGTATTCGACTTCGGCAAGCTGGAATTCGCGGAGATACCCGGATGCGGGCTTCATCTGCCCGATATCAAAGTGATGCTTTAGGTAGTTGACTTGATAAGTTAGCTCGTTGATTTGACTTTCCAGATCTTTTTTTTCTTTAACAAGGCGACGGTTTTCGATTCTCGTCTTGAAAAGAATTCCATAGAGAGGACCCATGCACTTTATGATAAACGATTTAAGTTTTTTCATTTATATGCCCTCCTTAAAAATATTTAATGGATGTATAATGTGGCTTTCGATCTTCTTCGGGCGGGAGCGACATATAGTCGCGATATTCAGAAGCGAGCAATGGATCATAATTGTTCGGACCTAAAAATTCCGTATCCTCGAATTTGTATTTTTTCAACGGAAAAACATCGTCGATTTCTTGTTTGCCATATGTAAACGGGTAGGCTAAAATTTCCTTTTCAGATGTGTTCCCGTCCGGCTTGAACAAGTTTGAGAAAGATTCCTTTTTATTCTTGTATTCTTCTTCGGTCATGAGCCCTTGCTTGAGGCGGCGATCGATGTAGGTAAGAGCTTCATCAAGTCGGTATTGAATGTAATCCTTTTCCTTGATTTTTGTGAGCTTGTACAAATCTACACTTAAACCGTGGTGTGCGTAGGCCGCATCTTGCGGGAAAAGAGCGCAGTCACATTCGCTTTTCAAATCTTTGACATGAGCCCAACCGTGGAAATACTTGGGCTCGGTCTTTTCGTTTTCGAGGAGCATATCGGCGGGGAGCTCCTTCAGCAATACTTCCGTTGCCTTGTCGTAAGAATCGTTGAAAAGTAAAAAGTCAAAATCGTCATCCCACGGAATGAACCCTCCGTGCCTTACGGCTCCAAGTAACGTGCCGAATGCAATTTGGTAGGGAATGTCGTGCTTTTCAAGAATGGCTGCTGTTGCTTTTGCCATTTCTAAAAGGCGCGCCTGCGCGCGTTTGATGTCGAAGGGCGTTTCCATTAAAGGGCCTCAATCATGTCTAGACTAAAAACGGGTATGTTAAATTTGTCTGCGACGGCTTTGCGTTCTGCGAAAGAGTCGTCAATGAAAATGGAATCCGTGTTGTCGATGGAATCGATTTTTTTCTGGCTCGGATTAAGATGGATGATGCGGTCGAATACCTGACGGATACGCAATTTGTCCAAAAGTTCGTCCAACTTGCCAAGTTTTTCGTCGTCATGACGGGAAAGCAAAGTAACTTTGATTCCTTTGTTTACGCACCGGTAAAGGAACGCCATCATGGCGTCGTTTACGAATTTCTTTTCGAGATAAATACAGTCGTCAAAATCGATAAAGACTTCGCTGTATTTCAAGTCCAGTTTGTACTTGTTGTCAAGCGCACGGTCCATGACGACGTCGTAGCCATTGCGGAGTATGGATACGGGAATGTCGAATGCATCGAATAGCGACATCAGCGCAAAGTTGATACCCTGTGCGCGGAACAACGAAGAAGACCCGCCGAAACGGCTTGCAATTTCGAGAAGCGTAAGGCTGCCGTTTGCATCGCGTTTGACTTGGTAAAACCAAGCTCCTTGGAATTTTATGGTTTCGTTTATCTTTTGTGCGAAATCCATGAACTCTTCGGCATTTTCCTTGACAGGCTTCGTGTTGACGCTGATTCCGTTCATGATGCGGCAACGTTCGCGTGCTGCAGCAAAAAGCAATTTCCCGTTGCTGTTTGTAAAGCAATCGACGGTGTATTCCTTGCCCGGTAAAAATTCCGAAAGGATGCATGACGGGTACAGGGCCAAGTGTGCCTTGAGGTCTTCGACGCTTGAAATTTTCTTTGCGCCGCGGGAACCGTAACCGATATCGGGTTTAGCAAAAACGGGGAACGGTCCACCTGCTTTGACAAGTTCATTGGCAGTGTATGTTTTAGGGACTTTTACGATATTCTCGAGGACTTTGTACGTCCTGGATTTTGAAAGGCAGATTTGCGTTGTCTCTATGGGGGAGGAGACTACTTTGCATCCCAACAAATCTTCGTTGTTCTTTAAAAGTTCGATGACGGAATCCATTGCCGGATAGACAGCGTCGATGTTGTTTTCGCGAATGACCTGCCCAAATTTTTCAAGAAAGTCCGGGGCCGTAATGAAGGGCAAGCCGCCGATGTAGTTTTCGAATACAAATTGACCGTGGTCGTCTATGGAGTTTGCGCCAATAAGATTGAAGTGTGTCGAATGATTGACTGCACGATACACTTCGAGCGCTATTTCTGAACCGCAGGGGAATACAAGAATATTCTTCTTCATAGATGCTCGAATTTATTTTCGATTGACGATAACATTTATGACTCGGTTGACACCTTCATCGTCCAAGTCGGCAAACATCGGCAGACAAAGTACCTGGTCGGCAAGTTTGTGGGCTACAGGGAGGTTCGACGGATTTGCCGATTCCAAGCCCTTGTAGGCGCTGAACGTGCTGATGAGCGGGTAGAAGTAACGGCGTCCGTAGATATTGTATTCCTTGAGCTTTTCATAGAGCGCATCTCGGCTCATGCCGTATTCTTCGCTTATGAAAATGGGGAAGTAAGCGTAGTTGTGACGAACGCCTTCGATATCTTTGAGCATGCGGATGCCGGGAATATCTTTGAACGCTTCGCGGTAGCGTTCGGCGACGACCTTGCGGCTTGCGATGGCTTTATCGACTTGCTTCAAATTCAGGAGACCGTATGCGGCACGGATTTCGTCCATTTTGCTGTTGATGCCGGGAGCGACGACCGTTGTTTCACCAGCAAAACCGAAATTCTTGAGATAGTCAATGCGTTTCTTGGTGGCTGCGTCGTGACAAACTAATGCTCCGCCTTCGATGGTGTTATAGACTTTCGTCGCATGGAAACTGAGTGTACTCATGTCGCCGGCATTGAGTACAGATTCACCGTTGATTTTTACGCCGAATGCGTGTGCCGCATCGTAAATGATTTTGAGACCGTAAATGTCGGCAATTTCCTGGATGCGCTTTGTGTTGCAGGGAGTTCCATACACATGGACAGGCATGATGGCCGTCGTATGCGGAGTGATGGCTGCTTCGATTTTTTCAGGATTGATGTTTCCCGTTTCTTCGTCAACATCGACAAAAACGGGCTTGAGTCCGTTCCACCAAATGGAATGAGTCGTTGCGACAAAACTGTACGGCGTTGTGATGACTTCGCCGGTAATGCGCATGGCCTGGAGTGCCGTAATGAGAGGTAAAGTCCCGTTTGTGAATAAACTTAGGTATTCCACGCCCAAATATTCGGCGAGAGCCTTTTCAAGTTCCTTGTGATAATGCCCGTTGTTTGTGAGCCATTTGCGGTCCCAGATGTCCTTGAGCATCGGGATAAAGTCGTCTAACGATGGAAACAGCGGCGATGTAACGGTAATTTCTTTATTTTGCATGTCTTCTCCTGAAATCGGCGATTGTCTTTATCAGGTATTCTAAACTTTCAAAATGTAGTAATTTGGCGAGTCCGAAGTAGAATAATGCTCCGGTTAAAATCTGCAAAACTAGAGTCAAATAAATATTCAATTGCAGTTGGTTCACTGTAATAATGACAAGGGCCATGGCGCAGGCTAAAATGGCCGATGGCGCGATATCGCTGATTTGTTCAAGGTAACTGTAATGGAGCAGCTTTTTGTTCGGGCTGGCATTGATGAATGAGGCGATGATTGTATTTACGGCGACACCGTAGGCGATACCGATAGGCGACCTGAAATAGAGAATACTTGCGACAAGAATGGATATCCCGAAAATTTTTTTGATGATTTCGAGTTTTAGAAAAATATCGCTGCGTCCTAAGGCATTGATTGCAGATAAATTAGACGTATGGATTGGATAAAAGGCGTAGATGAAACAGAATATCTGGACGAAGGGAACGCTGGGGAGCCATTTATCCCCTAATAGGATTTTTACGATGGGTTCTGCTGCGGCAGCAAGGCCTGCCATCATCGGGATGATCAAGAATGAGCTAGTCACGATGGCTCGCCGTACCATCTTCTTCACTTGGGGCTTGTCATCTTGGTGTGCAGAAAGCGAGGGCAACATGACAGCCTGGATTGAATTGTTGATGTTGTTTACGACAATGTAGGGGAAGTGGCTTCCTCGGTCGAAAAAAGCGAGGCTTGCGGGCGAGAACATCTTTCCGATAACGATGCTTTGTATTTGTGAATAGACCGTGTCAATCACCGACGAAAAGAGAAGTTTCCATCCAAATGAAAAAAGTTTGTTCAGTCTTTCAAAAGAGAATTTTAATTGCGGACGCCACGGAACGACGAACCACATGATTACTACGGCGAGAAAGGTATTCGAAAGTTGCTGTGCGACAAGGGCCCACACGCCAAATCCTGTGAATGCCATCACGATGCCGATAATGCTCGATGGAATCATCGACCCGATGCTCCTGAAAAAGAGCTTCTTGAACATCATTTGGCGTGCGACAAAGGCGTACTGTATGGAATTGAAAACGCCGATAAACAGGGTTAGCGTCAAAACACGGATGACGGGGATGAGCGTAGGTTTGTCGTAGAAATCGGCTATTAGCGGTGCTGTGAAGAAAATCAGTGCATAGACGATTGTGGCAAGCAGGAGGCTTGCATAAAATACAGAGGAAAAATCCGTTTCGTCAGCGTCTTTTTTTTGAATTAAGGCTGTGCCGAGTCCGCTTTGTACAAAAACGTTCGCAATGGCAATTACCGCCATCACAAGTGCGATTAGTCCGAAATCATCCGGGGCGAGAAGCCGCGCGAGAACTATGGAGACAACAAACTGTGTCCCCTGAATTCCCATACGCTCCATGAATTTCCATATCAGCGACGAGATTATGGATGCTTTGGATGGCATATTGCTAACAAGGCTGTTTAGTACTTCCCGTATTTATAACCGTAGCCATCGCTGTGGCTGTGCACATACTTGTTGATGACAACGCTTGCATGGGCGGTTGTATTGCCCTTCAAAAGCTGGTTCATTCCGTCCTTGATAGCATCGATGCTGTGCTTGTTGTATTCGATGACCATGACAATCTGGGATGCGACACGGCAAGCGAGTGCTGCGTCTGTCACGAGCATGATAGGCGGCGTATCGACGATGATGAGGTCATATATCTTTTCCAACTCGCTAATCATTGCTGCGTAGTGCTTGGAACCGAGCAGTTCGGACGGGTTCGGCGGCACCATTCCGCATTGCATAATGAACAAGTTCTCGACTTCGGTCGATTTGATTACGTCTTCTACGGATACTTCGTTCAAGAGAACTTGCGAAAGGCCCTTACCGCGCTTGATACCGAATTCCTTGTGCAGACGGCCCTTGCGGAGGTCGGCGTCGATAAGCAAAACCTTTTTGCCGAGGCCGGCGTAAAGGGCAGCGAGGTTTACGGAGATAAAGCTCTTGCCCACACCAGGGATGAGACCGCTGATGCCGATTGTCGGGTTGGAACCTTCTTCCATGCTGAATTCCAGCGAACTGCGCAAGGCGCGGAGCGATTCGACAGCGACATCGTCGGGTTCGACCACGGCAAGGGGGCGAGTGCCCTTGGTGCCGTTGGGATTGCCCTTCGGGACCTTGGCATAGACGCTGAATCCCGTTTCGCGTTCGATGAAACTTGCATCTCGTACGCCGTTGCTGAACTTGCTGCGGAGCGTTATGATAGTTGATCCGAGAAGCAAACCCATGAAAAGCGCCGCGAAGATAATGAGCAATTTTTTTGGTTTAACCGGCTGGGTCGTTTCTTCGGCAAAGTCGATGATACGCACGGAGCCCACTTCGCCAGCGGACACGAGTTTCAGCTGCTGGATGTTGTTGAGCATCGTCGTGTACATGTGTTTGCTCATATCCACTTCGTTTGTCAGCTTCAACACTTCCTGCTGCGTGTTCGGGAGCTTCTTGGTCGCTGCCGTGTTGTTGGCGAGCTCTCGCTTCAGGTTGTTTTCCTGTTCTTCGAGAGTCTTGATAGTCGGGTGCTCCGGCTGGAACAACCGGATTGCGCTTTGTTTCTTTTGTTGCAGATCGAGCAACTTTTGCTGCAAGACGTTGCGCTTTTCCAAGATGATTTGAGTTTCCGCACCGATATCGACAGAACCGACCTTGTTGCGGTAGGTGTTGAACTTGAGGAGGGAACTGTCCATCTGCGCTTTGACGTCGGGTAGCTGTTTCTCCAAAAATTCCAAAGTTTTTTGCGCTTCGGCATTGCGCTGTTCCACATTTTGACGCAAATACGTTGTGGCAATTTCGTTTAGAATCAGTGTCGCACGATCTGGGTAGATGTCCTTGTAGCTGAATTCCAAAATGCCGGTCTTTTTCCCTTTTTCCTTGATGTTGAATGCGTTCTTGAATGCGGCGATAGCGTCAAGGCGGTTCAGTTTAAGAAGCTCGAATTTCTGCCCAGGTTCGGCTTCCATGTGGTGGACGCAGAAAAGAGCTGTGTCGCCTGCATACGGGAAATGGTATGTAGTGCCGACACTTCCCGAGAGGACAACTTTTTTGTTGTGGTCGTACAAGTTGAATGAGGTGCTATCGACGGCTTCGGCAATCCAAGGAACTATTTTCTCGGTTGCAGGTATGTTCTCCCATGGTACTTCGTATAGGCTAAGCTCCATACGGCCTTCGCGATGCAACAGACGGTCAAGCCCATTTACAGGAGTGGCCTTGTATTGCAAGTGCATCTTCTCGACGGCTTCGCCGATGATGTGCCTGCTCTTGATAAGCTCGATTTCCGTTTCGGCAGGGCTTGACGTGGCAAATAGGCTTGGGAGGCCGCCCATCATGCCTACGCTCTTGTTGCTCTTGGATTCGATTTGGAGCAGAGCATCTACCTGGTATATGGGGCGAATCCAAAGGGCGACGAATACGCCGATGATTCCTGCAAGGAAAATGCATGGAAACATGATTCGCCAGTTCTTGACCAGGTCTTTCAATAAGTCAAAAAGGTCGGTTTCTTCTTTTTTCTTGGACGCTGCCATGTCATATACCTTCGAAATTCAAATTTTCCATATTAAGTTAGAAAAATAAAGGATTCGAAATGATGCATATTCTGCGCAATGACAATTTTTTACCTGTTTTTCTGTAATGATTGCGTTTAGACTTATTCTTTCCGCTTGGCGCGGCATTTCTCCACAAGGCGCATGTATTCTGCACAGGTCATACCTGTTTGTTTTTCTAGTTCAGAGCCGCATTTCTCTAAATCGTACATGTTGTATTCTGTACATGCAATTCCCTCTTCTATTTCCTCTTGGGTAGCGATTCTAAACCCGCCATCGTCGCAAACGTACTTGTTGCCATTCTTTCCTGAAATGAGAACACCCTTGCTATTCCACCAATCGTCGCAAAGTTTGGGGGCTAATTCGATGTCGATATCCGAGGCGATATACCATCGAGTGGGAAAATAATCTTCACCTTCAGAATAAGGATACCTGCAGATATATGTTCTTTTTTGTGTGCTGTCTATTGAAATTAAGTATGAAAGTTGATAGTATTTTTCATAGCGCTCATATATGTTTTCGGTTCCTACTTTTATGGAGGGACCTTCTTTGAGTGTACCGTAAAGGTCTTTTGTGCATCCGCCGAAGCCTAATGCGCATGCAGATGCATGGGCTATACTCCCTGATGCGTAGCAACGTTTTTTGCATTGATCTTCAAAATGATCAATACTTTCCTGATTACAATTTACGCACTTCTTCTTTGCTGGGGCAAAGTTGCCCCAGTAAGCATTGACTTTTTTGCTATTAGCATCATCACTTGGATTGTTGCATATGCTGTTATAGTTACGATATTCTATGGTTTCCCAATAATATTTATTTTCGTAACTTTTTTCGCAAATGTAATAGCCCGAACCGTAATCAGGACTAGGGCATTCGTCGGAATGGGTTTGGACTACACATTCGTAACCTCTTGGTTCAATCATATCCTGTCCTTGGCGTTTTTCAGCGTATCCAAAATTTCCTACAGTTTTTTCGTTACACCCACCAAGAGATGCTTCAGGGAGTGTTGCTATTCGCCATTTTTTGTTGTTAAAAATGTAGATGATGTCCGTTATGTTGCCTTTGCGGATGGCGCCTTCTGTCGTATCTTTCCAGTCTAAAGTATCCAATTCGCAATCGATTGGCATTTCTGGGATGGAGTCTTCTATGTTCAAATCTTCAAAGTTCTGCCATTTCCAGTCTTTGTTTTGGCAAATATAATACCCTTCCCTTTTTCTTATTTTTGTGCTTTCGCGTTTTTTTGTGCAGCCTCCAAAGCCGTATATGCATTCGCTTTTATTCCCTTTACGCCAAGACGTGTCGTCAAAAACTTCACATTTTGATTTTTCATAATTTGGCCAACGGACATCGCCATCTTTTGCGATGTCATTGCTCGCAGTATCCAGATATGGATATTTTTCTTCTGTAGGGGTCATTTCCCACTTGTTTGATTTGCAAATAAAATGTTCTTCTCTAAAATTGCTTAGTTTGTTTCGGTTACCCTTGACTTCATAACTGCGTTTATCGGTGCATTCTCCAAGATTGTAATTTTGTTGCCAAAAGTTTTCCACGTATTTTTCAAATGCCGATAAATCAACTGTTTGGTTCCATTTTTTTATATAACCTTTGACTTTGTCGAACCCTGAGTTCAGGCTCACACGGCTTGCCCAATCGGCAATTTCTGTTTTAATCTGTTCATTGTCCCAGGTTCCATCTTTTTCAATATCTGACGCAAAGTCTGCCAAGCGGTCGTTCAGGCTTGCATCGAGGAGATGACTTTGCATGAGTACCGATATGGCGAGCAATGCTGCACTTTGTTTGCCTTTTCCAAAGATGTCTATGTCTTCGGCGTCATCGAAATCGTCTTCAATCTCGAATGCTTTTAAAACCTCATTTTCTGCTTGCTTTTTGGCTTTTTTTATGGGTACGTTTTTTTCTGAGACAAGATACTGCGTGCGGTTGTAGGCTAAGTGTGTGAGTAGGTTTATGTTTACTTTGTCCCGTTCGCTCAAGTCTGTAAGTGCGTATAAAGTTAATTTATCCTTTATTTTTTTGTTGGTGAAAATGTTGAAGTAATAACCCTCTACTTTAAACAATATATACTGTGATTCAAAGTCTCTTAACTTAACCGAAAAATCACCCTTGTCGCTTTTGATGCTTGTTTCGATATTGTACCCTGTCTGCTGGAAGTTCGTATCAAGTTCATAAACAGAAACCGTCGCCCCTTTTTCAAAGGGGCCTTGCGCCATTCCTGAAATAGTTGTGTTGATGATTTTTTCGGAATTTTCGGCGGAATTTCCTGAATCGTTGCCGCAGGAAATCAAGAAAAGCAAAAAAAGTAGGTTAAGTAAGACCGTTTTTTTCATAGTTTACTCGCTTCTGTTGCTTTTTATGTTTCTAGATTGCGTTTCTTGCCATTCATGGGGAAAGTCGGAAACGACTGTGCTTCTACAGACATATTGTGTTTCGCTTTTTTCATATACTGTTAGGTCTTGGAAACAAAAAACATCGATTTGGCAACCATAGTATTTCGATGCACTTAGTCCAGTTTTTTTCATTCCGTCACGACTTTTGGTACATCCTCCCAAGCCTAAAGCGCATTCTGTTAAATCACCTACACGCCATTTCCCATGAGTTGAATCGTTGGAATCATTCTCGAATACATAACATCTGGACGGGCATGTGGTTCCCCAATGGCTGTCGCCATCTTTGCCTGGTTTACCTTCATTTAATTTTATTAGTTCAATAGTGCAGTCATCTACTCTATGCCATTGTTCGTCATTGCAACGATAGTAGCCGTTTTCAAATAATGATGTAGAACAATCTATGTAGGAACAATCATAGTAGCTATTGGGGCTGTTGGTTGGTTTTGGACATTTTAAACCATCCGGATATTTGATGGATTTTTCTTGTTTGCAACTGATGGCAACGGGGTCGATAAATTCTTGCCCTTTTCGTATTTCCACATAACCGAGAGAATCTTCGATTTCCTTGGTACATCCGCCAAGTGTTGCTTCGGGTATCGTTGCGAGTCTCCATGCGTTTTTGTCAAAAATGTAAATGATATCGGTCTTACTGCCTTTGCGGGTTGTTCCTTGTTCTGCTTTCTTCCAGCCTAAAGTGTCTTTTTCGTTTTTGATGGATGTTTTCCATTTGGAGTCTTTGGGGTCTATTTCGAAACTGTTCCAATGCAACCACTGTTCTCCATCGCAAACATACCAGTTCCCATTAGATGTGGTATCAATATCCCTTACTCGCTGTTTTGTGCATGTTTGTAAACCAAGAGTACAATTGCTTATGTCGCTTTTATGCCACGATTTGTCTTCATGGATGTAACAGACTGTTGAGTCTATTTTGCTCCAATAGGCATCTCCTTCTTTCGCCTTGATGTTGTCTAAAGAGTCAGGCCAATAATATGAATCTTTTTCTTTTTTTGTGGCCTCTCTCCATTTTTTGGATTTGCAAATGAAATATAGGTCTGAGAAATTGCTTTCTGAATTTGTGTTTTTTCTGATTTCGTTTTTTTGTTTGTCTGTGCAGCTTCCAAGTCCGTAATTGGCTTGCCAGAAACCGTCCACGTATTTTTCGAATGCAGGAATATCGGTGTATTTTTTTTGTTTTTCAATGTTGCTTCGAATTTTCGTAAGGCCAGAATCTAGATTTTGCTGGTATGCCCAATCGGCAATTTGAGTCGCTGTTTTACTATCATTACAAATGCCGTCTTTCTCGATATCGTTTTTATAGTTCGTTAAGCGGTCGTTTATATTTTCTTCGGGAAAGGTTCCCTGCAGCAATATGGATAAGGCAAGCAGTGCTGTACTTTCGTCATCATTTATTTCCTTGATTCCGAACGGTTTTAAAAGTTCTTTTTCTGCTTGCTTTTTTGCATCTTTCAAAGATTTGTTTTTTGCTGAGATAAGGTATAATGTGCGCTTATGAGCTAGATGTGTAAGCAGATTGATATTTAATTTGTCGCTTTCGCTTAAGTCTGCAAGGGCATATAGTGTTAATTTATCTTTTGCCTGTTCTCCGGTAACGAGGTTGCTGTAATAACCGTACGCTTTAAGTAAAGCGTATTGTGATTGGATTTTTTTTATGTTCTCTGAGTATTCGCCTGAATCGTTTTTAATTTTGGTTTCGTAATTGATGCCTGTCTTTTCGAAATTTTCGTCAAGTTCATAAATAGAAACTATAGTTCCTTCTTCAAAGGGCCACTGCGCCATTCCTGAAATGGTTGTATTGATTTTTTTTTCGGAATCATCTGCGGAACTGCTGGAATCATCCCCGCAGGAAACGAGTAAAAACGAAAGGAGAAATGAAAGAATGGCTAAGTTTTTCACGGGTTCCTCCTATTGGTAAATTTAACTCTTGCTAAAGTCATAGGAGATTCCACGCGTCTATTTCCTCTTGAGTGGCTAATCTAGTCTTGCCGTTGTCGCAAACGTATTTTGTTCCCGATGTTCCTGTAAGAATTTGAAATCCACTACCACCTTTACTATAAGCACATATGGTTGGAGCGAGGTCAATTTCGATATCTGTGGCGACATTCCATCCATAGTATAAACCCCCTAAGGAGATATTTTTGCAGATGTATTTTGTTTTTTTTGTACTGTCTATTGAAATAGGGTATGATAAGTGATACAAATGTTCACTATAATATTCGTCTTCATAGAATATGGTATCGGAGGCTAGTTCCATGGAGGGGCCTTCTTTTATTGTACCGTAAAGATCATATTTACATCCGAAACCCAATACACATGCGGACGCATGGGCTATATTTCCTGACACGTAGCAACGTTTTTTGCATTGATCTTCAAAATGATCAATATTTTCTTGATTGCAATTTAAGCATTTTTCCTTTACGGGGGTAAAATTGCCCCAGTAAGGATTGACTTTTTTGCTATTTGCATCATCACTTAGATTGTCGCAAATGCTGGTATAGTCAGGAAATCTTAGGGGCTTCCAGTCCCAGGAAAGATTTGTTTTCGGTCCAATTTTTTTGCAAATGTAATAGCCTGGGTTATAAACGATTCTAAAACAATTATTATCTTCGGGGGATTCGGGATAGAGTATACATTCAAATTTAGATAAAGCCTGCTTTATGCGGCTTTCTGCGTATCCAAAATTTCCTACATTTTTTTCGTTACACCCTCCAAGAGATGCTTCAGGGATTGTTGCCACTCGCCATTTTTGGTTGTCGAAAATATAGACAACATCCGTTACGTTGCCTTTGCGGATGGCACCTTCTGTCGTATCTTTCCAATCTAAAGTATCTAATTCGTATTCGATGGGGTAGGAATCTCTGAATCCGAGCGTTAGCCACATCTTATTATTGCAAATATAATACCTATCACCTTTTTTTACTTTCGTATTTTCACGTTTATGTGTGCAACCTCCAAAACCGTATTCGCATTCAGAGTAATGCCCTATGCGCCAAGTTGTGTACGTGTCATCGTAAACTTCGCATTTTCGCTTTTCAGAATCTAGCCAGCGGATGTCACTATCTTTTGCAATTTTGCTGTTTAATGTATCTATATTTGGATAGTCGTCTATTTCTTTCGACGTGGCTATTTCCCATTTGCTGGATCGGCAAATGAAATGTTCTTCCCCAAAAGAACTTAATTTATTTCTATTTTCTTTAATTCTGTTTTCTTGCTTGTCGGTGCATTCTCCAAGATCGTAGTTTTGTTGCCAAAAGTTATCCATGTATTTTTTTAATATTGATAAATCAACGGTTTGGTTCCATTTTTTTATATAACCCTTGATTTTCTCGAATGCAGTGTTCTGGCTTAAGTAGCTTGCCCAATCGGCAATTTCTGTTTTAGTCTCTTCGTTGTTCCAGGTTCCAAATGTTTCGATATATGACGTAAAGTCTGTTAAGCGGTTATTTAAGTTTTCATCAAGGAGGTGACTTTGCAAGAGTACCGATATAGCAAGTAAAGCTGCGCTTTGTTTGTCTTTCCCAAAGAAGTCAATGTTTTCGGCATCATCGAATCCGTCGTTTTCAATATCGAATGCTCTTAAAACTTCAGTTTCTGCTTGCATTGAGGCTTTGTCTACGGATTTGTCCTTTTTTGTGACCAAATACAGAATTCGTTTGTACGATAAATGGGTAAGGAAGTTTATGTTTACATTGTCGTGATTGTCTAAATCCGTGAAGGCATACAATGTGATACTGTAGGCTGATTTTGCACCAGTAATGTTGTCGATGTAGCGACCATTCACTTTAAACAATGCATATTGTGATTTGAAATCTTCCAATTTGATGGAGTAACTTCCTGAATCATTCTTAATTTTTGTTTCGTAACTGATTCCCGTCTGCTGAAAGTTTGTGTCAAGTTCATAAACAGAAACTGTCGCCCCTTTTTCAAAAGGCCCTTGCGCCATGCCCGAGATTGTTTTGTTGATGACAGGAAGTTTTTCGGCTTTTTCACTAGAGCTACTGGAAGACTTGGAATCCTTGTTTGCTTTTTCGCTGGAGCTACTAGACGATTTGGAATCCCTGTTAGCTTTTTCGCTAGAACTGCTAGAAATTCCGATTCCCTCGATGGAATCGCCTGCAGAACTGCCGGAGTCATCCCCGCAGGAAACGAACAAAAACGAAAGGAGAAATGAAAGAATGGCTAAGTTTTTCATGGGTTCTTCCTATTGGTAAATTTATCTCTTGCTAATTTCTATTCATTTGCACGACATTTCTCTACATGTTGCATATACTCTGTACAGGCCATACCTGTTTCTTTTTCTAGTTTATCGTCGCATTCCGTTATTCCTGTATTACGGATATATTCTGTACATGCGATGCCGGCATCGATTTCTTCTTGGGTGGCGATTCTAAACCCGCCATAGTCACAAACATATTTGTTATTATTCTTTCCTGAAATGAGAACCCCCTTGCTATTCCTCCAAGTATCACATAGTTTGGGTGCTAATTCGATGTCAATATCCGAGGCGATATACCAACGTGGGGGAAACGAATATTCACTAGAATAGGGATTAGAATAGTGGGTTCTGCAGATGTAAGTTGTTTTTTTAGCGCTGTCTATTGATGTTGCGGATAAATAGGCTTTGTCATTTACGTTATCCGAATATTCGTAGTCATTTTTTAACTTTATCAAGGGTCCTTCGTTTATTGTGCCTAAACGGGACTCTGTGCATCCGCCGAAGCCCAATGCGCATTCCGTTACATTTCCTATGCGCCATCCATTGCTTGTTTTATCCATACTTGAATAAAAAGGACTTTCTCCATCAAGTACATAGCAGCGTTTTTTGCACAGGTTTTCTAAAAAATCGAAATCCTCTTGTTTGCAGTTAATACAATTTTTCTTTATTGATTCTATACTACCCCAATGGGCATCGCCTGCTTTATTGTTAGTGTAATAGCTGGAATCATTACATATGTATTTGTTTAAGGAACCATCGTCTATAAGATTCCAATAAAAATTATTGCTTCCATCATTTTGGCAAATACCATAGTTGCCAAACTCTGGACCATGGTAAGCTCCATGAACACCGTAAGCGTAGCTAAGGGGAGAATTTTGAAAATTATTACAATCTTCTACGTAACCAAAGGCTCCTACATTTTTTTTGCTGCATTTCCCAAGTGAAGCTTCGATGAGTGTTGCTACTCGCCATTTTTTGTTGTCGAAAATATAGATGACATCTGATTTATTGCCTTTACGGATGGTTCCATCGGTAGTATCTTTCCAATCTAGAGTGTCTTTTTCGAACAGAAGTCCTTTTTCCCATAATTCTGTCGAGTCTAAAAAACAGTTGTCCATAGCAAGCCACTCTTTGCCATCGCAGATATTCCAGAGTTTGCTGGTATCCTGTTCTGCTTCATTTTTACGAAGTTTCGTACAGCCACTCAATCCCGTTTTACAAATGGTTTTATTGATCTTGTGCCATACACTGTCTTCATAGACATAGCAGACGGAATATTTCTTGTCCCAGTAGATATCTCCGTCGCTTGCGGTGGTGTCGGTGTATAATGTATCCGTATAGTAATATTTATTTACTTCAACTGTTCTTGCGGTTGCCCAATCTGTAGATTTGCAAATGAAGAACGTATTTGCTTCGTTGCTTGCAGGATTGTTGTTCTTTTTGACTACATTGTTTTGTTTGCTTGTACAATTTCCAAGACCGTAATTTTGTTGCCAAAATTTATTCATGTATTTTTTGATTGCGGATGTATCTATTGAAATTTTATATTCAAGGTCGCTCCAGGATTTTTTGCTCCTTTCGTATGCCCAGTCGGCAATCTTTGTGATTGTTTTCTTGTCGTCCCAAGTGCCGTCTTTTTCGATATCCGAGACGTAGTCTGCCAAGAAGTCTTTAACGCCCCTATTTAGAAGATCGCTTTGCATTAGTGCAGATATGGAGAGTATGGGCCAATTTTGTTTGGTATCCGTAAAAATGTCTATATCTTCTGCGGCCCCCAAATCATCATTAATGCTGAATGATTTCAAGACTTCAGTTTCTGCTTGCTTTTGGGCTTTGGCTACGGTCATGTTCTTTTTTGTGACCAAATATAGCGCCCGTTTATGTGCCAAGTGGGTGAGAATGTTTATGTTTGTTTTTTTAGTGTTGCCTAAATCGGCGAGTGCGTACAGGGTTGTTTTGCCTGAGGTTTTCTCTGATGTGAAAATATCATGTAATTTGCCGTCTGCTTTAAGCAATACGTATTGGGATTTGAAGTTCTTTACATTTATCGAATATTCGCCATGTTCATTTGTGATTTCCGTTTCTATGTTGTATCCTGTTTTCTGAAAATTTGAGTCAAGCTCGTAAACAGAAACCGTAGCCCCTTCTTCAAAGGGACCCTGCGCCATCCCCGAAATAGTCTTGTTGATGACATTTTCGGCTTCTTCGTTGGAATCGCCTACGGAACTGCCGGAATCATCCCCGCAGGAAACGAGGAAAAGAGAAAGGAGAAATGAAAGAATGGCTAAGTTTTTCATGATTTGCTCCTGTTGATAAATTTATCTCTTGCTAGTTTCTATTCATTTGCACGACATTTCTCTACAATACTCTTGAGTTCAGTACAGGTCTTACCAAATTCTTTTTCCATTTCTGTGTTGCATGACAGACCGCTATTTATTATGCATGATGAACAAGCAATTCCCGTTTCTATTTCCTCTTGGGTGGCGTCTCTAAAACCAAGTTCATCGCAAACATATTTATTGTTGCTCTTTCCCGAAATGATTTCTCCCTTGCAATTTCCGTTATCGCGCATGTACATAGTACATGCAAAACCCGCATCAATTTCTACTGGGGTCGCTAACCTTAGCCATTCGTCTTCGCAAACGTATGTATTTTTCTTTCCGACAACAATTTGACCGTTGATATCCCAAGAGCATATAGTTGGGATTGCGTCGAGATCAAAATCTGAGGCTACATCCCATTGATAGGATGGATGTGGTTTGATATAGGATGTCTCATTCTCATAATTGAATTCGATGTATCGGATTCGACAGATGTATGTTGTTTTGTTGGTGCTGTCTATTGATGTCACGTATGAATGGTATCTGTAACGTTCATCATTTAGATATTCGATTTCGGTTTTAGATTTTATGGTGGGACCTTCTTCTATTGTGCCTAAAAGGGATTCTGTGCATTCGTCGAAGTCTGCTGCACAATTTAATGCATTTATTTTAAATCTTCCTTTATAGCATTGTTTTTTGCAAAAGTTTTCAAAATAATCGAAGTTTTCTTGTTTGCAATTTACACATTTTATAGGGTCTATGCCGCCCCAATGGATGTCTTTGTTGTTGGCGTAATAGCTGGAGTCGTTGCATATGTAATCATAGTCAAAAGTGTCTAAACGCTCCCAATAGAATTTGTTATCATAATCTTTTTGGCAAATGTAAAAGTCTGGATGATAATTAGCATGGTAACAATAACTACTATATGGTTCTGTACATTTGTTTGTTCTAGGGTCAGTCAAATCTTGCATTTTACGTTCTTCTGCGTATCCAAAAAAGTTTTGATTTTTTTCGTTACACAATCCAAGAGATGCTTCCGGGAGCGTTGCTACGCGCCAGTTCTTGTTGTCGAAAATGTAGATGATGTCCGTTATGTCGCCTTTGCGGGTGGCTCCATCTGTCGTATCTTTCCAGTTTTGAATATCTTTTGCGAATAGAAGCCCTTTTTTATTGATTGTTTCATAATCGTTCATGGAAATCCATTCTTTGCCGTCGCAAATGTACCATTGATTGTCGGAATCCTGTTCTGCGTCGTTTTTGCGAAGTTTCGTGCATCCGCTCAAACCCATCGTACAATTTGTTTTATCGATTTTGATCCATAAACTGTCATCATAGACGTAGCAGACGGAGAATTCCTTGTCCCAGTAGAGATCCCCGTCGCTTGCAGTGGTGTCGATGTATAATGTGTCCGTATAGAGGTATTTCACTATTTCATCTTTTTGAGCATCTCTCCAAGTTCCAGATTTGCAGATGAAGAATGTGTTTGCTTTGTTGCTTGCTGGATTGTGGTTCTTTTTGATTACGTTATTTTGTTTGTTTGTGCAATCCCCAAAACCGTTATTTTGCTGCCAAAATTTATTCATGTATTTTTTGATTGCGGATGTATCGATTGAAATTTTATATTCAAGGTCGCTCCAGGATTTTTTGCTCCTTTCGTATGCCC